>JASHON010000015.1 GCA_030041095.1 Terriglobia bacterium
AAAAATTCCGTGCCCCTGCCGACCCGTTCCCCTCCGCCGCCGGGGGAACCTGGTTTTCAAACCAGCCTTCAGGGGCGAAGTTTGTTCAATAGAATCAACAAGCGGTTTGCTGGCCCGAAGCTAATTTGGACAGCCCTGGGTTTCAAACCCGCCCCTACTCAATTTTCAAGACAGGGCATGACTTCAGTCATGCCGCAAGGATGGAGAAGGAAAGAGGGCTTTAGCCCCTGCTGATGTCAAGGCCAACACGTAATTGGCCAAACAAAAAGCCGGAGGGCCTAAAGCCTGGCCATCGGGCGGACCCGAGTCGGCATGACTGAAGTCATGCCTTGATACAGGCGTACCGAAGCTTCCACTTTTCGAGACCACGCAAGGCCCGGTGTTTTCACCTGTGAGTGACGAAAGCTTAGAACAAAGCGAATCGGCCGATGACGGCATGCTGCGCGGGTTCTGGTATCCTGCGGCGCTCGGTTCGCTCGTTCCGCGGAAGCGAACACGCGCCACCATGCTTCTCGGCATCCCGATCGTGGTAGGCCGGGACGCAGACGGCCGCGTCTTTGCCATGCGAGACGCCTGTCCCCACCGGGGCATGCCTCTCTCCTGCGGGCGCGTCGACGGCAACGTGCTCGAATGTTCTTATCACGGCTGGCAGTTTGACACGTCTAACGGCCAATGCCGGAGTATTCCCTCCTGGGTACCCGGTGACAAGCTGAAAGTGGATCGCATTTTTGCCGGCCACTTTCACTGTGAAGAGCAGGACGGCTATATCTGGGTTCACATTCCTGAAGCGGGTAACCGGGCGGATCCGCCGCCGGCGCCGCGCCTGCCGGTATTCAGTTCCCGCTACCGCCTCACTCACCTGGAAGCGGAGCTACCCGTCCACGTGGATCATGGCATCATCGGCCTCATGGACCCGGCCCACGGACCTTTTGTCCACCAGGCATGGTGGTGGCGCAGCCGCCGCAGCATTCAGCGCAAAGAGAAGGTGTTCGAACCCATTCCGAACGGCTTCCGCATTCTGCCCCACGCGCCTTCTGCGAACAGCGCCGCCTACAAATTGCTCGGCGTCTATGGTCAGCCGGTGAAGACCACCATCGAGTTCGTGTTGCCCAACATGCGCTTCGAGCAGATTCACTGCGGTGACTTCTGGTTCTCCAGCCGGGCGACCGTCACTCCCATTGATTCCCTTCACTGCCGCCTGGACTTCTGCGCAGCTTGGAACCTGTTCCGCAGGGTGCCGTTCATGGTTTCAATTTTCCGTTTTTTCGCCCGACGGTTCATCGAGCAAGACCGGAGGACGATGGAGAAGCAAGCGGAAGGACTCAGATACCATCCGAATCTGATTCTGATTGAAGATGCAGACCGTCCCGCAAAATGGTACTTCGAGCTCAAGCAAGCCTACCAACTTGCCCGCCGCACCGGCGAACCCATGAAGCACCCCATACCCGGTCCCGTCACCCTCCGCTGGCGAAGCTGACCGCCGGCGTTCAATAAGACGTGTTGCGGCCGCCCAGCCGCTCGCGGAGGATTTCGAAGGGGTTGTGCGTTATTTCCCGTGTTGCCGCCTCGCCCGGGTTATCCATCGGGTGATCCACTTCGGCAAGCTGCTGCGGGTAGGTGAGCGCTGCGTTAAGCCATGCGCGAAGCGTGGCCAGGCGTGCTTCCCCGATGTAATTAAACACGGGCCTGCCTTTGCTGTCTACGATCACAATTTGAGGAATGTTACCGGAGAAGTATTTGTTCACCAGCACGTTTTGTGCGGCTGACCAGCCGTACTCGAAATCGACGATGACGAAATGAACGTGATTGTGAAACTGCTGATACAACTCCACGGTCCGGCGGGCTTGCCGCTTGGCGTTGTAACAGAATTCGGCGAAGAAGACGATGTAATTAACTTTTCCGGCAGCCGCACCGTCTTCGAGGTGGTCGCCGAAAATCAGTTGGCCTTGGTGGCCGTTCTTCCTGAAGTTCAGCGTAGGGTTAAGGCGCAGGTGGTCTGCGCCTTGCAGCATTGAGCAGCCAACGAACGTCATCATTAGCACGAGCATGGTTCCGGATCGCTTCATCGTGAATGTACCTTTCTCAAAGCATCAAGTGCTATTTGCGGGTGTTGAGCCGGCTCGTCAGCCGTTTCTTCCATGCCCTTCTTTCCGCATGCGTTAGTCTGTAAGCCGCGCCCCGGCTAATTCCTCGAGCACGCGGAAAGGAGCTTTCTCCGGCAGCAGCATCGCCTCACGCGAAACCAGGAATGTTTGCTCCAGGGCATACCGTCCTGAAAGCACGGCATGCGGAACTAAATCCGTAAACACGAGCCAGGTGGAGTTCGGCGGAAATTCCCATCTCGATTTAGGGCACTCTGCCTGAAATTCCTGGTTGGCTTTCAGGAAGTGGTGAAAGTGAAGCATAAACTCGTCGTAAGGCGGGCGATCCACCAACGGGATCCCCACGGCGCGCGTCGCGCGGAGCAAACGCCGCCGCGCGGGCCGCAGAAAAGACCGGTTCCGGCGCACGAGACTCGGCAAGCCGGCAGCATCCGCGTATTTCCGCGCCCACATCTCAAAAGGATGCGTCGTTTGCCACACTCTGGCCTGGTTGGGATTGAGGTTGGTGAACACCCGCAGAATGCGGCTTCCGTTCGACGGCCGCGTGGGAAAAGAATCGACGTGCAGCAGGTCGTTTCGCTTCCGAACCGGCAAAGTCCTTCCATCTTCCTCAATGGGCCGGAAGCTTGCAAAATCCACCTGCCAGCGTCTCCCGTAAGGGCGAAGGAAATCGGCCGCAAAGCGAATGACGTTTTGCGAATAGGAGTCCATCACTTCGAGCAGTTTCTCCGCATCGACGGCGCCACGCTCGAATCCCAGGACGCGCCTGCGGCCGGGTTTATAGGAAACGTTCTTGTGATGCGCGGTATTGGGCTGCCTGACGCCAAGCAAAAACTGCTTGTGCTCGTCAGACAGCGGAAAAGGCGGCTGGCGGAAGAATAAAATGTTTCCCTCTTCCAGCTTTTCGCAGTAAAAGCGCGCGCGTCCGTCTGCCTCTTCCTTAAGGGTCCAGCCCGAAGTTGAATAATCGGAGATTTCGACAAGTTCCATAAAACCCTCGCGCCCGGTCATGCCCCGGATTCCACCCCGGCGCTACGGCCTTCGGCCGTCTCTGAACTCTCCGTCTCCCAGCCAGTATCCAATGGGTTCCAGCGCGGGGACGTTGTCGCAGACCGCTTTCAAGGCGGCCGTAAGGGGAACGGCAAGCACCAGGCCCATGGCGCCCCATAACCATCCCCAAAGCATCATGGCGATGGTCACGGAAAGTGCGCTCAGGCGAACACGGCCTCCCACGAGTTTGGGAGTGAGAAAATTCACGGACAATAAATGAACTGCGGAAACGATGATTGCGATGACGATGATGGGTGTTGCCGTATTGAATTGCACGAGCGCCACCAGAAGCGGCGGCAGAATTGCCAGTGCGATGCCGATGTAAGGAGCAAGATCGAGCGTCGCGGAAATTGCCGCCAGCACGAAGGCGTAGTGGAGATGAAGCAGGGCAAAGCCTGGCGCGATAAGGGCCCAGGAAATCACGGCAACCAGAAAATTACCGAACACGTATTCCCGCACCATTCCGCTGACCGCCGCGAGGATCGCGTTAATCTGGCGGTGGTGCTCTTCCCGGAACAGGCTTACGGTGGCGGCGCGCAGGTGCCGTTTGGACGTGAGCATAAAAAAAATGAGGAAGGGAATCAGCAGCACGGTGACACTGAACGCGTAGACGGAACCCATTCCTCGAAGAAGAAACTGTTCCCACGGCGAGTGTTGCTGCTGGAGCTGAACTTGCAACAAGCCGTTCTGCGGCTGCGGCTGAGACAGGGCAGACGCGCTTTGCGTCAAGTGGCTGAGCGCGTTCTCGGTGTGTTCGACAAAGGTCCCAATCTTGGCCGCGATCGTTGGGAGTTGCTGGGCGAACTGGATGGCGCGCCCGTAGACGGCATAGCCTAGCGATACCACGAGGAGAAGCACCAGCAGAACCATGGCCAGCGATCCCAGCCAGCGGGGAATATGGGCTCGCTCCAGAAGGTCGACTGCGGGATCCAAGACCAGCGCGATCAGTACGGCAACCACCAACGTAATCAGCACGGAGCTTGCATAGTAAGTGCAAGCGAGCACGATGGCGCCCGCCACAATCTTCAAGCTGGTGCTTGAAGCGAGGGCTCCCACCGTTGGCGCCGGCTTGGCTTCTGCCGTCTGCGGCTGGTCCACGGCCAGCTTTTCGTCAGCGGAGATCGGCAAACTTGTTTTTTCCTTCCTTCGCTCTCGCTACCAGAGAACATGCCAGAACTTTCGCGCAACGCTTTGCGCTCCGTCCGCGACCGCGTCCGGCGCGCCCTTGACGGCATGGGCCGTTCCTGAAACGCCGCCGGCCACCGCCCCTCCTGCAACGGCGCCAGCGGTGGCAACGCCTCCGGCCGCCGCGACGACGCCATTCTTAGCCGCGTCCGTGACGGCGTGTCCGGCCGAAGCGGTCCCGCCCGCCAGGGCCGCGCCTCCGCTCGCGGCAACCTGCGTTGCTCCGCTCGCCCCCTGAGCCACCTTCTTTCCCGTATAGCGAATCACCCCGGCTTGAGCCACCGGAACCAGAAAACCAAGAACCAAAGCACCTAAGAATATTCCGTGAATTCTCCGTCGCATCTTGAATGCCTCCAAGTCAGTTCACGCGCGAGTTGCTGCTCTGTCAAAATCCTGAATGATGAAGCTACATGTTTCCAGGCTATCCTATTAGACGCCTGGGACGCAATCCAGGTTGGACTACAATGGGCATAGTTATCAATATGATCCGGAGTTGAGCCGCAGGTGAAGAGGGCGAAGGGCGGCTCGCCCGGAGCGGCTCCGGATGCCGGCATCAATATTATTCCTGTCCGGGTTTTGCTTGCCTTTGGCTATGATAAAGTATGCCGCATCGGGAGGGCTGATTCATGGTTCATGACATTCTGGTGTGTCTGCTGGCAGGAGGCGCCGGTGAGCGCCTTCTTCCCCTCACCCGCGATCGCGCCAAACCTGCCGTTCCGTTTGGCGGCATCTACCGCATCGTGGATATCACGCTGTCGAATTGCGTCAATTCAGACCTGCGCCGCATCTTTGTGATCACCCAATACAAGGCGCTGTCTCTCAATCGCCACCTGCGGGAAGGATGGAGCATCCTCGCTCACGAGTTGGGCGAGTTCGTTCAAGTCCTTCCGCCCATGCAGCGCGTGAGTGACAGTTGGTACCAGGGGACGGCGGACGCCATCTATCAAAACCTCTATTCCATCGGTTCGGAACGCTGCAAGTACGTTCTGATACTTTCCGGCGACCACATTTATAAGATGGATTACCGGCCGATGATCCAGCAGCATTGCGATTCTGGCGCGGACGTGACTGTCGGCACCATCGCGTTTGACCGCGCGCAGGCCTCGCGCTTCGGCGTCGCTGAGCTGGGCGCGGACGGGCGCATCATCGGCTGGCAGGAAAAGCCGGAAAACCCCAAGGCTTCGCCTCACAATCCGGATGAGTGTCTCACCTCCATGGGCATTTACTGTTTCAGCCGCGACGTGCTGTTTGACGCCGTCATGGAGGATGCCAATGATCCGGCGTCTTCGCACGATTTCGGCCGCAATGTGATTCCCCGTTTGATTGACAAACGGCGCGTCTGGTCTTATGAGTTTGTGGACCGGAACAAGAAACAAGCGAAATACTGGCGGGATATTGGAACGCTGGACGCCTATTTTGAGGCCAATATGGATCTGGTGTCCGTCTCGCCCATCTTTAACGTGTACGATCAGGACTGGCCCCTCCGCACCTATCAGCGCCAGTACCCTCCTGCGAAGTTCGTTTTTGCGGACGAAGGTAAGCGCATGGGAATTGCCGTGGATTCCATTGTTTCCATGGGCTCCATCATCTCAGGCGGACGCGTTTACCATTCCGTTCTTTCCTTCGACGTCCGCATCAATAGCTATTCGGAAGTGGACAGCTCCATCCTGTTTTCTCACGTTTCCATTGGGCGCCACTCCCGCATTCGCCGCGCCATCATCGACCGGCACATCACGATTCCTGAGAATACGGAGATTGGCTACAACTCCGAAGAGGACCGGAAGCGATATCACGTCACGGATACCGGCATCGTGGTGGTCGTGCCTGAGCAGCGCGTGTTCGAAGAACCGGAGTAATACGGATGAGTGAGAGATTGCACCCGCAAGACGTGATGAAGGCGCTCGCCAGCGTGAAAGCTGCGGGCGAGATGAAGGACATTGTTTCCCTGGGCTGGGTGAAGGATGTGGAAGTGGAGGAAGGCGCCGTCACGGTGACTTTGGCGTTGCCGAACTCCTCGGATCCCGCAAGCGCGGTCGTCGCGGATTCGGTTCGCCGTGAAGTGGCGCGATTGAACGCCGGCGAAGTTCGGGTTCGGCTGGTAGCCCGCCACGGCGCTTCCTCGGGCGCATCGTCCAATCTGATTCCGCAAGTGAAAAACACCGTCGCCGTAGCCAGCGGGAAAGGCGGCGTCGGAAAATCCACCGTGGCCGTTAATCTCGCGGTCGCTCTCCGGCGCGCCGGCGCGCGAGTGGGTCTGATGGATACGGATGTGTACGGCCCCAGCGTTCCTGCGCTCATCGGCAGCCGCAGCGCTCCTACCGTGGTCGATGGCAAGCTCGAGCCCTCCGTGGAGCACGGCATCAAGCTCATCTCGATTGCCTATTTTCTGCCCCAGGACGAAGCCGTCATCTGGCGCGGACCCATGTTGCATAAAACCATCCGCCAGTTTCTGGAAGATGTCCGCTGGGGTGAGCTGGATTATCTGGTGATGGACCTTCCGCCCGGAACGGGCGATATTCAACTGAGCCTCTCTCAAACCATTCCTCTCACCGGCGCCGTGATTGTTTCAACGCCGCAGGATGTGGCCCTCGGCGTCGCTTCCAAAGCCATCGCCATGTTTCAAAAGCTGGGCGTGCCGATTCTGGGTGTCGTGGAGAATATGAGTGGTTATGTCTGCCCGCACTGCGGTGCGCGGGAGGACATCTTTGGCCACGGCGGCGCCAGAGCCGCAGCGGCGAGAATGCATTTTCCTTTTCTGGGTGAAATTCCTTTGGCCATCGATATTCGCAAGCAAAGCGACCGCGGCCAGCCTGTCGCGGAAGATGAATCCACTCCTTATGGCAAGGCGTTTCGGGACGTGGCAGTGGAACTGACGAAACAAGTGGAGTTGGCTCGGCGCAGCGCTTCCCAGGAGATCGCCATCGAGTGAAATGAATGGTTCAACCGGAATCTTAAGGCCTACGCGGATCAAGCTGGACGCCGGCAACGATTCGCTCGCCATCACGTGGTCAGACGGCCATTCGAGCGTCTATGCCTACAGCACCTTGCGCAGCCAGTGTCCTTGCGCTACATGCCTGGGCACTGAGGGAGAACGCGCTGCGCCCGCAGCGCCAGCTTCTCTGCCCATGTTCAAAACAGCCTTGCGCCCGGTGCGCGTGGAAGTGGTGGGTCGTTATGCTTTGCAGATTTTTTGGAATGACGGCCATTCCACCGGTATTTATACTTTCACTTACTTGCGCAATCTGTGTCCCTGCGCGGAATGCGCACCGGCGTAGCGCCGGCATCCTGCCGGCCTTGAAGTTTCTACATTATGGTCAGCAGCGCCACGAACGGTGCGCCGGCATGTTGCCGGCCTCTGTTGAGCTGAAGGGAGTTGCCGGCTGGAAGCCGGCGCTACGTCAACTCCCGAAAGACTTTTTCTGTAGCGCGGACCTCCGCCGTTGAGGTCCGCGGCTTTTCCTTCGGCGCCTGCGTATCAGTTGGTCCTGTCGCTTCGCGACACCCGTGAAGCGATGAAAGCGTTTGGGGTAGGGGCGGGTTTCAAACCCAGGCTTGTCCAAATTAGGTTTTTGAAAAAGGCGGAATCTCCGGTAAGTTGAGGTTTTGTGTTGCCGCACGATTAATCTCAACTGAAGGAGGTTCCACCGTGAATCGAGTATGCAGCATCTTCTCTCAAATACTCCAGCTTTTCCCCCGCCTGGAGTTTGA
>JASHON010000167.1 GCA_030041095.1 Terriglobia bacterium
TTACCGTGGGTCTGCACGGCGAGATATCCAGGCGCTTGATCACGCCGAGGACAACGCAGAAAGAATGCAACGCCGGCAGCATCGCTTCAGACTGCTCACGCCCACCGCGCATTGTGGATCGAATGTGACTCCATGTACACTCGGAGCTTACCGGGCAACATTTCAACCGTCAGAAACGTTGGGCTGTGATCTCGACCGGTGGCATGCGGCTCAGGGGCTGAACAGGCTGCGGAAAAACTTAATGGCGCTGTTCCATGCAGTAATGGATTCTCCGCTTCCTCTGAAAATCGAATCCCTTCACAAGCACTTTGGCGAAGTGGAGGCCGTCGCTGGTATTTCGCTGGAGGTGCGCGATTGCACGTGCTTCGGCCTGCTGGGCCCAAACGGCGCGGGCAAATCCACGATGATCCGCAGCATCGTTGGACGCGTGCAGCCGGATTCCGGAAGCGTCTCGATTTTCGGAGAACCAGCGGGCAGCGCAGAGGGCCGGCAAATGATGGGCTGGGTACCACAGGATCTCGCACTCTACTCGCTCCTCACGTGCCGCGAGAACCTGGAGGCCTTCGGCCGCTTTCATGGCGTGCGGGGCAGCGCATTGCGCGAAGCCATCCGCTGGTGCATCGAATGGGCGGGGCTGAGCGGCTACGCCGATAAGCCGGTGAAAGCGTTATCGGGCGGCCTTCGGCGCCGTCTGAACGTAGCCGCAGGCGTTATTCACCGGCCGCGGCTGGTGTTGATGGATGAACCCACGGTAGGCGTCGATCCGCAATCACGCAATCGCATTTTCGAGATGGTTGCGGATTTGCGCAGCCAAGGTACGGCCGTCATCTACACCACGCACTATATGGAAGAGGCGGAACGCCTGTGCGATCCGATTGCAATTATGGATCATGGCAGGATCATCGCGCAGGGCTCCAAGGAGGAATTGGTCGCACAGTCCTTCGGCGGGCAGAGCGACGTCCTCATCCACTTCGCCGCTTCTCAATCGGCGTCAACCGAATGGGCTCGTGCGCAGGGCGGAAAAGTAGAAGACGGCGTAGCGCATTTCTCCATCGCGCAACCCCCCGAGATCGCATTGTTGCTGGAAGCTGCCGCCCGCGCGAATCTGGAGATTATTGACGTCGCTTTGCGCCGGCCCAATCTCGAATCCGTTTTTCTCCAGCTCACCGGGAGGGATTTGCGCCAATGATTCCGACGATCGTCCGCGCCGGCTACCGTGCCCTTCGGCGCGATCGGAGCGCCTTTATCCTGTCGTTTGTGGTGCCGATTGCGTTTTTCTCCATCTTCGCGGTGATCTTCGGCCATATGGGTTCAAGCAGCACGCCGCGCGTACACGTCCTGGTTGTGGACCAGGATCATTCGCCGGCATCGCGCCGCCTCGTCCAGGGCTTGGAACAGGAGCCCTCACTCGAAGTGAGCGCGCATCCGAACGCGGCGAAGGGAGCCCAGGTCCCGACCGATTACACGGCAACGAGTGCGGCGGCCGCGGTGCGGCAAGGCGTGGCGCCGGCCGCCATAATCATTCCTCACGGGTTTAGCGCGAATCCCATGACCTTCGGCCCGCACAAAAATCGCGAAACTTTCCGCATCCTCGACGATCCTTCCGATCCCATCGCCGCGCAGTTGGTGGCCGGCATGCTTCAAAAAGTGGCCATGACGTCCCTCCCTGACCTCTGGGCGGATGCCGGCATGAAATATTTCGAGAAATACAGCGGTGGACTCACGACCGAGCAGCACAATAGAGTCGATGCCTGGATGTCCAAACTTCACCGGCTCATCGAGAGCGGAGGAGGAGGAGCCGCATCGGCGAAGAGCAATGAAGAAAGCGGAATAGTACCGTTCGAAATCCAGGACGTGGTGGGCGAGAAAAATCAGAGCTCGGGGATGATTGCATATTATGCCGCAGCCATTGGCGTCATGTTCCTTCTCTTCAGCGCCAGCCGCTCGGGCGGCACGCTGCTCGATGAAGCGGATTGCGGCGCGCTCGATCGGGTGCTCAGCGCGCAGGTCAGCATGACGACTTTACTGGCGGGCAAAATGGCCTATTGTACGCTGCTCGCCTTCGCTCAACTTGCCATCATGTTCCTGTGGGGCGCCGCCGTGTTTCACCTGAATCTGTTCTCGCACTTGCCTGGCTTCTTCGTCATGAGCGTCGCCACCGCCTTTGCCGTCGCTTCCTTCGGCATGTTGCTGGCCACTCTATCCCGAAGCCGGGAATCGAGCCAGGGACTCGCCACGCTGATTATTCTTGCCATGTCAGCCGTTGGTGGCAGCATGTTTCCTCGTTTTATGATGCCAGGGTTCATGAAGCAAATCGGCCTGCTGACGTTTAATTCCTGGGCCATCGACGGATACGTCAAGGTCTTCTGGCGCAACGAGTCCATCTTACACCTGGGCCCGCAGGTCGCGGCCCTCATCGGCTCAGGCATTGCCTTGTTTTTTGTTGCGCGCCGCTTCGCGCGGAAGTGGGAAACGGCGTGATTTCCGGCTCGCGGCCCCGAGTGGCGCGGCCAACACCGCGATGCAAAAGTGAATTCTCTCGGCTGTGTTTCTGTGAGGCGAAGCGGACAGATGATCATATCGACGGCGCTGGTTACGGGCGGCTCGCGCGGCATCGGACGCGGCATCGCCATCGAGCTTGCGAAGGCGGGCTATAGCATTGCGCTCAATTACGTGCACGACGAGCGAGCAGCGTCGGAATGCGCGACTCTTTGCCGGGAAGCCGCGCCAGCCGGGAGCGCCGCGGAATTTGAAACGTTCCAGGCAGATATTTCCGTTGCCGCGGACCGCGAGCGTCTGGTCACCACCGCATTCAAGAGATTCGGCTGGATTGACCTGTTGGTGAACAATGCGGGAATCGCGGCGCCCGTGCGAAGAGACTTGCTTGAAACCACCGAGCAAAGCTTCGATCTCCTCATGAACACCAACGCCAAAGGCCCGTTTTTTCTGACTCAGGCGGTCTCGAACTTCTGGCTTTCGAAGCTCGACGCTCTCGCGCCCGGTCGCCCGAAACCGCGCATCGTGACGATCTCGTCCATTTCCGCCCACGCTGCCGGAGTGAACCGGGGCGAATACTGCATGAGCAAAGCCGCCCTTTCGATGATGACGCAGTTATTCGCCGTGCGGCTTGCCCCGCACGGGATCAACGTTTACGAAATCCGTCCGGGAGTGGTTCGCACGGACATGACGCGCCCGGTAGCTGAGAATTACGATCGCATGATTCGCGCCGGACTCACACCCATCGAGCGGTGGGGAACGCCGGAGGACGTGGGCCGCGCCGTGGCTGCGATTGCGGAAGACCGCTTGCCGTTTTCCACCGGCGAAGTGATTAACGTGGACGGCGGATTTCATATCCGGATTCTGTGACGTTGTGATTTGCCTCAACCGCGCCCTTTCTCCGTCCCACCTTCGCCCAAAACTCGAGCGACTCTTCGAGCTTTCGGGCGCCAAGATCCGGTCCATTGCAGAGGAATGGAATCCCGCGAATGGCACGCCTGTTTTTACGGTGAAGGGCAAGTATGTTTCTCAAGGCTGGACGGAATGGACGGAAGGTCTTCTCTACGGCTCGGCGTTGCTGCAATTTGACGCGACGGGTGAGCCGTGGTTTCTTGATTATGGCCGCAGCGCCACCGTGGACCGCATGGCCGCTCATGTAGCTGACTTCGGCGTTCACGATCATGGATTCAACAACGTCAGCACTTATGGAAATCTCCTGCGCTTGGGAAACGAGCGTAAATTTGAGTTGCAGCCCTTCGAGCGAGATTTCTACAAGCTGGCGCTGAAGATGAGCGGAGCCATTCAGGCGGCGCGCTGGACGCGCATCTCGGACGGCCGCGGTTACATTTACTCCTTTAGCGGCCCGCATTCTCTTTTTGCGGATACCGTTCGCTCTCTCCGCTCGCTGGCCTTGGCTCATCGCCTCGGCCAGTCGCTCACGGCGGAAAACGGCCGCCGCATTTCCCTGCTCGAAAGATTGGCGCATCATGCCAGCGTGACGGCCGAATTCAGTGTTTATTACGGCGAGGGCCGCGACGCGTGGGACGTACGAGGCCGCGTCGCGCACGAGTCTCTCTTTAACACGAATGACGGCAGCTACCGTTGCCCCAGCTCCCAGCAGGGCTATTCACCGTTCAGCACCTGGACGCGCGGGCTGGCCTGGATCGTTTGCGGCTACGCGGAAGAGCTGGAGTTCCTGTCCTCCGTAAGCGATGCCGAGCTCGACGGCTTGGGTGGCCGCGCCGCGCTTGAGACGATGATGCTGCGCGCCGCTCTTGCGACGTCCGATTATTACATCGAAGAGGCGGCGCAGGACGGTATTCCTTATTGGGATACCGCAGCGCCCAACCTAGCGCAGCTCCGCGACAGGAAAAATAAATCGAGCGATCCATTCAACGGCATTGAGCCGGTCGATAGCTCGGCGGCGGCCATTGCGGCCCAAGGACTATGGAGGCTCGCGAGGTTTCTCGATCGTACGGGTCGCGATCCGGCGCGCGCGGAGGCGTATCGCCTGGCCGCGCTCGCCATTGCTAACACGCTATTCGCGGAGCCTTATCTCTCGACGGAACGCTCGCATCAGGGCCTCATCTTGCACGCCGTCTATCACCGGCCCAACGGCTGGGACTTCGTTCCGCCCG
This sequence comes from Terriglobia bacterium, assembly GCA_030041095.1. Taxonomy (GTDB): domain Bacteria; phylum Acidobacteriota; class Terriglobia; order UBA7540; family UBA7540; genus JASHON01. Next base: position 4,635 of record JASHON010000167.1, read on the forward strand.
GAAGCACCATCCCGCACGGCGAGTCCTGCCTGTGGGGCGACTATCACGCCCGCGAGCTGGCGCTGATCCTGTTGCGCGAGGCGCGCCAGGAACCCTATTTCACTTTCTTCGATGTTGGGTTGTGACAGGGTACTTCGAATGGTGGTCAGGGGGCAGTAGTCAGAAATCAGCAGTCAGATGTCAGAAATCAGCAGTCAGCAATCAGTTGTCACCAATCAGAAATCAGCAGTCAGTTGTCACTGGTTTTTCGTCCCTTGTTCCTCGCTGCGTACTTCCTGCCTCTGGCCCATGTTCTATCGGCTAAGGCATATTGTCCATGGCCTGTAGCCTACTGCTTATCAAAAACTTGCTGGAATACGAGCAGCCCAACAATCGGCAACGGGCAAACATAAACCGTTAATTCGCGGCCGCCGACCGTTTGTGATCGTCGTCTCCGATCATGAATCGTGGCGGCTTGAGGACGGGAATCTCAAAGTGCTTTTCGAGCACGATCGACGCCATCCCCAGGACTACCGCATCATTGCCGAGGTTGCCGAAGCGAATGGCAAGATTGCGAGTGGCGCGGCGCAAGGCCTGGCGTTGAACAACGCGGAAAATAGCAGAGAGGACGCCGTCTCCCGCCAGCCGCAGCCGTTGGTCGATAATCAGAACTGCCGGGTTGAACAGATTCACAAGGTTGGCCAAACCCAAGCCGAGATAGGTAATCGCCTGCTCGACGAGCGCCGCGCAGGTCTTATCGCCGTTATGCGCAGCTTCGAGTACCATCCATCCCGTGATTTGAGAGGGGTCGCCACCCGCCATCGCCAGAACCTCCGACGGGCTGCCTTCCGTGATGGCCTTGCGGATCTTGCTTTCGAGCGCCGCCGCGCCCGCCAGCGCTTCCAGGCATCCGAAACTGCCGCACTTGCAAGCAGGACCTTCCTGCATCACGTGGGTGTGGCCGAATTCGCCGGCCGCGAAGGCAGAGCCGTGAAGCAGCCGCCCGTGCGTTACAATGCCTGCCCCGATGCCCGTGCGTCCGTATTCGATGAAAATCAGATCTTCGGCCGTCCTCCCTTCGCCCATCCGCTGCTCGGCAAGCGTCTTGGCGCGCGTCAAGTTTTCCAGCACTACGGGAACGCCGAATTCGTCTTCGAAAATCTTCTCAAGCGGCACTTCGCGGAAGAAATCCACGGTGGAAGACATGAGAAACACTCCGCGCCGGCTGTCCACAAGTCCCGAGCCCGCCACGCCAATGCCCACCAGAGATTTCGTGTTCACACCAGCCTGTTCGATGGCCTTATGCGTCGAAGACAACAACTGGGCTATGAGCCCTTCGATGCCGCCACCCAGATTCGTAGGCTCGCGCACTTCCGCCTTCACTGCCGGGCGAAGATTCATGGCGGAGGCCAGCACGCTCTCATCATCAAAGCCAACCCCGACCACAAAACGGTGTTCTTCGTTGATCCGCAGCAAAACCTGTTTTCTTCCCAGCGGATTAGCGCCGCGGCCCGCTTCCTCCAGCCGCCGCTCGTTGAGCAATTCACGCACCAGCCGCGAAATCTCACTTTGTTGGAGATCCGTTAAATCGTGAATTCCCGACCGCGAAACCGGGCCAAACCGCCGCGTCACGGCTTCCACCACCAACTTATCGCGTTGTACTTTTGTTGTGACGTGTTTCATGGCAGCAAGCCTCATTAATTTAGCACTAGATTCAGGAACCTGAAAGTTGTGATTTATAAAATAACTTGACGCTACACCCCTCCGCCCGCATCATGCCACAACGCGCCCGCTTTCTACAAATTAAAATTCTCTCCGAGTAGAGATTGACGAAGCAATATAGATATGTTAAACATTAGGTCTCGTTGACTCCGCAGATTGTTGCAACGCAGCCTGCCGATTTTGCAGGCTGCGCCCCTTAAGTTGAGGCACAGACAAACCGCAAACCTCGATTGCGGGTACGCTACCTTACTTCGAGTTACATCGAGGACCCATTTTCAGGGCGCGAGTTTCGGTGGTGGAGACGGCGCCATTTCCCGACGGCTGTGTTGCCGCAGGCGGGGGCGGCGACCTCGTATCCGTCAAAGTATGCCGGGAAGGTCACAGGAGGGCACAATTATGACAAGGTACAAACTTTACCGTCTGGTCTTTGCGTCGATCGTGGTGCTCGCGGTCAGCCTGACCGCCTGGAGCCAGGCAACCACATCGGTGCGTGGCGCCGTAACTGACCCATCGGGCGCGACAATCCCCAATGCAAATGTGACACTGGCGAATCAAGCCACGGGTCTCGCGCGCCAAACGTCGACAGGCGCGAGCGGCATCTACACGTTCACTTCAATCCTTCCTGGAACGTATACGTTGACGGTGAAAGCACAAGGTTTCCGGACTTCGGTTCAAAAAGGAGTGGTGTTGGAAGTCAATCTTCCCGCCACGGTCAACGTTCGCATGCAAGTGGGCGCTGTCTCACAAACGGTGCAAGTGACGAGCCAGGCGCCGCCCTTGAACACCACGAACGCCAGCATAGGAAACGTTCTGAACACCACTTCCATCAATCAATTGCCGCTTGACGCCGAGAACATGGTCCTGCTCCTGAGTTTTCAGCCCGGTGTGGTCTATAACGGCGAGAACATCCTGCAAGACTATTACGATACGCGGGCTGGATCCGTCGATGGCGAGCGGAGTGACCAGAACAACATCACGCTGGACGGCGTGGACAACAACGATGAATTTGCCGGCTACGCCTTCAACGGCGTTTTGCCCACCACGCAGTTTTCCGTGCAGGAATTTCGCGTGACCACGTCGGACTACACCGCGGCGCAAGGCCGCTCCGCCGGCGCGCAAATCGCCATGGTGACCAGAGGCGGCACGAACCAGTTCCATGGCTCGCTTTACGAATTCAACCGGAGCGATGCCGGCGAAGCCAACGACTATTTTCTGAAAGCTGCCGAGCTGGCAAACGACGAGCCGAACGTGCCGCCACAGCTCACGCGAAACCTTTTTGGAGGAACTCTGGGCGGGCCGTTCATGAAAAATCGTTTCTTCTTCTTCGTCAATTACCAGGGCGAGCGGCAAGCGGCAGCGGAGAGCATCACGCAAACCATACCCAGCGCTACGCTGCGCGAGGGGATTATCGAGTACCAGTGCGCCACGGCAAGCCAATGCCCGGGCGGGAGCGGCGCCGGCTCAGGCGGTAATTCCGTCCCGGCAGGCTATTACGCCCTGGGCCCGACGCAGCTTCGGCAGATGGATCCGCTCGGCATCGGACCCAGCCAGGTGGCGCTGAAGTATTTCCAAACTTATCCTGAGCCCAATAATTATTCCACCGTGGACGTTCCGAATTACGCTGGATACACCTTCGGGGCGCCGACACTGACCAAAGACAATTGGTATATTGGCCGGCTCGATTACAAGGTCACGAATAGCGGCAGCCAAACACTATTCTTCCGCTGGACCAGCGTGGACGACCCCACCGTCGGCCCTCCGTTCCTCCCTGGCCAGTCTCCAACCTCCACGTCACTGGATTTGAGCAAAGGTTTTGTGGCCGGCTATACGGCCATCCTCAGCCCCACTTGGGTGAACAGCTTCCGCTACGGCCTCACGCGGGGCAGTTACTCCACCATCGGCGATACTTCCGAGCCGTGGGTCATGATGCGCTATTTGAGCCAGCCCATTAATTATTCGAGCGGCGACGTGGAACCGGTTTATAACTTTATCGACACGATGAATGGCGTGGTGGGCACGCACGATTTTTCGTTCGGCGCGAACGTGCTCTTCGATCGCCTGCAGAGCTACAACTACGGCGATTCTTTCAGCGACGCCGTCACCAACTCCGATTGGGTCACCACGAGCGGCTTTGCCGGCAAAAACGACCCTCTCAATCCCGCTTACGGGTGCGCAGGCAATCCAGGCGCCGGTACGAGCGCGCCTTGCTACCCCTCCGTTTCCTCGGGTTTCTACAACGCTTACGATTTTCCACTCGCGGCCATGATGGGCATCGCCAGTGAAATCGACGCGGAGTACAACTATAGTGTCAAAAACCTCTCGACCGCCTCGCCGCTTGCCCAGGGCGCACCCGTGATCAGCAACTGGGCTGCGGATACCTATGGCCTCTTCGCGATGGATACCTGGCACATACGGCACAACCTGTCACTGAATTACGGCCTGAACTACCAGTTAATGCTTCCCATGACGGAAACAGACGGGCAGGAGGTGACGCCCAGCGTGAACATGGGCGACTGGTTCGACCAGCGCAAGGCGGATATGGAAAAAGGCATCGGCGATTATGCGGATCAGGTGGTCGCCTTCTCGCCCGCTGGATCCTACTGGGGGAGAAGCGGGCTCTATCAGGCGCAGGACCTGAACTTCGCGCCGCGGTTCGGCGCAGCATGGTCGCCGGAGCCGAGCGGCGGCTGGTTGCGGAAAATTTTCGGCAACCAGAAGAGTTCTCTCCGCGGCGGTTTTGGAATGTACTACGACAACTTTGGCCCCGAGCTCGCGCTGAACTACGCGTCGTCGGGCGAAATCGGCCTTTCCTCCGAGCTCTCGAATCCTGCTTCGACGCTGACGGTTGCTACTTCGCCGCGGATTACCGGCATGAACGTCATTCCCACGACTAACGCGCAGGGTGTCACAATCATGCCGGCGGCGCCACCCTCCGCCTATCCCGCCGCTCTTCCAGCCGGCGACGAAGCCATCACCAACGGGATCGACCAATCCATTGAAACCCCGTATTCCTACGCGGCGGATTTTTCCTTCGAGCGATCTTTGCCGGGCAATATCACACTGGATGCCGACTATGTGGGCCATTTCGGCAACCGCTTGCTTGACCTGGACGACATTGCGGAGCCGCTTGATCTGAAAGATCCAAAAACCGGGGTTGACTATTTCACGGCGGTTGACCGCCTCTCGCAACTGGGCAGGGCGAACACGCCGGACAGCAGCATCAATGCCTCGCTGATCGGCCCGACGGCTCAGTATTGGGAGGATATGCTCACGCCACAATCAAGCTATCCGCTGTGCTCGACCGGCGCCTCGACCGCGAGCCTGCTGGAAGCCGTTTACGACGTCTTCGGCCCCAATTGCAATCTCTATAACGAGACGTCCGGGCTCTACGATATCGATGTGGCTGGCTTCCCGACCACCCCCAAAACTGGCTTGAACACCTATTACAACAGCCAGTACTCCTCCCTCTGGACCTGGAGCTCGATGGCCTGGTCAAATTACAACGCGCTCGAGCTGAGCCTGCACAAGCAGTTTTCGAACGGCGTGCTTTTCGGCTTCAATTACACCTATTCGCACGCACTGGACGTCGAATCCGAGGCGGAGCGTGGTGTCCATTATCTGACCGACAGTGTCATCAACGCGTGGGACCCGGGCCAGATGTATGGCCCAAGCGATTTTGACTTGCGGCACCAGATCAATGCCTATTGGGTTGCTCGCCTGCCGTTTGGCCGTGGCGGAACTTTCGCCCGGAATGCGGGCGGCGTCGCTAATGCTTTCATCGGCGGCTGGCAGCTTTCAGGGACGACGCGTTGGTCCACCGGCTATCCTGCAAGCGTCTACATGGGCTATTTCTGGCCGACGAACTGGGATGAAATGGGCTGGGCGGATTTAACCGGGACGCCCATCGGAGCGGCGGGACGAGGCAGCAACGTTGGTGGCGTTCCAAACGTTTTCACCAATCAGACACAGGCATTGAACGCCTTCACCTACGCCTATCCAGGCCAGAGCGGCGCGCGCAATCCCGTTCGCGGCGACGGCTTCTTCGATTGGGACATGAGCCTGGCCAAGTCCTGGACCATGCCCTGGAGCGAGCACCAGGCGCTGCAATTCCGCTGGAACGTCTATAACGTCACCAATACGGTCAGTTTCGATGTTTTCAGCATGCAGGATGAATGGGATTCTTCAAGCACTTTCGGGGATTACACCTCAACCCTCAGCTCGCCCCGCGTCATGGAGCTCTCCTTGATTTACCGGTTCTGAGGGTGACTTACTCTCGACGGAGCGCCGACGTCCCGGCGGCATTCTTCGAGGCCGGTAGCGCGGACCTCCGCTATTGAGGCCCGCGGCTTGAGGGCTTCCTCAAATGCGGGTTCTTTCATCTGCGCACAGGCGAGTTCGGTCAACGGTCAGGCTGCAAGGCCGTTGTTACTCCGCCGCACTCACCCCGGAATGCTCATCGACTCTGGACCGTGGCCAGTCCGGCGGATGGCGAACCCATCCCGCGCTCACCGGGTTGAGGTGAAAATAGCGATCCGAGAGAGAAGGACGGCGAAGCCGTGACGTGCGGTTACCATCGAACACCGGCAGGGCGATGACCAGCAAAAGCCGCGGACCTCGAAGACGGAGGTCCGCGCTACGCAAACTCGCCTGATGCCTGCAGCCGGTGATGATTGAATTGGGGAACACATCGAATCCCACCGCCGATTATTGCCTGGTGTACAATTACCATTATTCGGCGGTAGGGACGCCGACAAGTTGCTCCATGCCTTCGCGAGCCACGAGCGATGACGACGGCGATGTGAACGGCTACTACTACGAGGACAATGTGAACTCCTCGCTCAGCCACTCGACGCTGTACGCCTACCTTGGTCAATCTGTTGAGAATGCAGGCAGCAGCTAAAGAGGAAGACTGGCCCCGGCCCCTCACGATTCCCAAATAACGGAAGCAATCCTTCAGCGGTAAGCCTCTTTTCGATGGAGGACGCGGCGAATCTCGATCGCGCTGGCGGGGGTGTGGACGAAGAACAGTCGGTAGTCACCGATGCGGAGCCGGAGTTCTTCCCTCGCTCCCTGAAGGGCCTTTACATCTCCTGCCCCTGATTCCGCAAAGCGATGCAGAGCGGAGAGAATGCGCACGGCGGTGGGCTTATCAAGAGCGCGGACATCGGCCCTGGCTGCGTCCGTCCACACGATGCGCTTCACGCCGGGTTTCGGTAGCGGTCAATTTCTTCCTGCGTGATCCCGAGTTCAGCCAGCACCTGTTCGTGCGGGATGGGCTGGTGCTCCTTGAGCCATTCTCGCGCTTCTGCCAGTGCTTTCTCTTCTTCCGGCGTCACCGTTTCGTCATCGACCGGCGCTTGGGCGATGGCGCTGGAGACCGGATCGAGCATGGCCTCGATCAGACCAACCACCGCCGCCACCTGGTTCGGCGCCAAGCGTTCGATCAGTTTGTGGGCGTGTTCTTTGGTACCGGTCGTGGTAGGCATACGTTCCTTCTATCCGGCCCACAGGAAAGTGTCAACCGTGCTCAGTAGAATCCGCTGGTTATGAGGTGACAGGCCTTCAATCTGGAAACCCTCGGCATACCAACCACATTGTAAAGCCGCACCCGGTCCTGAGAATTTTTCTCTTCGGCATTAACAATATCATATTTTGCTTTTAGCCACGATATGAAATTGACTTTGAGACCGAAGTTTCGCCTGACAGGTCTTTAAGAGGAGGGCGATCCGATGGCGCGCGGCGTCAGACGTCCACGGCCGCCGAGACGGCGGCGCTACACACCCGAAACTGAGGCCTTCCCACCGGCGCTCCCTCGCTGCCGTGAATCCTCCACTTACTGGTTACGGGGCCACGTGCAGCCACCGCAAGGCTTGCTGCGCGCCAAGATGATTTAGATCGAGGGACAAAGCTTCCCGGAACGCCGCCTCCGCCTCCTCGGGCTCATCAAGTCCCAGCCGCGCCAGGCCCAACAGATAAAGGCTTTCCACCCGATTCCTCTTCTCCAGATCGTCTTCGAAGACCAGAAAATCCGGCAGTGAGGTTGCGAAATAATCGATTTTCGCTGGCGCGCTCATCTTGCGCGCGGCGAATTGCATCAACTCGCGGAACTTCTCCCGAGCGCCCGCATCGCCCAACTCCCTCAAAGCCATCGCCTGATGATAGGTCATGGCCGAAAGTTCGCCACGGCCCTCCGCCGCTCGACGAAAAGAGGCTCTCGCCGCTTCTTCGTTTCCGAGCGCGCGTTGCGCCACTCCCTCCCAACCGTCGAGGTGGTTTTCAGGCGTGAGCAGATGCTTCCCTTCACCGAGGCTTTCAGGATATCGCCGCGCCTGCTGGAAATGAGCCAAAGCTTCGGCAGGCCGGCCCGATTCCAGCAATTCTTCACCCAACAGAACGTGCGCCCAAACGTACTGCGCAGAAACCAGTCCCTCGCCGCCCTCCCACGGATGGAATCTACGCGACAGGAGAATCTCCAGCGCCTTTTGCGGGTCTGCGGTTTGGTTATAAAGCGTGGCGCGCTCGAGAACCAGATCGTCGCGCCCATCGATCAGGTCCGGATACCGCTCCAGGAATGCAAGCCGCTCTTTGGCGCTGGCGCCAGTCCTCTTTCTCAACTGGTCCAGCTCGTAGAGCAGCCTCGCATCGTTCGGGCTCACCTCAAACGCATGCCCGTACGCGACCAAAGCCTTTGCCGGATCGTGGTGAATGTTGAAATAAGCGATCCCGAGATTCCGCCAGGGAATGGAAAAACTCGAATCCAACCGGCAGGATTGCTCCCAATTGTGAATGGCCTCATCGTAACGCTTCTTGTCGTACAGCAGATTTCCAATGTAGTAGAATGCTTTGGCATTAGCAGGATCAGTCTGAACGGCATGCTGGAGCACCGCCAACTCTTCGAGACGCGCCGGAAAACAATAGTCTGGTGGCAGCGTTCCCGCTTGCCGGTAACATTCGAGGGCACGAGCGTGGTTGCCGGCTTTGTCGAAGAAGTAGCCAAGGGCGTAGAGGACGAGGGGATAAACGTTCGCCGCACAACCCCCTTCTCTGCCTTGGCCTTTTTCCCAATCGGCCGAGCCGAGTGCGGAGTCCGTTAAAAGCTTGATCGCTTCTTCCCACAGGCCGGCGCTCGAGTAATCGAACGCAATGTCGAGGACCGTTTGGATTGTTCGTGCGGCAGCAGGAACACCGTCACCCGGAGCTAAACTGGAAGGCGTGGGCAGAGCCGTTGTGCGGGCTGGACGCTCGCGCTCCAGGGCAGCGGCACGGAGCTCATTCTGCGCCCAGAAATCCAAAGGATCTACGGCAAGATTCTTTCGAGCGAGGGCTTCCGCTTCGCAGCTCCGGCCAAGACGCCGAAGAATGGCCGCCTTCAAGTTTCCGGCCTTCAGGTTCTCCGCGTCCGCTTCGAGCACGCGATTGAGGTGGTCGAGTGCCGCTGAATGATGGCGCCGGAGGCAATCAATCTCAGCCAGCGCGATGTAACTGGCCACCATCCACGATTGGTTCCACGCCGCTTTGTAAAACGCCGCATCGGCTTCATCAAGCTGATCCTGATACTTCAGAGCCAGGCCGAGATGATAATAAGCCTCTCCATCGTACGGATTTGGGTTCCTTTGCGTGAGCCGATTGATGGCGCTTTGCAAATGCCGCTCCGCCTTTTGAAACTCGCCGCGGCGCAACCTCAAACGGCCGAGAGCGGTGTGGCTGGGTGAATGCCCGGGATCGCGGCGCACCGCTTCCTGCCAATAAGGCTCCGGGCGCCACGTAGGATGGCGATACTGCTCGAGATGCAGCCCGGTCAAATACAACTCTTCGACGGAGCCCATTTTCTCGGGCGCCGCGGGCTCGCTCGCGGGACTTGGCAACGGCTTTCTTTCAATAACCTCCGGCCGATAGCGAATCAACTCACGGCCGTCGCGCTCAGCGACAACGAGAAGCAGGCCGGAATCAGCAATGGCTGGAGCGAGGGTGACCGCTTCCACGTACGGCCGGCCAGGGATAAGATCGTAAGTTCGATCGAGCAGAGCCGGCGCCACAGCTTGATCGACCTTCAACTCGATCCGAGCGCCGGGAAACGCCTCCGACGAGCAAACGCCGAGCTTTACGCCCTCCACCGTCCTTTCCAAATTCACGGCAACGCGCTCGTTCGCGTTCTTCACCGGTCCGATTTGCTGGATCGGATACCAGATTTGCCGGAAGGTTTTCGTCTCATAAGGCCGCAACCAGGAGAAATCCGGTTGATTGTCCGTGTAGACACCGGCCATTAATTCAACATACGGCCCGCCGGAATCCGTCAGCTCCCGGTCCCAAGCGTACCCGAATTCAGCGTTGCCCCAGGTCCAAAGCTTCTTCCCTGGTGCAATGTGGTGGTCCGCCACGTGGACCACGCCCGCCTGCCGCGCGTGATCGTATCCGCCCAAAAAGTCATAGCGGGAATCCGTCACCATATAAGACGTCGGCACGGGAATGTTTTTATACCAGCGAAGGTCAACGCCTTGCCGGTAGTCGGCGCCGTAGTAAAAGCCGCGCGCCATCGGGAATTCGGAGAGCGCGCGCTTAGCGTGATCAGCAACGTAAGCGACGTCGGGCGGAAAGAAGGCTTCGTAATCCTCATGGACGCGCACCGCCAGATTCGCCCACCACAGAAACGTTTGGACCAACGGCGTGCGATTGTACAGCCGCACGCGCGCTTCGATGAGCGCCTTGCCTGGGTAAAGCGTGATGCCAACCATTCCTTTCATCCGATTCATCGGCTCGTGCTCGCTGAGCCAGACGGTGCGGCTGCCATCGGCGCGCTCCTCGACGAGCGAATCAACCGGCATGAAGGTTGAAGGCCGGTGGTGTTGCGGCCAGTTGAATTCAATTCCGCCGGAGATCCACGGCCCAAGTAACCCAACCAGCGCCGGCTTGATCACGCGCTGGCGATAGATGAAGTCGTATCCATTCGTCTTATCCAGCGCGGCATGAACGCGGCCTCCGATTTCAGGCAGAATCATCACCTGGATGTACTCGTTCTCAAGGAACACCGCGCGGTAGGCCATCTCGCGCTTCTCGTCCGAGACGCGGTCCGTAAAGGGATTTGGATACACCGCGCCGCTGCTTCCCTGATAGACGCGCTTTTCGAGAAACATCGGGTTGCGGTCCGGAGGCGGGACAAGGTACGTGGGAATGAAGATTTGTTCTTCCCAAGCTCGAACCGGCTCGTTCAGCGTCATTGTGTTTCACCCTTCTGGCGAGCGGGCTTCCGTGTGAGTTAACGGCGATTAGTGTAGACGAACCGTCTGCAAAGTGTAAACACATCCCTGTAATCTAGACTGCCAGGAGTGAACCTCGCACGCACCGCAAAAAGCGCCACGTATGCGCCACCCCGCGCGCGCATGGAATATTCGACGAGGCGAGACCTCAGTTTTGGGTTCGGCGGTCGCTGTGGCGCTGGCATCTTGCGGGCATTTGCCGCCAGGACGGCGGCGCTACGATCCCAAAACTGAGGGCGTACTCGACGAAGGATATTCGGCTTGACAACACTCCCCGCCGGGAGGTATGTTTCCGGGGCTCAACAGGCTGCGGAAAAAGTGTCTCGGGAGTTGACGTAGCGCTGGCTTCCAGCCGGCAACTCGCTTCAATTCAACAGAGGCCGGCAAGATGCCGACGCACCGTTCGCGGCGGCGCCGAGTTTTTCCGCAACCTGCCAAGCCGCCGCAGGGAGCGCCCGAAAACGCTGGGCGTTGCTCCTGGGCGGGTTGGCGCGGCCCTTTGGGCCTTTCAAAACACCGGACACCAAAACAGCACCATCATGCATTCGCCAACTCTGAAAACGCGCCGCAAGGCCCGATGGCTTTCCGCTTTCCTGCTCGCCATTTCTGCCGTCGCTGTCACCGCAGGCTTCCAAAAAACCGCCGTGCCGGTGCAAACCATCACGATTGACAGCCACGGCGCCGGCCGCGTGTTTGACGGCATTGGCGCGCTCAGCGCGGGCGCATCGTCGCGCCTGCTCATTGATTATCGCGAGCCTTACCGCAGCCAAGTCCTCGATTATCTTTTCAAGCCTCACTACGGTGCTTCTCTTCAACATCTGAAAGTGGAAATCGGCGCCGACGTGAATTCCACCGACGGCTCGGAACCCAGTTTTGCCCGCACGCGCGCTGAAATGGCGCATCCGGATTTCAACCGCGGTTATGAATGGTGGCTGATGGAAGAGGCCGTTCGGCGGAATCCCCACGTCATTCTGGATTCGCTCGCTTGGGGCGCACCCGGATGGATCGGCAACGGCCATTTCTTTTCACAGGATATGGCGAATTACCAGGCGGAGTTCGCCGAAGGCGCTGCCAGCCGTCATCTCGATCTGGCCTATACCGGCATCTGGAATGAAAGGCCGTATCAGGCTGCGTACGTGAAGTTGCTGGCAGCCACGCTGCGCAAAGATCATCTTGCTACGCGGGTGGTTTGCTGTGACTTGACGCCCGGCGAGCAGCAGTGGTCGCGCGTTGCGAATGACGTCGAAAGCGATCCGGAGTTTCGCCGGGCGGTCAGCGTGATCGGTGTGCACGCACCGGACGTGATGAAGCCTGATCCCACGGCTGAGGAAGCCCGGCGAACCGAAAAACCGCTCTGGGCTTCGGAAGATGAATTCTTCTACTACACGCAAAACCTTTCTCGAAAATGGTCGCCGTTTGCCGAGTCCTTGGCGATGATTTACAACCTGAACTATATCAAAGACCGCATCACGACGACGGAAATCTGGAGCCCGGTGACTTCCTATTATGACAACCTGGCCGCGCCGGATTCCGGCCTGATGCTCGCCAACACGCCATGGTCCGGCCATTACGCGGTGTTGCCGATGATTTGGGTGACGGCGCACACCACGCAATTCGCTCAGCCGGGCTGGCGTTACATTGACAGCGCCTGCGGCTTTCTGCGCGGAAACGGCACTTACGTGACTTTGAGGTCGCCCTCCGGCGGCGATTATAGTGTCATCATCGAAACCGTGAACGCGCCCGCTCCGCAGCGCGTCACCTTCCGCGTCAGCGGCGGGCTCTCCCAAGGTCTGGTCCACGTTTGGGAGACGAATGCGACAAAGACTTTTGAACACGTCGCAGACCTCACTCCACAGAATGGCGCCTTCGGCGTCACGCTCGACCCCGATTCGCTTTATTCACTCACAACGACCACCGGCCAGGCGAGAGGCGCCGCTTCTTCTCCCCCGGCCAAACCCTTCCCGTTTCCTTTTGCGCCCAGCTTTGCGCGCATTTCTTCCGGGCGCTCTCCAAAATACTTTGCCGACCAGGACGGCGCCTTCGAAGTGTGGCCTTGCACGCGGAGGCGCGGGCGCTGCCTGTTTCAAGTGATCACGCGCGTGCCCATCCCGTGGGGCATCACGCCTGACCCGTTCACGATGCTCGGCAACGCCCAATGGACTGACTATGAGGTGAGCTCCGATGTGATGCTGACCAGGCCTGGGCATGGGACTCTTCTCGGCCGGATTGACTCCGCCAACGTCTTTGCAGCCCACCACGCACGCTGGCCCTCGGGATATATTCTCCTTGTCCACTCGACGGGCGCATGGCAGCTCTTGAGCGCCGGTTATCGGCACCCGGTGACGACCCTCGCCTCTGGCAAGGTGCGCCTTCAACGAGGGGCCTGGCATCGTCTCAAGCTTAGATTTGCCGGACCGGAGATCCAGGCGATGATTGATGGCGCTCGGGTTGCCAACCTGACGGATGAAAGCCACACGCACGGCATGGTGGGAATTGGCTCGGGCTGGAACAAGGCGGAGTTCGATAATTTTGCCGTGCGCCGCCTGCAATAAGAAATGGGAGATAGTGCGGCGTGGTCGAGCCGCAAGCACGCGCCCCAGCTCGCCTTGGGAATGTAAGACTCAATTTCCGATCCGCAAACAAAAACGGGAGCACCACAACAGTGCTCCCGTGTCTCCCAAATTCAAATGCAGCGCGGGTAAGCCGCGAAATGAATTTACATTCCGCTGCCGCTGCTACTGTTGCTCTTCTTGCTCTTCTTGGCCTTCTTAGCCTTCTTCTTCTTTTTCTTCTTGCTCGTCGTGGTGCTACTATTTTGCGCGGTGGACGTAGTTGCCGCCGCGAACACCGGAGCACTTAGCGTAAATGCCAGCCCCAGAGTCAAAAGCAGAGTAAGCAATTTCTTCATAATTGGTCGCAACCTCCGTTGAATTAAAAATCCCCATGGTCTAATTAGGCACGTGAGAGACCACATCGTGCCCAGCCGAATTATATTAGCAATAAACCGCTTGAAATTCCAATAGCCAAAAAAGAAAAAAGGCTGCAGGTTCGCATTGGGCAACCCCCCTCTTTGAATTGCCCAACAGAACGCTGCAGCCTAAAAGTCGAACGGAATCCTATGCACAGCCGCAGAGACGATTTAGGAAACCGAGCCCACGAGACGGCGCCGGAACATCAAAGCGATTCCGATCAGACCCAAACCAAACAGGGTCAGCGAAGCTGGCTCTGGAGTCACGAACTCACCCGATGAAATGACGCTCGAGCACGAAGTGCCCGCGGCCGAGTTCGCAATGCTCGTGACGGTGCAACTATCGCCGTATTGATTTACAAGGTCCGCCAAGGTGAAGTCAAAGTTCTGAACCGAACCGTCGACATCCCACGTCCCGTTGAATTCCGGGTCCGGCACACCATCGACAAGATTCGTAAAGGTCACCGCGCCCGAAATATCCGTCGATCCGCTGACGAAGGTAAACGTGCCTGTGCCCCCACTGATGTCGTAGATATTCTGATTGTCGGGGCCGGCGGTCATCGCACTGTTCGTCACCAGGGTAAACGTGCCGACCGTCGTCCCGTCATAAGCGATTCCGCTCAGCGTCCCCAGGTTGAGGTTGACTGCGTCAGTGCTGTTGGAACCATGTCCCGTCGAGGTGATGGTAGCGGATTGGTTGCTGTTTCCAAGTGTGATTTGATCGGCCTTTGCCAAACTCGTGCCGATGCTTGTGAAAAAGGCCAAGGCAGCCACGAGCGCCAAAGCCTTCAAAGTTTTCGTCATGAGCTAAATCCTCCTCCAGTTTTTATTTAGCGCGGTAAGACCCTCGGCCGCCCGCGACACGCCGAAGGTTTTTGGAATAAACGGCCCTTGGCTTCCCCTTCGATCAATAACTCAGGTTCGGCATTTACTTCGCAGCAGGGCCCCTTTTGGAACCAACAAACGAGGCGAGAATTTTCCCCCTTCCCGCATCGTGCGCCTAAGGATAAGACGCCATCTGATGGAGCAATCGATGTTCCAAAAGCGGGCGGGTCTTTGAAGCTGCCACATCCCAATGAAACTCAATAAGTTACTGTTTTCTAACTAGTCCCTTCGGCGGAGCTCAAAGCTTTGAAAGTGGCAATTCCCCGGAGCAAGTGGAAAGCTGTTTCCACTTTGATTTGGCTCAATTAAGTTGTATGTTACTGAAATTGTAGTCAACAGTTGAACGAACTTTAGGGGACCATGGCAGAGCGCACTGACCTAGTCCGGAGCCTGGGTCTTTACGGAGCAATCTCAGTGGTGGCAGGTACCATGATTGGCACCGCCATATTTGTTGTTCCCAGCCTGATGCTGGCGGACGTGGGAACGCCAGAGAAGGTTTTGGCGTTATGGGCGGTGGCAGGGGTACTCAGCCTGTTCGGGGCGCTCGGCTATGCGGAGCTGGGGGCGGCGCTGCCAGAAGCCGGAGGCGAATACGTCTATCTGCACCGCGCCTACGGACCCGCTTTAGGCTTTCTTTACGCCTGGACGCAATTTATTGTTGCCAAAACTACTTCTATCGCCGCCATCGCCACCGCGTTCCTCCTCTACCTCACATTCTTCTTTCCGCAACTCTCAGCTCCTTTCTGGCGGTGGTCGCTAACGCTCGGCAGCCACCACTGGACGCTTGCTGTTACGGGCATCCAGGTTGGGTCGGCCCTGATGATCGTTTTTCTCTCCGCATTGAACGTGCTCGGGGTACGCCGCAGCGGCGCAATCCAGACCGTTTTTACTGCCGCCAAGATCGCCGTTCTGGGCGCCCTCATCGTGCTGGGACTGGCGCTCGGCCACGGCTCTTTCACGCACTTCCGGGCGTCGCTCACTCCGCTAGCCGCCGGGCATTCTGCTTTCGCAGGATTCGGATTGGCAACCATCGCAGGGCTTTGGGCTTACGACGGCTGGAATAATCCGAGTATGGTTGCAGGCGAAGTAGAAAGGCCGCGGCGGAACGTCCCCGCCGCCCTGATTGGGGGCTCGCTTCTGGTGTTGACCGTCTACCTTCTCGTCAATGTCGCCTACTTCTACGTGTTGAAACCAGCGGATATTCTTTCCACGAGGACGGTCGCCGCGCTGGCCGCGAAGCATTTTATGGGAAGCATCGGAGGGAGCTTCGTAGCGGTAGGCGTGCTGGCGTCGGCTTTTGCAACCCTCAATGGGTCCATTCTTTCCGGCTCGCGCATTCCTTACGCCTGTGCTAAGGACGGGCTTTTTCCCGCGAGTTTGGCGAAGGTCAATTCGCGCTTCCATACGCCCGCAGTGGCGATTGCAGCCCAGGCTGTCATCGCGGGCGTTTTCGCCCTGAGCGGGCGCTATGAGACCCTTTACACCAAAGCAATCTACTCGGAATGGATATTCTATGCGCTCACAACCGCGGCTATTTTTGTCCTCCGCCGCCGCGAGCCGGGTCTCGAGCGACCCTACCGGACTTGGGGTTATCCTGCCGTTCCCGCAATTTTTATCGCGCTGGCGGTGGGTTTGCTTGTCAGCGCCTATTTCTCCAGCCGGCCCGACGTCTTGTGGTGCCTGGCGCTGATTGGTGTCGGCATCCCTCTTTACGCCGCCTGGCGAATCCGGTCCGGGACGAGACGCGCCG
>JASHON010000016.1 GCA_030041095.1 Terriglobia bacterium
CCGAGTGGACCGAAGAGCGCAGTATGCTGTATCCGAACATGCCCGGGGACAATGGAGTCAGGTCGAAGAAGTGCTTGGCTCGCGCGCTGTGCGGGTCCTCGCGGAAAAACCAGTACTCATATTCTACGGCTGCGCGCGGAACGTATCCGAACGCCGCGGACTGCTCTACAACGCGGCGAAGAATGTGGCGAGGAGAAGCCGGAAGCGCTTTTCCGTCGCGCCCAAAGAAATCCATCAAGAAAAAAACGGTGCCCGGCTCCCAGGGAAGCACCCGGACGGTGTCCAAGTCGACTTTGGCGAGAGCATCCGGAAAACCGGTGTGCCACCCAGTAACCCCGGCACGATCGTAAAGCGCATCGGAACTGTCCCACCCAAATATGACGTCACAAAAACCAAGGCTGCTTTCAGCGGCTGCCAGAAATTTCCCCGGTGAGATATATTTCCCACGCAAGATGCCGTCAATGTCGAAGCCGCCAATCTTGACTTTGTCGATTTTATGTTTTTGGAATAGCCGCTTAACTTGTTGAAGATTCATCCGATTTGTTAGTCCAGTGCGACCCAAACAGACTTGACCTGGGTGTAGGATTCAAGGGCATGAGGTCCCATCTCACGCCCGAAGCCACTTTGCTTGTATCCGCCGAACGGCGAAGCGCTGTCGAAGCAGTTATAGGCATTAATCCAAACCGAACCGGCCTTGATCCGGCTCGCCAGACGGTGGGCAACGCGAATATCACGGGTCCACACGGAAGAAACCAGCCCGTAAATCGTGCTGTTCGCAAGCTCAGCGGCTTCGTCGGAATCGCGGAATCGCAGGGCCGCAAGCACGGGCCCGAAGATTTCTTCTTGGGCAATTTTCATTCCCGGTTTCACGTCGGCAAAGATCGTCGGCTTCACGAAGAAACCTTTTGCCTTGTCCCCTTCAGCATCGCGTTCTCCCCCGCACACCAAGCGAGCGCCCTCTCTTCGCCCGGCATCGATGTAACCCATAATCCGGTCGAGTTGGACCTGGCTGATTTGTGAACCCATGTCTACGGAAGGATCGAGCGGGTTGCCTAACTTCATTTTTCTCGCTTGGTCCGCCAAGCCGCCTACAAACTGCTCATAGATCTTTTCGTGGACCAGAAGGCGGGAGCCCGCGCTGCACACCTCGCCTTTGTTCGCATAAATTCCCCAAAACGCCGCCTTCGCGGCCCGCTCCAGGTCGGCATCAGGGAAAATAATATTCGGCGATTTACCACCAAGTTCGAGGGAAAGCCGTTTGAGATTGCTCTCTCCAGACGCCTTCATCAACTGCCGGGCAGTCCGAATGCTTCCGGTGAAGGCGATCTTATCCACATCCATGTGTCGCGCGAGAGCCTCTCCCGCCGAGGGACCATATCCTGTGACGACGTTCACCACGCCCTCCGGCACGCCTGCCTCGGCGCAATAAGCGGCGAGCTTCATCGTGGTGAGCGGCGTCATTTCCGAGGGCTTGATCACCATGGAGCAGCCCCCCGCGAGCGCCGGAGCCACTTTCCAGGCCGCCAAGAGCAGCGGATAGTTCCATGCCGTGATCATGCCCACAACACCCACGGGCTCGCGCAGCGTATAATTCAGAAAATTACCATCTACCGGAATGGTTTCTCCATAGATTTTTCGTGCCCAGCCCGCGTAATAGTAGAAGATGTCCGCTGCGGGAGGAATATCGCCTCGCAAGGCTTCACGGTAAGTCTTGCCGTTCTGAAGCGATTCAAGCATCCCTAAATCTTCCTTATTTCGCTCGATCAGCTCACCAATGCGCCAGATGATCCTTTCGCGCTCGGAAACATTCATCTTCCGCCAGACCCGGCCTTCGAAGGTCCGGCGGGCGGCTTTGACAGCGCGATTGACGTCCTCAGGGCCCGCATCCGGTACGGTGGTCAATTGCTGGCCCGTAGCCGGATTCATGATGGGAATGGTTCTGCCGGAGACAGCATCTTCGTCAAGGCCGTCGATGTAGAGTTTGCCTGGCTTCAGGCTTTGAGTCATTGTCTCCGCTTCCATGCCTCACCTCATTTCTGGCCGCGAACGCCCAACAACCGCCCTCGCACTTCCACGGGGCTGTTGGCAATAATTGGCCGCCTTGCGACCTCCGGCGACGATGCACCGGGCGGAGCGTGATCACGGTCGTTTTTCCTGTGCAGGAGGGTTCGTGCCTTCCCCCGAAAGGCTCCAAACAGGTTTGTGGACCTTGTGCTTGCCGCTGGCAAGGTGAACGGCCAGCAGGGAACCCATGACGACGGTGATGCCCCAGCCGGCACGGGTGTTGGGCGGCATCACCATCATGGCGCAGATTCCAAGCGTCCAAACGAGCGCCAGCGCATTGATGGTGTTGCTGGCCCGGCCCAGGTGCCAGGGCCCCCGCCTGGCAATCCACTGGCTCTTCTTTCTCCAGCCAAGGTAGACAGGGATAATATACGAGAGATAGAATCCCACCACACTGATCGACGTTACCACGGAATACGCACTGCTGTAGATCACAGCCGCAAAAGCGAGCGCTGCCGAAAGCCAGATTGCTGGAGCCGGCGTCTTGTGGCGTGGGCTAATTCGGCTCCAAACCTGTGAAAGGGGCATCCCGCGATCTCGCGCAAACGCATAAAACGTTCGCGAAACCGATGTGCATGCCGCAAGCCCGCAAAACCACATGGCTAAGACCGTAAGTCCCAGAACGCCGAAAGCGGCGTGCGTGCCAAGCGTCATCTCAACGATTGCCAGCACCGCCGGAAGCGGGTGGCCTCCCGCGTCCTTCGCGCTGAGAACCCTTGAAATACCGGGGATTGCCCATGCCAGCGAAAGAATCAGGATATAACCGAAGAAACCCGAAACGATCACGGACATCACCATGCCCCACGGCGCGCGCCGGCGAGGATCGAGCGTCTCTTCGGCGAGATGCGCGGAAGCGTCAAAGCCCGTGTAAGTCCACTGCGCTTGAAGCAGGCCAAGCATAAACAGCCAAAGATAAGGGGCGTGGATGGGGCTCGAAGACGTGGCCTTCAGAAGAAACGAAACGGGCCGCTTGGGAGCAAAAATCCAAAGCGCGCCGATGAGGACAGCCACGCCCACGATGTGCACAGTGACGCTCGCGTCATTCAGCCACGCAACCCATCGGCTGGAAGTGTGATTGATAACGGCCTGGGAAAGCAGTAGCGCAGCGTAAACCAGGAGGAGCGCTGACCGCTTTGATTCCAGGCCCAGCATCGGAACCAGAAATTGCGAGCAGCCGTAATCGATCCCGGCAATGGCGGCCACCAGCCCCACAATATTCAGCCATGCGGTGAACCACGCCCACATGGGTCCACCCAGCTCTGCTGACCAGTGATACATCCCTCCGGAAGTTGGCAGCGCAGAGCAGAGCTCCGCCATGCTCAGCACCACCAGCAACGTCCCTGCTGTGGCGAGTGGCCAGCCGAGGGTCATTTCGCGCGGACCGCCCATCGTCAGGCCATAGTCGAAGAGCGTCACCGCGCCGGTGAGTATAGAAATGATGGAGAACGAGACGGCAAAGTTTGAAAAGCCACCAAAGCCCCGGAACAACTCCTGAGCGTAACCGAACCCAGCAAGATCTTTTGCGTCTTCCTGACCCTGAAGGGCATCCTTGTCGCGGGGCAGCACCAGCTTCACCCGATTCTGGCGAGGTTTGTGCAGGGAATTTGCTTCAGGCGGCAGCCTTGCGCCGCCAATCGAAAACCGCCCACCCCTGGAGAGACAGCACCGCTCCTTGCGCAGCCGGCTCAATACCTGTCTTGAAAATGCGACGGTATTCCGTCACCAGGCTGCATCGGAGGTCGGAACGGCGCATTTTCATCGCTTCGTGGGTGTCGCGAAGCGACATGACCAACTGATACAACGGCGACGTTGTGCTAAAACGTCAAGGTCGCCGCGAATTGTCCTTCCCGAGCTCCGGCAAATGTGTAGAGGCCTTGAGCGGACGTAATGCAGCCGAAACCGCACTCGCCGGTAGCGGGATTATTCGGATTGGTCACATTCATATCCGGGTTGCCGAGATTGAGGTGGTTCAGTGCGTTCACGAAAGAGGCCTGAATCGTGAGGTTGAAGCGCTCCCCAAAGTGGATGCTCCGGGAAATCGCGGCGTCCCAATCGATCGTCCCAGGACCCTGCAAACTGCCCACGGAGGCGTCGCCAAACTGCCCGATGGGAGGATTAGCCGCCGAAGTGCCCACCAGACAGTTGTTACCCGGGCAGGCGAAGCCCGACCCCAAAAACCACTCTCCGGCGCTCTGATTGGCAGGATAAGCCGCCCCAACTTTGTTGGGAAGCATGTTGCGTCCGCCGGTAATCCCAATTCCCGTCCCGGAAGGATCGATGCCGGAAACATAGGGCGTGAGCCATGGGCCTGACTGAACTTCAAAAATGTTACTGGTTTGCCAGCCGCTAATAAGCGCGTTGATGGCGTGGTTGGAATTCGAGAAATGGCGCCCGCTGCCGAAAGGAAGTTGATAGATCAGGCTGCTAAGCCAGTGGTGTTCCGGTTCGAATGTGTTTCCATATTCCAACTCACGGTCGTAGAGATCACTGGCGCGGTTGCAGGCCGTCTCCCCACAGAACCCGCCGTTACTCGACGGTCCCTGATCGTCCGCCAGGTTTCGTTGGTAAATATAGGTGCTATCCAGGTTCAGCCCCGTGGCTAACCGGTGGTGAACGTCGAACTCCAACGAATTGTAGTTCGCGGTTGCTCCAGGCTCCCGGGTATTGACCACGCCCCAGTTGGGGAAAGGACGGCTGCTCAGAGGTTGGGAGGTGTAGGGGATTGTCGAAGGTTGCGATTGGTTCCAATTGGGCGCCCAGACAAGTTGCGTCGTTTTCATTCCGACATAAGACACGCGCAGGCCAGTTCCCAGCCCAAGGTTGTGCTCCACCGATAGGCCGTATTGGACCGAGTAAGGCTGCTTCCAATTAACCTCATTGGCTGTGCCAAAATAGGCTGTACCGTAATTCGGAACCCCGGCCAGCACGGAGGCCGTCTCGATGTTGGGCCAGGCAAACGCCGGGCCCGCGGGCGTCAACGTATTTGTGTAGATATCGGTATAGGACTGCAGCGTTCCGGTCAACGAGTAAAAGACGCTGCCTAATGTCAAAGCCTCGTAAGCGCCAATGCTACCGCGTACCACGGTGTTATCGTTATGAAACGGCATGAACGCGAAGCCAAACCGTGGCATGACCTCCTTTGAGGTTGTGCGAAGACTTTGAGGCAAGCCTGCCTGCGTCGCCGTATCCACGGGCGTGCACTTTCCGCCGTTGATGCTGGCGGGGTCGCTGGCGGTAAACGAGAGACTCTGCGTTGGGCAGGCATCAAACGACTCCAAAAATGAGCTCGCCAGAATATTCGCAAAGCCATTGGGGTAAACCGTTTCCCCCGAGTTGAGAATGTGTTCGTCAAAATTTCCGATGTTGCCGCCCGTATCCCAGTAGCCGGGAGTGTACTCAAAGCGCACACCATAATCCAGAGTGAGGCGATGGGTTACACGGTAGCTGTCCTGCGCATAAACAGCGAACTCAGTGCTGAGGCCGTTGTTGTCCGCCGTCACGTTATCCTGCTCAGACAAATAA
This sequence comes from Terriglobia bacterium, assembly GCA_030041095.1. Taxonomy (GTDB): domain Bacteria; phylum Acidobacteriota; class Terriglobia; order UBA7540; family UBA7540; genus JASHON01. The sequence goes on from JASHON010000016.1 coordinate 5,587, forward strand.
GGATCGCCGAGCAGGAAATCGCCAAAATCGTTTCCCGAAAACTCGCCGTTAAATTCGTACGTTCCGTAATTATCTGCGCCCAAAAAACCGAGCGCGCTGATATCGCGAGTCAAGACCGCCTGGCCGCCGAATTTGAAAGTGTGACTCCCCTTAATCCAGGTCAAGTTGTCGAGAAACTCCCAGGCCCGGGACTCTGACACCGAATTCATCCGGTCCACATCCTCGCTGGTCGTCAGCCCGGTGAAATCGATCTCTGGGATGCCATCCCACCATAAGTTGGTGTTTTGGCCGACGAGCCCTAGCGATTTCGTGAACGGTATGCCGTTGTAAGAGTTTGAATCCCCGGTGGGCTCTCGGGTCAGCCCGGCGTGGAATTCGTTCAGCAGCGTCGGCTTGATGGTGTCCGTCGCCGCCAGGACCAGCATCCGGTTCTTTATATAATCCGTTTCCGACGGGATGAGCACATTCTCCGGCGAAAGCTGATCGATGTTCTCATAGCTATACCTGCCCCACACCGAGAGCTTGGAGGTCAAATACTCATCGCCGCGAACATCGAAAGTATTGGAGTCGAAGTTTGCCGGGAGGGTATTGGTGTAATTGTCGACGGTAAACGTTTGTGCGACGTTCGGCAGGGGATACAAGGTGAGAAACTTCGGTGCGACTGGGCTGATCATGCTGCTCGGAATCTGATTGTCCAGAAAGGGCTGTCCATTCCAATTGTGGAGCTGGTCGCTCGCAGTGTTGCATAGCCCGTCCGCTGCAAAGCCTGTTGTGCACATGTAGGAAAGGTTGCCGGTCCGCATCGCCTGAGTGGGCACGGTATCTTCGATCACGCCGGCGCGCGGCGAACGAAAACCTTCGAAGTCAAAGAAGAAGAAGGATTTGTCTTTCCCGTGATAGACGTGGGGTAACCACACCGGTCCGCCAACGCTCCCGCCAAAGTCGTTGGCGACGACTCTCGGAACTCCCACGGAGCCCATGGGATGGGCGTTGAACGCAGTATTCTGGTCGTAGTCATAGAGCTGGCCATGCAGCGAATTCGTCCCGCTCTTTGACGTCGTGGTCACCTGAACAAGCGGACCGTACTCCGCCGGCACGCCGACGCTTTGGACTTGCATCTCAGAGATATCGTTGGCTGAGGGGAAGGCGGTGTGAAGAGGGCTATTACCGCCGTAATCCGTGGTGCTGATCCCATCCACCGTGTACTGGGACTGGCTTGGCAGCGCTCCGGCAGCAGAAAAATTACCGCTCTGATCGCTGGTAATCCCAGGTAGGACACTGAGCAGGTAATAGGGGCTGTTCCCGCCCGAGGAGGCGCGAAAATTCGTCGGGAGATTCATTATATCGTTGTGATTGAAGGTGCCGGAAACCGTCGCAGTATCGGTGGTGATCACGCCCGCCGTAGTGCCTTTGACAACAACCGACTGCGTGACCATCCCTACCGGCAGGACGACGTCCGCCCGCAATGTTTGGCGCGCTACGAGCGTCAGTCCTGTGACGACGGTGGTTTTGAAACCTGGCTTGCTGGTCTTGACTGCATAGTGGCCTGGCTTGACATCCACCAACTCGTAATTCCCTCGGGAATTCGTCGTTACCGTTCGAGACGCGCCTTGATCGGTGTTGGTAATCACGACCTTCGCTCCGGGAATCACGGCGCCAGACTTATCCTTCACCGTCCCGAGGACAGTTCCCAAAATGGACTGGGCTCGCGAGGTGTTACAAAAGATTAGCAAGCCTCCAAGAACAAGCAGAGAGCTGACGAACAATTTCCGGGCACTCATCGATGACCTCCTCGAAATGGTATAACTCTCCATTTACCGGTCACATCGTTACAGCCGTTTTTCAATGAGAGCAGTATTCAGTTAAATCTTCTTGTTTGGGTTTTGCGTTTGTGACGAAAATTAACGCGAAATTTTGAGCCGGCGGTACTGGCCGGGAGGGACTCCCACGACGCTCTTAAAAGTTTTGGCGAATTGGCATTGATCCGAGAAGCCGACGGCCAGGGCCACGTCAGCTAGAGGCCGTTTGCCGTCGGCAAGAAGCTGGCACGCATATTCGATACGTAAATGGCGAAGTTTCTGCCCAATGGTGCAACCGTTTCGCCGGTGAAACTCCCGCGCAAGATGTGAAGGATGGACGCCGGCAGCCTCCGCCAGTTCTCCAAGGCTAATGTGGTCTTTGTACCGGTCATGAAGTACGTCAGTGACGCGCTTCAGCCAGGGCGGGGACACGATACGGAGTGGATGCAGGCGGGAGCGTAGAATCTCCGCAAGCAGTTCCAAAGTTAGCCCCTCAATTGCCAACCCTGAGCAATCGTCCATCCCTCGGAACTCACGATAAAGCCGGGCAGCCAGCCATTTCCCCTTCCCTCCACTGAAGTCGACCGAGCAGTTGGGAAGGGGACTGTCTTCCCTAACAAATGCCAATTTCGAAGCCGCCATCTCAATGTTGAATTCCCTGGCTCCCGTATTGCCAAACTGGTCCGAATGGGCCTCACCGGCCTGATGGAAAATGACCGTCCAGGGTTTGGAGGTCCGGATCGTTGTCTCACAACGCTGGGTGGAGTTACCCTTCAAAGTTATGCCGATGTACAAATTCTCGTGGGAATGACGGGAGGTTTGCAGATTAGGAGAGTAGCTGATTTCCGTGATGCGTAATCCAGATAACTCCTCGATCTTCAGGAGCGTTCCATGGAATGAGCAGGCTGGCAGTCGCGAATCCATGGCTACAACTCGTCCGGCGCCCGATCCCTCGATTCTGACGATGATCAGGTTTCAGCGCATCGTCCGACCGGCGGGTGTTACCGCCCGGAATCAGGACGTCCTCAAACACACATCTTGCAGTTTTGTCGTCAATGAAAACGATGGAAACAATCAAGCTGCGCCAGCCGCGAGCTGACTAAATCTCGATCCCACCAAGGCGAAGCCGCGACCTCAATAGTTCACGAGCCTTTCACACTGTAAGCGCTGAACGCCCCAAGTCAGGTCCATCATGTTACGTTGGCTAAAAAGATAATGTCAAGCCATCATTCGAAGTCGCACAGAAGTCGTAAAAAACGGCGACCTCACTCGAACGGATAGCGGCTGCGATCGAGAGCAATGGAAGCAAGGCTGCGCCGGAGCTCTATGGTGTCGGTGGGAGTTCGCTTGAGAAAGCGGCGGAGCAAAGCGGATTGCGCTCGCAATGTGTCGCCTGCGGCAAGGCGCGGCAGAATGCGGCGCGCTTCGGTTTCCATGCGCTCGGTGCCTTCGTATATGACGCACCGCGCGGCGTTGGCGTGAGCCGTAGCCATGGTTGACGCGGACTTGGCAAAGTGCTTCTGCGCACGGAGAAGCGCGCTCTCCATCCCGTAGATTTCGGCGACGAGGTTGCTGAGAGCCGCCACCACTTCCTGCTCCTCGGGGAGGGTCTGCTGAAATTTCTGAACCGCACCGCCGGCCATGAACAGCGCGGCGCGCTTGCCGCCCTCCACCACGCTTGCCTCGTCCGCGAGCGGGATGTTTTCCTCCTCGGCTGCGGGGCTGGAGGAAAGAGCCTCCTCCATCAGCTTCATCGCCGCGGGAATGAGAGCGAGGCGTCCTTGCATGGATCGTTTCAGCAACATGTCCGTGATCAGCAGCCGATTAATTTCATTTGTGCCTTCGAAGATTCGATTCACCCGCTGATCGCGATAAGTGCGCTCCACTTCGTAATCCACGGTGAATCCATACCCGCCGAACACCTGAACCGTTTCGTCAACGACGTAACCGAGGGCTTCCGTAGCCATCACTTTCAGAATGGAGCACTCGACGGCATATTCCTGAAGGGATTCGAGAATTCGTGCGGATCGATTCGCTTCGGAAGCGGCCCCATCATCGAGCAGACGATCCATCAGTCCCGCGGTTCGGTAGGCCATGCTTTCTCCCGCGTAGATTCTGGCGACCATTCCGCCCAGTTTTTCCTTGATCAATCCGAAGCCCGCGATGGGGCGGCCAAATGCCTGACGTTCTTTCGCCCATTTGATTGCCGGCTTCATCATGATCTTGCATCCACCGATGCAGCCAGCTCCGAGCTTGAGCCGGCCCATATTGAGGATGTTAAAGGCCACCTGATGACCCTTCCCGACATCGCCCAGCACGTTCTCTATCGGCACGGAGACGTGGTCCAGGTTCAGCGGAGTGGTCGACGAGCCTCGAATCCCCATCTTGTGCTCTTCGGCGCCAGGAGCGACGCCAGGGAAAGTACGTTCCACAATGAAGGCCGTGAATTTTTCGCCATCCACGCGAGCAAAGACGATATAGAGGTCCGCGATGCCCCCGTTGGTGATCCACATCTTGACCCCATCGAGAATGTAATACCTTCCATCGGAGCTCAGCGTGGCGCGTGTATTGCAACTCAAAGCATCCGAGCCTGAACTGGCCTCACTCAGGCAATAAGCGCCGATCATTTCGCCGCGGGCAAGCCGGGGCAGGTATTTCTCTTTTTGTTCGGGCGTGCCGAAAAATGCAATCGGCATAATGCCGATGCCCGCCTGCGCGCCCACGGTTGCCGCCCAGGCGCCGTCACGCGCCATTTTTTCGGAAATAATAACGGAAGTGACGCGGTCCAAACCCAGGCCGCCGAATTCGGGCGCAACATCCGTCGCGCACAGGCCCAACTCCGCTGCTTCTCGCAGCAAGTCGCGTAGCAAGCCTGGCTTTTTCTCTTCAATCTCCTTGAGCCGGGGAACGATTTCGCGGTCGACGAATTCCTGCGCGGTCTGCGCGATCAAACGATGCTGGTCGCTGAGGTCCTCGGGAGTAAACACTTCATGCGGAAGGCGCCGTTCGATGAGGAAACTGCCGCCTTTGATCAGCGTCCTGTTTCCTTCCGCAACCACAGTTGCTGCCATTATGATTCCCCTGACTGAATCTTTCACTTTAGGGTGACGATCCCTTGACGACGCGCCTCGATCCCGGCGGCATTTTGGAAGGCCGGCAGGATGCCGCCGCTACGCGACGCGCCGCTTATTGCAAGTTCTCGAAAATCCCGGCAGCTCCCATCCCACCGCCGACGCACATCGTCACCATGCCGTAACGTGAACTCCGCCGCTTCATTTCACTCAGCAAAGTCGCCGTAAGCTTAGCACCCGTGCAACCTAACGGATGTCCCAGGGCGACCGCGCCGCCGTTAACGTTCGTTCTTTCCGGCTCAAGCTTCGCTTCCCGGATCACGGCGAGAGCTTGCGCGGCGAACGCCTCATTCAACTCGATCAGCTCGATATCCTGAAGACGGAGTCCGGCCAGCTTCAAAGCTTTAGGAATCGCCTCCACAGGTCCAATCCCCATGATTTCAGGTAGGGCGCCCGCGGCCGCGAAGCAAACAAACCTCGCCAATGGATGGATGCCAAGCTGTTGGGCCCTCCTGGCGCTCATCACCACCGCCGCTGCGGCTCCGTCGCTTGTTTGCGAAGCATTGCCCGCCGTGACGACACCGCGAGTGTGAAACGCGGGCTTCAGCTTGGCCAGCGCTTCGAGTGAAGTGTCGCGCCGGGGTCCTTCGTCTACCGAGAATGGGGTGGTACGTCTTTCGAGAGTCCGCGAGTCTTCGAGTGTTACTTCCTCCACCTCGAGCTTCACGATCTCATCTCTGAACCTGCAAGCATCAATCGCCACGATCGCTTTCTGGTGACTGTGAAACGCGAATTCATCCGCCTGTTCGCGAGTGACCTCATGTTTGCGAGCTAGATTTTCCGCCGTGAGGCCCATACTGAGATAGGAGTCCGGATAGTGCTCCATCAGATACGGACTGGGTGAGAAGTGCCGGCCACCCATGGGGATGAGGCTCATACTTTCCGCGCCTCCGGCAATCGCCACGTCGGCGAAGCCGGCCATGATGCGCTCCGCGGCGAGGGCGATGGCCTGCAAGCCTGAAGAACAGAACCGGTTGATGGTCATGGCCGCGGCGCTCACGGGCAATCCGGCGCGCAGCGACGCAATGCGAGCGAGGTTGTTTCCTTGTTCGGCCTCGGGCATGGCGCAACCCAGGATGACGTCTTCCACTTCGTTTGGGTCAAGTTGCGGAATGCGGCGCAAAATCTCCTGGAAGACGGCTGCGGCCATTTCGTCCGGCCGCACGTTTCGGAGAGTTCCACGCGGCGCCTTGCCTACGGCGGTCCGCGCGATGGAGACAATCCACGCCTCGTTCGTTGCCACGTTAATTCCTCAATGGCTTTCCTGTCTTCAGCATGTGCTGGATGCGCTCGCGGGTCTTCTTCTCGCCGCAGAGGCTTACAAAGGCTTCCCGCTCGAGGTCCAAGAGATATTGCTCTGACACTCGTTGTGGTCCCGTGAACTCACCGCCGCCTGAAAGAACGCGTGCGAGATGAGTGCCAACGAGAACGTCGTAATCCGAAACATACCCGGCCCGGCGCATCAAGTGCAGAGCGAGCTGCATTTTACTAAATCCTGCCGTCCCGGAAACCACGATATCCTCACGAGGCTTGCCCGGCCGGCGCCCTGTTTGAGCCAGGCTCAGCGCCAGTTGCTTGGCAAGAGCCAATTGTTTGTCACGACGCATGCATACGACGTCCCGGGAGGAAAGATATCCCAGCTTTCTGGCGTCTTCCGCGCTTGTGGATACTTTTCCCATTCCGATGTTAATGAAGACTTCCTTGAGATACGGGAATAGATCCGCATCCGCCGGCACGGCGTCCATGGCGCGCAGGAGCATTTCCTTGGAGCCGCCACCGGCGGGGATCAACCCGACGCCGCTTTCCACCAGGCCCATATACGTTTCCGCGGCAGCAACCACGCGCGAAGCGTGAAGCGAGATTTCCGTGCCGCCACCGAGCGCCAAACCGAAGGGAGCCGCCACAACCGGCTTGGGCGCATACTTGATTGCCATATTGGCATTTTGAAATTCGCGAACGGCTTCATGCACTTCGTCCCAATCGCCCTCTTCAACGGCCATCAGAAGGAGCATCAGGTTGGCGCCCGCGCTGAAGAGCGCACCATCATTGCCGATGACGAGCGCTTCATAATGGTCATTGAGCGTTTTCAAGCCTGCGTGGACCATTTGGATGGCGTCCGGTCCAAGAACATTCATTTTGGAATGGAATTCTACGCAGAGCACACCATCGCCGAGATCAATAAGGCTGGCGCCCGCATTCTTCTTGAGCTCGCGCCCGGCAGCCTTCAGAGCCGAGAGCGCGATCACTCCCTGCCGTTCTTCGACGGTGCGGTAGTTTGCGGTGATGAAATCAAAATAGGCAGGCTTGCCGTTCCGCTCAGCATAGAACGATCCGTTACCGGACGACCGTAGCTTCTCGACCAAAGGGAGAACAGGCAGGCGCTCGTTGTTCCACAACTCTTGTGCCTTTTCGATGCCCAGGGCGTCGATTAATTCGAAGGGCGCACATTCCCAGTTGAAGCCCCATTTCATCGCCCGATCCACGGAGAGCACGTCGTCGGAAATATCGGGTGCACACGCCGCAGCGTAATGGAGCGTCTTGCCCAAAAGCCGCTGATAGAAGCGGCCCACTTTATCCGGACTTCCGGCGAGCGCCCGGATCCGTTCACGAACGTCGTCAATGCTCTTCACCCGGTCGAGCGAGGGCAGGTTTGGCTTGGCGCGCGCGCGATACTGAAACGTTCCCAAATCGAGAGAAAAGATTTCGCCTTCTTTGGAGCCTTTCCTGTAAAAACCCTGGCGAGTTTTTTCGCCGAGTAGATTCAGTTGAATCATGCGCACAACGTATTCCGGCAACTCGAACACTGCGGCGCTTCCATCCTCCTTAAGCGACTTGCGCAAGTTCGTCACCACGTGTGCCAGCACGTCCAACCCCACCAAATCCAGGGTACGGAAAGTTGCGGACCTGGGAAGCCCCATAACCGGTCCCGTCAGCGCATCGATCTCCTCCACGGAAAAACCCTCCTCCTGCATCAGCTTGAGGACGGACATCGTGAAGAACGTGCCAATGCGGTTGGCGATGAAATTGGGCCGGTCTTTGGCTAGAACCACGCCCTTGGCGAGCGCCTCTTCGCCGAACTTCGATACCGCTTCAACCACGCCCGGCAGGGTTTCAGTCGTAGGGATGATTTCCAGGAGCTTCATGTACCGCGGTGGATTGAAAAAATGTGTGCCTAGCCAGCGGCGGCGAAAATCCGGATCGAAGCCTTCGACGATTGTGGCCAATGAGATTCCAGAGGTGTTGGAGCTGACGATGGTCTCGGATGAAAGGTGTGGTTGCGCGCGGGAGAGCAAAGCGCGCTTGGCGCCGAGGTCTTCAACCACGGCTTCGATCACCCAATCGCACTCTCGAATTCGGCAGAGGTCATCCTCAAAATTGCCAATGGAAATGAGCCGGGCTGACTCAGGAACGAAGAACGCCGGCGGTCGCGTTTTGAGCGCCCCATCCAGGCCGGCGGCGGCCAGCCGGTTTCTGTGCCCGGCGTCTCCCGGCTTCCCTTCTTGCCTGGGCTCATCAGGAACGCGATCGAGGAGGAGGCACGGGACGCCTGCATTAGCGAGGTGCGCGCCAATCAGCGATCCCATCGTCCCGGCGCCCAAGACGGCGACTTTGCGAATTTCATGCACGATGCTCTTCACGATCAAGATAGCATAACTCCGCCGCCCGAAACCGGAGCTGCCCTGCAGGCAGTCTCTCGCCGGATGCGAATGGCTGAAGTGCTGCTTGCGGGGCATGTAGAGCGGAAATCGGATACAGAGTGGGCAGGAAAATGTATATAATCATACCCATGTCTCGAGCCCGAACTGGAAAAGTCTTCCCCTGGATCGTTCGCGCGTGGATTTGTCTCTGCCTGGCGTCCGCGCTGGCGACGGCGGCCTTGTCAGCTCCTGCCAACACCCCTGTTCACCTGACCGTATCCGCTGCCATCAGCCTTACGGAGTCCCTCGACGCCATTCGCAACCTTTACCAACGTCAAGCGCCCAATGTCTCCATCACGTTGAATCTCGGAGCCTCCGGCGTGCTGGAGCAGCAGATTGTTCAAGGGGCGCCGGTAGATATATTCATCTCTGCGGCGCCATACGAAATGAATGAACTGCAGGCCAAAGGTTTGATTGTTCCCGGCACGCGCAGGGATTTGCTCGAGAATTTGCTGGTGTTGATTAGTCCGGCTCACTCCCCACGCATTTCCAGTTTCAACGACCTCTTGCAGCCGCGAATCCAGCGGATTGCGATCGCCAATCCGGAGAGCGTCCCAGCAGGAATGTACGCCAAACAAACACTTCAATACCTTAAGCTTTACTCGCAGCTTCGCCCGAAACTCATCTTGGCGCAGGACGTACGCCAGGCGCTGGCTTACGTGGAGACAGGAGATGCCGAGGCAGGCATCGTCTATCTGACGGAAGCGCGGCTTTCCAACCGAGTTCAGGTGGACGCCGCGGCGCCGCCGCACTCGCACTCGCCCGTTATTTATCCTGTCGCCGTGATCAAGGGTTGCCGGGATCCTGAGGCGGCAATGAAGTTCATCCAGTTCCTTGCGGGCCCGGCGGCGCGGGAGGCGTTTAAGCGGCGAGGGTTCGTGGAAGCGACGCATTGACTTTTGACCCTGCCCCCATCCGTGTTTCACTCGAAACCGCGACCGTCGCGACTGCGGCGACGTTTCTGCTTGGTTTGGCGGCGGCCGAATGGCGGGTGAGTTCGTCCGGCAGGTTAGGACGACTGATGGACGCGCTGTTCATCATTCCGCTTGCCTTGCCACCCACTGTGGTGGGTTACCTGTTGCTTCTTGTGTTAGGCCGAACTGATCCTCTGGCAAGGGCTCTTTCGAATTGGGGGATTTCTGTTCTTTTTTCGTGGCCAGCCACGGTGATTGCCGCGACGGTCGTGGCTTTTCCGCTGATGTACCTTGCGGCGCGCGGCGCGGTAGAACAGGTGAACCCCAGTTACCAGCAGGCGGCGCGAACGCTCGGCGCGTCCGAATGGAGAACATTCTGGCGCGTAACGCTGCCGCTGGCGTGGCCGGGCGTCCTTGCGGGAACGGTGCTGGCATTCGCTCGCGCCCTCGGCGAATTTGGCGCCACGCTGATGATTGCGGGTAATATTCCAGGGCGAACGCAAACTTTGCCCCTCGCGATTTTCTTTGCTGCAGAGGCCGGCAACATGGACCAGGCGCTGGCGTGGGTGCTGATTACGGTAGGCATTACCGCTGTAGCTGTAACATTATTCAATACGTGGGGCAGGCGCGCGCAGTTGCCTGGGCGGGCGGCCAGGAGAGCGTAACGTGGGATTGCGAGTTGAGGTCAGAAGGGTTTTGCCGGGCTTCCTGTTGGATCTCGATTTCAGCTCGGAGGCGAAAATCGTCGGGATACTTGGAAACTCGGGGTCAGGAAAGACGATGAGCCTGAGAGCCATCGCAGGCCTGGAGCCATCCGTGCGAGGAAGAGTGGAGCTCAACGGCCGGACGCTCTTCGATTCCGCCCGCCGGATTAATCTTCCGCCGCAGCGGCGCCATCTGGGCTTCCTGATGCAGGACTATGCGCTCTTCCCACATCTGACGGTGGCGGAGAACGTTGCTTTCGGCCTCGGCCGTGTCTCGGCGGAAGAGGCTCGCGCGCGCGTGATGGAACAACTTGTGGCGGTCCAGCTTCAAGGATTGGAAGACCGGCGTCCGCACCAACTCTCAGGAGGCCAACAGCAGAGGGTGGCGCTGGCGCGGGCGCTGATAACGAAACCCGAGGCGATCCTGCTCGACGAGCCGCTCTCAGCACTGGACGTTCATTTACGAAGTCAGATGGAGGCGCTGCTCATCGAAACCTTGTCCGCTTTTCCCGGTGTTGCGCTCTATGTCACGCACAATCTCGAAGAGGTGTATCGATTGGCGGAGGAGATCGTCATTCTTTGCAACGGGAAACGGGTTGGCGCGGGGGCGAAGGAGGAAATCTTCCGCCGTCCGCAGACGGTCACGGTGGCAAGGGTCACAGGGTGCAAGAACTTTTCGCGTGTTCGCAGAATCGGCGAAAGACAAGTGGAAGCGCTCGAATGGGGATGCGCTCTTCGTCTCCAGGAGTCCGTGCCGGAAGGTTTCGACTCTGTCGGTATCCGAGCCCATCACCTGACGTTCACGGCAAATGCGGAGGATCCCAATACCTTTCCCTGCGCGCTTGTGAGGTCCATTGAAGGACCGTTTCGAATGACACTTTATCTGAAGCTGCTCCTCGCGCAAGCTTCGGCCGCGCATCATCATCTACAGGCTGAGATCACAAGAGAAAGTTGGGAGTCATTAAGGAACCGGCCCTCCCCGTGGCTTGTGCGCCTTGATCCTTGCCGGATTATGCCGTTACGGAACGATGGTGACGTGCGAGACGGAAATGGGGGATCCAATAACTCTACGGCGCCATCGGTTCAGGCATAAATTCCGCGCAGTTTCAACGCGAAAGCCACGCGGTCGATAGCCAGCATATAGCCGGCGATGCGATTGTTGACCGCGTGCTTTTCTCCATAACGGACCACATCGTTGAACGCGGCAACTTGAATGGTCCTGAGCTTTTCATTCACATCGCTCTCTGACCAGTAATACCCCTGGCGGTCCTGCACCCACTCAAAATAGGAGACGGTTACGCCTCCCGCGTTTGCCAGAATATCGGGAATCACAAAGACACCACGGTCGAAAAGGATGTCATCGGCCGGCGGGGTGGTGGGGCTGTTCGCGCCCTCCACAAGGATTCGGGCTTTGATCCGGCTGGCATTCCGACTATGGATGACGCTCTCCGTGGCGGCGGGAATCAGCACGTCGCAATCCAGTTCCAGGAACTCAGCTCCGTCCACCGGCTCGCCGCCCGGGAAGTCCGTGACGGACTTGCTTTCGCTCACGTGATCCAGCAAGGAAGGGATATCCAGTCCCCGCGCATTGAAGACTCCGCCGTGAATATCGGAGACACCTGTGATTTTATAGCCTGCGCGATGCATCAAACGCGCGGCTTGTGAGCCAACGTTCCCAAAGCCTTGGACGATCACGCGGGTTGACTCGACGGGCTTCCCGAAGCGTTTGAGCGCCTGATCGCAACAGATCATGCATCCGCGCCCCGTCGCCTCACGGCGTCCGCGCGAGCCGCCCAGGTCGATGGGCTTGCCAGTGACGCTCGCGGTAACCGTATGGCGGACGTGCATCGAGTAGGTGTCCATCATCCAGGCCATGATTTGCTCGTCGGTGTTCATGTCCGGCGCGGGGACGTCCCGCTCAGGGCCAATGTAGTCGAGAATTTCCGCCGTGTACCGTCGCGTGATACGTTCCAATTCTCCGCGGGAGAGCTTCTCAGGATCGCAGGCGACACCGCCTTTCGCTCCGCCGAACGGAATGTTGACAATCGCGCACTTCCACGTCATTTCCGCCGCAAGGCCACGGATCTCGTCCAGGGTAACGTTGGGACTATAGCGAACCCCGCCTTTGCAGGGACCGCGCGCGATGCTGTGCTGAACGCGGTAACCGTCAAAAACCTCCACCGATCCGTCATCCATCTCCACCGGGATATGGACGATGATTTCCCGGTTCGGGCAGCGGAGATACCGGGTGAGGCCCTCGTCCAGATGAAGCTTTCTGGCGGCAACGTCGAAGCGAGCCGCCATCGATTCATAAACGCTCAGTTCTCGTTCGGTTTCGATTCCACCCACGGGGACCTCAACCCTCTGAGTTCAACCAATGCCTCGCATTATAACACGCGGTTGGAACACGATTTCGAGCGCGCAGACAGGTGGGAAGACTGCCATCCCCGGCCGCAGACGGTCCCCAGGATTAGCGCGAACGTTTGCGCCGCTGGCGTTGGCGGTCAACTCCTTCCAGTTTCCGACTCAACGTGTTCCGGTGGATTCCCAGCGCCTTCGCAGTTTTTGACACATTGCCATCGTACCTTTTGAGTGACTTCTGGATAAAACGATTCTCAAAAACGCGCAGCGCATCTTCAAAGTGAACTCCCCGCTCGATCATCTGATTAATCAACGCCTCCAGTTGGTCGTTCACTGCGACACTCCAAGAAAGGGTTAACACGGCTAAGGGTTCGAATTCCCGGCCGCTTCCTGAATCAAAGCCTTTCTGAACTTCTGGAACTCGATGTTGAAATTTTTTCTGATCGTCCGGGGCATGAGATAGACGAGTGCCCGCGCTCCCGTGGAAACGTAAGGAGCTAAGCGTGAATTCTGAACGGCTTGGGGTTTGACGGCAAAGGAAATCATGACCATCAGGAGAATTGAATCCACAACGACCCCGCGAATCAGGCCGAAGATCCCGCCCAGGAATCGGTCGAACCACTCCACGCCGGCCTTCTCGATAAGAAAGCGGGCCGAAATGGAGACCACGGCGCCGCCCGCCAGCGTCAACACGAAGATGGTGAGGAAGCCGGCCGCCTCCGCAATCTCATGGGACTTGGTCAAGTCATCGTACCAGGAAGCCGCATGCGGGTACCAAAGCGCCGCGAAGATGATGCCCAGAATCAGCGCCGCAAGCGATACCAGTTCGCGCACGAACCCCTTTCGTATGGCCAGGACCACGGAAAGGAGCAGGATTCCCGCCATCAACCAATCGAGCCAATTCCAGATCACCGGTGGATGCATGGTGAGGATGCTAGGTAATATCCTGCCCGGAAAGTCTTCGAAGCGCCTCCCGGTATTTCTCGCTTGTTTTCTGCACGACTTCCCGCGGTAGAGGTGGCGGAGGTGGTTTCTTATTCCAACGAATGGATTCCAGGTAGTCCCGGACGAACTGCTTGTCGAATGAAGGCTGTGGCTTGCCCGGCTCGTAGCCTTCCGCAGGCCAGAAGCGCGAGGAATCCGGAGTCAGCACTTCGTCAATCAGGATGATGCCGTCGTCGGAAAGGCCCCATTCGAATTTGGTATCTGCAATGATCACGCCCCGAGTCGCGGCATATTCGCTCGCGCGGCCGTAGAGCTCAAGACTCAGGGAACGCAATTGATCCGCCTCCGCGCGCCCGATGCGAGAAGCCATTTGCTCCATCGTAATGTTCTCGTCGTGGCCCGACGCAGCTTTGCTCGCCGGTGTGAAGATGGGTTCCGGGAGCCGTGCAGACTCCAAAAGATGAGGCGGCAGCGTCACGCCGCATACGGCTCCTGCAACGTGATACTCCTTCCAGCCTGAGCCGGCGAGATAGCCGCGCACCACACATTCCACCGGAAACGGGCGCGCCTTTCGCACGAGCATCGAGCGCCCCGAAAGAATCCCCATAAAAGGGTGAAGCTCGGAAGGGAAATCGCGCGTGTTCTGCGTAAGAAAGTGGGTGCTCACCCGGTCCCAAAAGCGTCCGAACCAGAAACAGGAAAGCTGAGTCAGGACGCGCCCTTTATCGGGAATGCCTTCTGCCATCACCACGTCAAAAGCGGAGAGCCGATCCGTGGCCACGATCAGAAGCCGGTCGTCACCCAGGTCATAGATGTCACGCACCTTGCCGCGCGCGTAAAGCTTGATTCCCGGCAAAGAGGTTCGCCGGAGCGTTTCCAGTTGATTGGCCGGTTCCATGGTGAACTCGAACCCTGCCCATTGTAGACCATAGAAGAGCTTTGTCAATTCAATTCTGGGATTCAATTCTGGGATTCAACTTGAGGCCCGACATACCCGAAGAACCTTTCGCCGGCATGGATGCCTGAAGAGAGCGGCACTCCCATCAATACATGATGTTACGAGGGTGAATTGGCAGCACTATTCCCGGAATTAGAGACCCATGTGTGCGTCATGGCCGATCGCCGGCGCGGCCTTCCCTGCGGCTCTTGGGTTAGACGCCTGTTTCGGGACATTCGCCCGTGGGCGGGATATCCCGTTCGGCGGGGTCGGTGGCCTGATGGGTGATGATGATGGCCACGGCAGTGACAATCACGCCCAAGGCGACCAGGACGCGGGCGGTGAGGGGTTCTCGGCCGAGCGCCCAGCCAATCAAGACGGCAATGATCGGGTTGACGTACGCGTAAGTAGCCACGCGCGAAGGGCTGGTAACACTCAGCAGCCACCGATACGAAGTAAAGCCGAGAAGCGATCCGAAACAGACCAGATACCCTACAGCCAGAAGCGAGGCCCCTGAAGTCGCCGTGTGCGCCATGCTATGACCTTCATCGGTTACAAAACCCAGCACTAACAGGCCCGCGCCGCCGGTCAGCATTTCCATCGATGCCGCAAGCAAGGATGATTTGGGCATCGCCGCCCGGCGCGAGCGGAGCGAGCCAACCGCCCACGATACCGAACCTAGAAGCAGCACAATCGCTCCGGCAGGCAACACTCGGCCTCCGCCGAGCAGCGCGCGTGGGCCCACGAGCACCGCAATCCCGGCCAGTCCTAACGCGAGCCCTAAAATCAGTCGTCGGCCCAATGGCCGGCGAAGCTCGAGGTGGTGCAGCAAGACCATCCACAGAGGAATGATGGAGAGCAGAACAGCCGCAAGCCCTGAAGGCACTTTCTGTTCAGCCCAGGTGAGCGCGCCGTTCCCGCCGAGGAACATGAGCGGGCCTACCAGTGCTGCCGATCTCCACTGAGCGGCCGTGGGCTTCTCGGCGCCGCGCAGCCGAACCAGGGAATAAAGTAGCGTGCCCGCGACCAGAAATCGCGACCCGGCCATTAAGAAAGGCGGAATGGTTTCAATGGCGATCTTGATGGCGAGATAAGTCGAGCCCCAAATGGTATAGATGGCCGCGAAAGCGGCCATCACTTTGAGCGAGTGTGAAGAAATGGGAGCCAGGGCGGTTTGCCGGCTACGCCCAATCTTGGTCCCCGTCGAAGTCATGGAAAGTTAATGTTACACGGGAATGCGAGGGGCAACCACACGGCAGTAAACCGTCTGACCGCGGCAACGGTCACGCCGGAGGCAATATGCCTGCGTTCCCGAACGTAATCCCCCTCGGTTTCGGGCTGAGAGGCCGCCGGCATCTTGCCGGCATTTGCCGCCGGGACGGCGGCGCTGTGACCCTGAAACTGACGGGTCACTCCCGAACGTAAAATTTGCTTGACAGCGCGGGGGCGGGCGCTAGAAAGTATAAATATGCATTATGTGTATAATTATGCCATCTGGGGTAGCCTGCCGTGCTGAGCGCAGAGGCGGAAACGACGGCAGTCTTTGGACAGGAGCCAACAGCGGTCGGGTGCGCTCGCGTGGCTGTTCTGGGTGCCACGGGGTATGCGGGAGGCGAGCTGATTGCATTATTGGCGCGGCATCCGGCGGCGCGCATCGTGCAACTCGGCTTTTCCGGACGAGAAGGCAAGGAAAGCGTGCCGGTCGAGGAATGGCATCCGTCCCTGCGCGGCCTGACGGATGTGCCCATCCGGGTGCTGAGCTTGGATCACCTGGCGGATTCGCAAGTGGACCTGGCGTTTCTGGCAACGCCACACGAAGCTTCTCATGCCCTGGCGCCAAAGCTGCTCGAGCGTGGAATCCGCGTGGTGGACCTTAGCGGCGCGTTTCGGCTGAAAGACTCCTCAGCATACGGCAAGTGGTACGGCTTCGAGCATGTTGGGGCGGCAGCGCTCCGCGAAGCCGTCTACGGCCTGCCGGAGCTGAACGGAACGGCGATTCGTGAGGCGCGGCTGGTGGCGAATCCGGGTTGTTATGCCACGTCCGCCATTCTGGCTCTCGCGCCGCTTTTGCAGAAAGGGCTGGTCGATGTGGAAGCCGGCATTGTCTGCGACTCGAAATCCGGAGCGAGCGGCGCCGGCCGCTCGCTGGCCGAGAACCTGCTCTTTTCGAGCGTCAACGAGAATTGCCGCGCTTACGGTTTGTTCAGCCACCGGCACGTTCCGGAGATGTTGCAAGCCTTGAACCTGGCCGAGGGGAGCTTTACCTTTACGCCGCACGTCCTGCCGCTGACGCGTGGCATTCTGAGCACGCTCTATTTGCGAGCAAAGCGGGGCGTGACGGCGGAGGAGATTGCGGGAGTTTTCGATGCGTATTACCAGCGCGCCCCTTTCGTTCGAATTTACGGCCACGGCAAGCTTCCCGAAGTGCGGAGCGTGGCCCACACGCCTTATTGTGACTTGGGCTGGCAGTTTGAGGCGCGGACGCGAAGGCTGGTGCTGGTTTCCGCGCTGGATAATCTTGGGAAAGGCGCGGCCAGCCAGGCGGTGCAGAACATGAATCTGATGCTCGGTTGCGCCGAAGATGCGGGATTGAAATGAAGCTGGTGGTGAAAGTGGGCGGCGCGGCGGCGGAAGGCCACTCGCGCCGCAATCTGGCGAAACAGATTGCAAAATTATGCCGCGACGGAGCGCAAGTTGTTTTGGTTCACGGGGGCGGCAAGATTCTGACGGAGACGCTCTCGCGAATGGGCATTGCAACGCGATTCGAGAATGGGTTGCGTGTGACGGATGGTGAAGCGCGCGATGTGGCGCTGATGGTGCTGGCGGGGCTCATCAACAAGCAATGGGTTTCCGCGCTTCAGTTGGAGGGCCAGCCGGCGCTGGGCTTGTGCGGAGGAGACGGGAAACTGGTGGAGGCGAGGAAGTTGGTGGTCCGCCGCGGAGGGCGCGCCCGCAATCTTGGTTTCGTCGGTCGTCCGTCAAAAGTCCGGACGCAGCCCATCGAGATGGCCTGGAAACAAGGCATGGTTCCTGTGCTGGCGAGCCTTGCGCTCGGTCCCAAAGGCGACTATCTGAACGTGAATGCGGACGATTTGGCTGCCTCTGTCGCAACTCATCTTTCCGCGGACAGGCTGATGTATCTGACGGAAGCGGGTGGTGTTTGGGACGCGGAGCGCCGGTTGCTGCCCCAAGTAAAGGCCAGGGAAATCCCGAGCCTGATCCGGCGAGGTATCGTCCGGGACGGGATGATTCCTAAGCTGCTCTCGTGCCGGCGCGTTTTGGCCGATGGAGTGAGCGAGGTTGATATTCTTCCGGCTGAGATTCCGGCGGGCCTTGGGGCGTTTTTGAGCGGACGAGCCGCGGCGGGCACGCGCATTCTCAGGGACAGGGTTCAGGAGCTGCCGCGATGACTTTCGAAGAAGTTCGGGAGCTTGAAAGCCGTTTCCTGATTCCTACCTACGAGCGTTTGCCGGTCCTCGCCGTGCGAGGCGAAGGTTGTGTGCTTTACGACGAGCGAGGAAAAGGATACGTCGATTTCCTGGGCGGCATTGCGGTGAACGCTCTTGGATACAACCATCCCGAAATCGTTCAAGCTCTATGCGACAAATCGGAATCGCTTCTTCACGTCTCTAACCTGATTTACCACAGGTTCCAGGGTCAGCTTGCGCAAAAGCTGGCACGGTGGACGGGGCTTGACCGTGCTTTCTTCGCCAACTCGGGGACGGAAGCAGTGGAAGGAGCCATGAAGCTTGCACGGGCTTTCGCACGCCGGCGAAACTCCGACGGGAAGCAGGCTGAAATCCTGGCGGTAGAAAACTCCTTCCATGGCCGGACGTTGGGCGCGCTTTCCGCGACGTGGCCGGTAAAATACCGGGCGCCGTTCGAGCCGCTGGTTCCGGGCATCCGGTTTGTAGCCGCGAACGATGCGGCCGCGCTCCGGAAGGCGTTGACGCCGGAAGTGGCGGGCTTCATCGTCGAGCCAATTCAGGGCGAAGGCGGCGTGGTCGAAATGTCCACGGAATTCTTAAAGACCGGAGAAGAATTGTGCCGGAAACACGGCGCGCTGTTTATTTGTGATGAGATCCAATGCGGGCTTGGCCGGACAGGACGATTCTTTACCTTTCAGAAATTCGGACTCAAGCCGGACGTAGTGCTCATCGCCAAGCCGCTGGCTGCAGGCCTGCCGCTCGCGGCGATGGTAGCCAGTGAAAGCGCGGCACAGGCGTTTTCACCGGGCATGCATGGCACGACGTTTGGTGGTGGGCCGTTGCAATGCCGGCTGGCGCTGAAAGTCCTGGAGATTATTGAGCGGCCGGGCTTCCTGCAACGCGTCCGGGAGACCGGCGACTATTTTCGGCAGCAGCTCGAGCGGCTCCAGAGCGAAGTCCCGGTAATCCGCGAGGTGCGAGGCGACGGCTTGATGCTGGGCATCGAATTGAAGACTTCCGGCAAGAAAGTGGTTGGGCAGATGCTCGACGCGGGTTTCCTGATCAACTGTACGCACGACACGGTGCTGAGATTTCTTCCTCCGCTGATCATCGAGCGAAAGCACGTGAGCTCGCTGGTTGACGCTCTTCGTCCCTGTTTGGCCGGCTTGGCGCAGACCGCCGTGAATTCCCCTCAAGAGGTGCTCCAATGACGCCCGTCATGACTGCGGTTGAAACGCAAGAAAAACTGAGCGTGAAGGATCTCATCACGGGACCTGAGCTGAGCCGTGGCGACGTAGAGCTGATCTTCGCTCTCGCGGCGCGGATGAAGCGCGTCCCTAAATCTTACGCGCATGCCCTTGAAGGACGGCAATTGGCCATGATCTTTGAAAAGCCGTCGCTCCGCACGCGCGTGACGTTCGAAGTGGGCATGACGAGCATGGGCGGCCATGCGGTCTATCTCGATCACGCGAAGCCGAGGCTCGGTGAGCGCGAGAGCGTCGCGGATGTGGCGCGGAATCTGGAGCGCTGGGTGGATGGCGTGGTCGCGCGAACGTTCGCGCACTCGGCCGTGGTTGAGCTGGCCGAAAACGCATCGATTCCCGTCATCAACGGCCTCTCTGACCTGGTGCATCCATGCCAGGCATTGGCTGACCTGTTTACGCTGGAAGAGAGGTTCGGAGGATTGCGGGGATTGCGCATGGCCTACGTAGGAGATGGCAACAACGTATGCCACTCGCTGATGACGTTTGGCGCCAAGCTGGGGATGCAGGTGAACGTGGCAACACCTCCCGGGTTTGAGCCGAACGAGGTGATGGTGAAAGAAGCAAAAGAGGCGGCGCAAGCGAACGGCGGCAAGATCGCGCTGTTCCATGAGCCTCTCGAGGCTTGCGATGGAGTTCAGGCGGTTTACACGGACGTGTGGGCGAGTATGGGGCAGGAATTCGCAGCGCAGCTTCGCGCGCAGGTGTTTGCTCCGTACCGGGTGACGAGCGGGCTGATGGCTGTCGCGGACCGCCGTGCGGTTTTCATGCATTGCCTGCCGGCGCATCGAGGGCAGGAAGTGACGGATGAAGTGATCGATTCTCCACAGTCGGTTGTGTTTGACCAGGCTGAGAACCGGCTTCACGTACAGAAGGCCATCTTGCTGCTTCTGCTGGCGGAGAACGTTCAATGATGGACTCCGTAACGACGATCCGTAAAGCAGAATTGTGTGACGTTCCTGCAATATTCGACATGATCAATCATTACGCGTTGGAGCGGGTCCTGCTTCCCCGCTCTCTGACGGACCTCTACGAGTCCGTGCGTGAGTTCACGGTTGCCGGAACTGATCAACGAGCTGTGATCGGTTGTGGCGCGCTGAAGTTTTATAACCAGGATCTTGCGGAAATACGGTCACTCTGCGTCAACCCGCAAAGCCAGGGCAGAGGCGTGGGCCGGCGGGTGATGGAGGGCCTGTTGGCGGAAGCGGAACGCCATAAAGTGAAAACGCTCTTCGCATTGACTCAGACTCCGGAGTTCTTCAGCCGGTGCGGCTTTCATGAAGCAAAGCGGGAGCGGTTTCCGATGAAAGTGTGGCGGGATTGCCTTCGCTGCGATCGCTATTTTCGCTGCTCGGAAGTTGCCGTCTGGCGGGAGTTGACTCGCCCCGCCGTCGAAGAAGCTCAGCAGGAAGCGGCCGCCGTGACGGCCTGAGCCGGATTTTCGCTTTCGGCAGTAGATTCTTCGGTCACCCTGCCGGCGTTGAAACCTTCCACCACGATTCGTGGGTTTTCACCTCGCGTATCCGCATTGAACAATCGAGTTTGAAGCTCGGCGCGCTCGCCAGGCATCAGCGCAACATAATTGTCGCTGAAGATGGCGGGAAGAATTCGGTCACCGGTTCTCTCCCGTACCGGTTTGAGACGCACCATGAGCGCCGGAAACGGCGATGCATTGTAAAGCTCGGTTGTGAGGCGCCACTCCGCGCCACGCAGTTCCCGGCGCGTTGAGGCTTGCAGGCTTGCTTTGGCGAGTTCGCGGATGGCGCGGTAGTTGCCTTCCTGCCGGCCGCGCAAGTAAAAATTGTTCGAAACCACTCTTCCCCGGAGGCTGAGGGCAAGCTTCACAAAATGAACGGAAGAGAGATCCGCGGGATATTCCATCCGGATACAGGTCTCCACGCTATCTTCGGCGCTATTGAGCGAAGCTGTTTTTTGCCACTTCGTGCGTCCGTCCATATTCAGAATCTGCGCCTGAGCCATCAGTCCGTGAACGCTTCCGGCGCTGATGTTGACCACTTCCACATCATCGGTTGCCGGGTTCCACTGAACGTGCAAAGGCTCGCACGCCTTCTTGCATCCAAAGTAAGCTGCGGTGGGCTCGAGATAATAGTCGTAAGTTTGCCAGACGAATGAAGGCCAGCAGGGATGGCTCATCCAGAGGAGCAGTCCCATGCGATGCTTGCTCTGTCCCTCGAACATGGCGCGATAGCCATCGTAGTTTACGAACTGCGCCAGGGAAACCCATTCATCCACGCTGTGGGCGCCGCCGTAGTTATATTCAATAATTCTTCGATATTCGGATCCGTTTTGTGCGCCGTCCAGGCAGAAGTCATGAAGTCCCCAATCAAGGCCTTGAGGCCATCTTGCCGCCTCAGGCATCATCGCCCGCACGCTATCGATGGTGGGGATGTTCGGCATTCCCATTTCGCTGTGCAGGTTTCTTGCCGAGCCTTCTGTGAAATAAAAAGTGCGTGGCATGGCCATATAAGGGCCGTGACCGCTCACCACGCCCTCGGCTGAGTTGGGAATGTACTGAATGCCAGGATGCAATTCTGCGAGCGCCCGAATGATGCCGGCTTCGAGCTGGGGCGGAGGCTCTCCTTCGTTGCGGCCGCAGTAGAGAGCCATACAGGGATGGTTGCGAAGGCGAAGGATAGAATCCCTCGCATTGCTGAGGAACAGGGCGTCATCCTTGGGATCAGGGCCGTCCCATGGATTCGCCAGCCAAAAATCCTGCCATACCATGACTCCGTGCCGGTCGCATGCGTCGTAGAATTCATCGGAGCCCGTTTGGCCCACCCAATTGCGGATCATGGTGAAATTCATCTCGCGATGGTAGCGAACGGCGGCGTCAAACTCGCGGCTGCGGTAGCGCAGCATGGATTCGCTGAATCCCCAGTTGCCGCCGCGTGGAACCAGCCTTCGGCCGTTCACCCGGATTCTTAACGCTTCTCCCTCCTCGCTGTAAGAAACCTGGCGGAGTCCAACTGGAAACTTCTTCGTGTCAGATACGCCGAAGCCGTCAAGATCGAGCGTCAGAGTGAAATCGTAAAGGTGCGGCTCTCCGTATCCATTGGGCCACCAGAGTTTCGGATTGCGCACTCGCAGCGCGGGATGCGTGGACGGGCTGAGCTTCAGTGTTTGCTTCGCCATCCCGTCGAGCGAAACGTGTGTTTGGAAACTGTGCTCGCCAAGCTTGCCGCGCAGCGTGCCCGTAGCGCGCTCAGCCGCGTGGTTGATGAGCGTCACCTCGATGGTGACGTCGGCGACGCTCGCATCCGGCAAAGGAATTCTCGTCGTGACGAATGGGCGCTCGATGGTTACCGGACCGGTTAGGGCAAGTGTAACGCTGTCCCAGAGGCCGGTGTTACGACCGCGGATAGTTGGAATCCAGTCCCAGCCGATGGACGCATGAAAAGTGGGATTATCGACGCCGAGCGCCCCGCCATTCTTTCCCACGGCTTCAAAGGTTTTCTGCTTTACGCTGCCGGGCGTATCGTTCTTCTCCACCCGGACGGCGAGGGCGTTTTGCCCGCCGGAAACTAGATGTTCGGTGACGTCGAAACGGCCGCGCATGAATCCGCCTTCAATGCGTCCCACGCTCCTTCCGCTCACATAGACCTGCGCCTTCCAATTGATGCCTGCAAAGTTGAGCCAGGCGCGTTGTCCGCGGCGGAGTGAAGGAGCGTCGAATTCGGTGCGATACCAGAAATCCGAATAGAAAAATGAATCAGAGACCATCAACTGGTTGTCGCCATAGTTGGGGTCAGGCAAAGCGCCGATGTTCAGATATGACGAAAGCACGGTCCCCGGCACGGTGGCGATGGTCCAGGCATCGTCGCGGTATCCTGGCTTCGAAAGAGTTTCTCCGTCGCCACCCACCAGAGAATCGCGTTGAAGCCGCCATGCTCCGCGCGCGAGATTCAGCTCACCGCCTGCAAGCGGCGATGGCGCGGGCTTTGGTACGGGGCCGCCACGGCCATAGACTTCGAGCTCGCTCAGGATGTAGCCGTGGGGCGACGAAGGCCG
>JASHON010000168.1 GCA_030041095.1 Terriglobia bacterium
ACCGGGTCCTCTTCCAGGAGGCATGCCAGACGCTCCGGTTGAAGGTAGGTGGCAACTGGTTTTCTGACCAGGCAGAGTATTTTTCCCAGGCAAGGCAAAGCCCATAGCTGAGAAAATGAGGAAGGTAAATGGACCGGAAGCGCCTTACATTCCTCTTATAGCAGCGCAAGAAGAAGCGGCTCGTAGGCAGATTGTCATCCACCACGTTGAAGATCTCCGTTTCGACCCCTTTTTTCAGTCCCGCCAGCACGATCGCATCTGCGCAATTATCGACATAGGTGAAGGGCATGGTATTCGAACCGCCAAGGTGCAGGAAAATGCCGAACGAATCGGAGCCAACACGGCCGCTAATCCCGGGATTTCCGGGACCAATCACGTAGCCTGGCCTCACGATCACGTAGGGGATATCGAACTTTTGCCCGTACTCCTCAACCAGCTCGTCCTGTTTCGCTTTTGCGAACGCGTAGGCATCCGGAAGCAGCTCCGCAACCGTTGCCGCCGGCGCTGACTCGTCAAGCAGTCTTCCATGCGGATTTCGCCGGTTGCTGTAAACCGCGAAGGAACTGACGTTCACAAACCGCTTCAGTGCGGCTTCGCGGCGGCAAGCCTCCAGAAGGTTGCGCGTAGTGACGACTGAGTTTCTAAATGCCTCGGGAATCGATTTCACGCCCCGTCCTGCCGCCAAGTGCAAGATGACCGACGCATCGCGCGCGGCTGCGCTGGCATCTCCGGGTGACAACAGGTTGCCTTTGATGATTTCCAGGAGCACGCTCTGCCTGAAGCGCTCCTGCAGGGCGACGAGTGGCGACGCCGGGCTCAAGCGCCGGCCAAAACAGCGCAGATTGCGAAACCCAAGCTGAAGAAGGCTTCGGACAACCTTGGGTCCAATAAACCCCGTCGCTCCCGTAATGAGAATCAGATCGTCGGGCCCGATGATGAAGTCATTGCGGGCGACCGCTGCCGGCGCTCCGTTATTGCCGCTATTCGGTAACATACGCAACTTTAATCGGCTTGATGCCCACCCACGCCAGCAGCCGGCCCACGTGGTCGAAAAGACGGACAAGAATCGTCATAAACCGATGCTGGCCAAGAATCAGCGCAACAGGCAAGGCCAGAGTATAAGCCGGAATTGCGATCATCGATTTCACAATGTCCGACGCGCCGAAAGTGGGATGAACGGGAACGAGCGCTCCGCGAAACAGCGCTTTTCGCAAAAGCACGCTGCGCTTGCACCGGACCGAAGGCACATACTCATAGGCCACCGCCTCGTCGCACCAGATAAAGGTGTAACCTTTCGCGATCATGCGTCTGAAGAAGTCCATGTCTTCACCCGTGCGGAACTCCGGCCTGAAAGGCAACACCTGACCCTCAAAAACTTGCTTCCTGAGCAACACATTGCCGGTTCGTCCTTTCCGCCAGTCGATCACAAAGCCTGTAGGATAGGTGGGGCGGTCCCAAAACCTGCCCTTCACCACCCACGAGGGTGTATCGGGCTCGAAGCAAGGCTTGACCGGCCCGAGTGCGCCGTCAACGTTGTTTTGCTCGCAGATCGTAAATAACGTCAGCAGCCAAGACTTACGCGGAAACTCGTCATCATCAATGAACGCGATGAAATCCCCGGTGGCATTCTCGACAGCTTTGTTCCGGGCGAGCGCAATATTCTGTTCCGGCTCGACGCAATACTGGACGGCAACCGGCGCGGATGCGGCACACGCCGTCACAACGGGCTCGGCGGACCGCAACACGTCGTTATCAACCACCAGAATCGAGTAGGTGAACCGTCCGCGCGTTTCCTGAGCCGCCAGTTCCTCGAGCAGACGCTTCAGGTATGCCGGCCGCCGGTACGTACAAATACAGACTGAGATGTGCATGGGTTTCGCCGGCGCTCGCCCGATCGCGCCTCAGCCTGCACAATGCGCCGCGCACCGCGCATCGCCGTACAAGCCCAGCGCGCCAAAAGAAGTCATCAGGCGCGCGTCTCCACGGCGGAATATTCCACCGCTCACAAGGAACCGGTATTCCTCTGCATTAATGGGATGTGTCTCAATTTCGACAATGGACCGTCGTGCCAGGGAAAAGATTCTGTCCAGACGGGATTCAGGCTGGAGAGGTTTGAGCGACAGGAAAAAATCCGTGAGTCGATGACGCCGCGCGATGACTCGGTCGAGCCCGCGGCGGTAGAGGCGGTTTGCCAAGCCCTTTTCGCCCGGCTCGAACGAGAAACTGCGCCGGACCATGGCGCCTTGCGGCAAGAGCCGTCCCGCCAGAACGTTCGTGCAAAGATGCATGTGATGATGGCCGTCAAAACGGCGGGGAGGAGCGCCATAGATCCGCAAGAACTCTTCAACCTGGGCCTCCACCACGCAACGAAAGGACTGCATGAGAGCCGGATAAAAGCAGATCTGAGCCAGACGATGCCGCAGCAAGCAGGAGGCAATCTTTTGCTGCTCCTCGACCAGTTGCCTCGAACAGGCCGCCGCCGTAAACGGTGTGGTCAGGTTCAGGTGTAAACCAACATCGATCTGCCGCTCGCGAGCGATCTCCGCAGCGCGTTCCGAGTCTTCCATGAATACCATGGCGCTTGCGGAGGAGATCGCGCCGCGAGCCCAGCAATCCAGGGTCCGATCAGTGGTGTTGCGATTGCGTCCCCAGTCGTCTGCATTCACGATGAGTCCCTGGCCATGCCCGCACGCTGGCAAATCAGGCCACGGGCCTGCCGGCGGAGGCTCTCTCAAGTTGATCGGACTAACGCGCATTCAACGGCCCGCAGACGCACGGCGTTCCTGGTCAATAAGATCGCCTCCAGCCAGCAGCCGCGCGGCAAACACATAAGCCGCAAACTTCAGCCTGCGGAGCGGATACCTCCAGGAGTATCCTTCAACGACGCTTCCTCCGAAGCCGCGCTTGTAAGATGCAATCCCTTCCTGCTTCGATCCCTTTTCCGGGTTGACGCGCATGCCCTGAAAATCAAATCGCCTCACGCCCAGCGCGCGAAACGCTCGCATGGCCTCCCAGTGCAGCAGGTGCATGGCGCCCCGCGCCGGCCCGCGTTTAGACCCCGCATAGCAGTTGTAAGCGCAATGCTCGCTGAAGGGCGCCACCATGCAGCCTTGAATCTCGCCATTGAGCACGGCGACGAATGTCTTCACGTTTTCGCCGAAAGCAGCCACACGGCGCTTGAAGGTTTCATAACTCAAGAACGATGCGCCGGACCGCTTCATCGTGTCCGAAAACAGCATATAAGATTCGTCCAGGTAATCCATGCCGCACTTGATTTCGATCCCCGCCGCCTCCGCTTTGCGGATGTTCTGGCGATGCGTCTTGCGGATCTCACTCCAAAGAACTTCCTCGGGACGGCTCAGGTCCTTAACAACGGTGCCATACGGGGCGGTCGAAGCGCCGTCGGGATAAGTCCGAAATATCGCCGTGTTCCCCGAGGGCAGAATCAGATCCGCGCCTGCTGCCCGAAAATAGCCCACGACGCTGTTCAGGAACGACCGTTCTTCCGCCACCCCAATCTCTCCGCTCCAAGGAATGGTCGCGCTTCGGAAGCGGACCATCCGAAACCCGGCTTTTCGCAAAATCGTGTAGGGCACCACGCAACTCATCTCTCCATGATCGTTCGAGCCTCCGAGCCATCCGAACTCATCCCCTTCCGCCTTCAGGAATGCAGCGGAAGCATAAATGGGGAGGCTGCGATGCCATTGCACATCAACAGGAGTTACGGTCAAACTTGTCAAAGAGATACTTCCCTCATGAGGCCACGATTCGGGCAAGCCGGTCGCGATCTCGTCGTTTGATGGCGGGGTAAAGCGGGAGGGTAATAACCTGCGCTGAGATCTCGTGGCTAAAACGGCAGTCGGGCGCGAAGTCGCGGTCCAGACGCCAGTGGACCTGCAAGGGAATCCCGGCCCGCCGGGCTCTGGATTCCAGGGACTGACGAGCCAGTACCTTCACAGGAAAGCCAAAGGGACACACGCCAGCGGGCAAAACGGCAAATACCGGAACAACGGATGTTGCCGCTCTGCATATATCCCGCCAAAAATGGAAGTCATCCCTTCGTCTTTGGATCACTTCAGGCAAAGAAAGGGAACTCACGGCGCTTCGAGCAAAGCGAGAAAGCGGCAGGAGCCGCCGGCCTACGTTTGACGATGTGGTGTGGGCGCCCAGCCTGGCGGCACGCGAAGCGACACGCGCTCTGCTGAATGAATCGCTATGTGCATTAAGCAGGGATTTGACTCTCGCCGCAACCGAGAGCGCATCCGAGCAGGCCCGGGGATAGAAGTTGGGAGCGGGCAAGGTGAGCCCCTTTTTGCGGTTTACCCTGACCCCTCCGCCATCGCTAACGGGCAGGATCTTGCGAAAACTGTAAATGGCTAAGTCACCCGTTTCGCCCGAGCCTTCAGAGAGCAGCGAATGAGCGCAATCCTCAATCAGCCAGGCGCCGGCGCCAGAGCAGGCGGCTTTAATCTCCTCGCGGCCGGGTTGCAGAAAGCCAAAGTAGTCCGTCATCAGAACTGCGCCGATCTTGCGGTTCTTAAGCTTTGTCCGTATCTCATCAGGGTCAATGGCAAAGCCCGGCCCTACGTCGTAGAACGTCACTCTGCTGGCGCGCGCCAACTGTTCGAGGACGTCCTTGCAAGTGAAAGCAGGCGCAAGCACCGTGTCATCTTCGTGCAAGCCAGTGAAATTAATTGCGAGAGACAAGGCGTCTCTTCCCATGAACGTACCGACCAAGCCTGGAAAACCAGGGACCTCAGCAGCCGCGGTCGTTTCCGCTCTGTCAGCGTCCGTCCATGCTGGCAAAACCTGAGCTTCCATCAGCTTTCGGAGCGATGCGCCTGGGATACAGGGTGTACACTGCCGTGCGTCGGATCCGCGGCCAGGCGCCCCAGCGCTCTTTGAGCAAGATCACGCAGCCTACGCCACTCTTCGTGCCGGCGGAATCGCACGAGCTCAGGCGGCACAGCCCGCTCCGCACGGCACAGCATCGCCCAGAAGAAGCCTGCCAGGCAAACAGCCCCTCCCAGTACGAGGGGCCGAACCCTTATCAGGCGGCGGGTGCACCGCATCACCTGCCACACCGGGCCGCAGCCAAGAGCATAGTCGCTACGCCCATCCTTGAAGGCGTAGGCCAACGTGCCGTGCGTCGCCGAGCCTTGCTTGCGATGGTGAACACAGGTCTTCTGCGGAAAGCTTCTTGTCTGCCAGCCCTTCATGCGCGCCGTCATAACAGCAACTAAATCAATCCCTCCAGTCTTGATGGGAGTGTATCCGCCAATCTCCTCGAAACATTCGCGCCGGAAAAGTTGGCAGGCGCCCGAGACATGCTCGACGCTGACGAGATCGTAATTATGCTGTCTGGACGAATCCTTGAAAGGCGTTCCTCCAACACCAAGCCGGGGATCTTGGGCAAACCTCTGCATGAGGAACTGGAAGTAATCCGGGTCAAACGTAATATCGGCATCGAGATTGCCAACTACATCGAAGCGGAGCGGCGCCAGCCTCGCATATCCCGCTTTGAAGGCATAAACCTTTGCCGCGAAATGCCTCTCACGGCGTGGTGGCATCCGGAGGAGCTGAATCCACGGGTACACCTCGGCATGTCTCCTGACGATTTCATCCGTGCCATCGGTTGAGCCGTCGCTGACGATCACCCACCGCAGCGGCCGAATGGTTTGCGCGACCACAGCACGAATGGTCAACCCGATGAACTGCGCCTCGTTCCGCGCCGGTGTGATCAGGACGTAAGAAGGCAAGTTCGCGGAAACGGCCGCCGGATGCCGGGATGGTGTGGTGTCAGTGCGCATGGGCCGCGAGCGCTCCCGCGATGACGCTGCGCGCGCGAGCTCCAGAAACCTGGTTTGGCGTTGACTTGCGTAGCCTGGCGTATACAGATTGGAACGTCGCTACCGGGATCTTTTGTGACTGGAGATACGACAGAAACAGATCGACGGTTCGCAAATCCCTGAGATCTTTC
The DNA here is from genome assembly GCA_030041095.1 of Terriglobia bacterium. Lineage (GTDB taxonomy): Bacteria > Acidobacteriota > Terriglobia > UBA7540 > UBA7540 > JASHON01. Next base: position 5,981 of record JASHON010000168.1, read on the forward strand.
GTGTGTCCGATGGCGACGACCGGTTTATACGACTGTGGCGACTTCCGATCCTCACGGATGACGCCGTCCACCATGGTGGTAAGCTCGCCGAGCGTCATGCGGCAGAAATCAAGCTTGAGCGGATAGCGAAAGCGAGCGAAGTCCAGCAGGCGCAGGACCCGGCTCTGGCGCGAGCCTGACCCTCCTGCGAGGCTGCTTTTGAATCCCAACCGCTTCCGCGTGGCCATTCGCCACAGCGGAACCTGCTTGGCGTAAATGGGAAATTCGAGCCACTGACCTCCAGGTTCGGCGCGATTCACGTCCAGATCGAACGGCCAGTAATAACCGTTTGTGAGAGCGCGCCGGTAATCGAGACCGTGGTTTCGCTGCGACCCTCCCTTGAACACCGATGAATCCACCCTGAGCCCCTTGTGGTGCAAGACTGTGGCCGCGTTACTTGTAGGCTGAAACAGCCAATTCCCGGCGCGAAAAGAGAGCGGGCTGAACCGCTCTGCGCCCACCGCATGCCGCAAGAAGCCAAGCGCGCGATCAACAATCTGGGCGATTCGGGCGCGTGGAAGATTGCAGAGATTGTATTCGGCATAATCGAGGGCCCAGCGTCCGCGTTCGAAAAGCGCATTGGCCCACTGAGGATGAACGTGTAATCCAATCTCAAAGCCGTCGCGAGATAGTGTCTCAATCTGGCGCTTCACTCGGTCGATGGCAACATCCGAGCCAGCCGCTTCGATTTTCTCCAGCTCCACCGCTTCGACAAACGCAACCCAGCGCACGTCCCAGCGTCGAAAAATGCCTGCGAGGCGCTCCGCCGGCTCATAAACCAACTCCTGCAGGGAACCCTCACCGTTCCCGTAAATCTCATAATCGACAGTAAAGATCAGTTCGATCATCGTGCCAATGAGTAAGGAAACCTTCAGGCGCGCGCCGCGTACGCCCGGGCGGCCACGCGAGCGTTCATCGCCGGCTCCATCGCCACTTGCGGTCGAAGCTTCTCGACGCTCTTGGCGGCAAGGAGCGTCGATGCTGCGAGCAACATCCACGCCTGGGACCATCTGAAATAAGGAGTGCGAATGGTTCCCCAGCGCAGCACCCGGTAATAGAAGAACCCCCGGCTATCCCACATGTGTTTCAGGGCCCAGTGGAAGACAGTCTCCGCGGCCGCAAGGTTGTCTGGTGCGAGATCAGGGAATGCCAGCGGAGTGATGACGCTCTGCGCGATGCAGTGAATGTCGATGGGATAAGTACGATCGTGAAAATACCGCACGGCGCCGCCAGCAAGGAAGAAGCGTCTCCGATAGAACTCAAAACCTCGCCGGAGACGATCACGAAACTCTGCCGTCCCGGCGTATTCTGAAATGGTCTGCAAGGCACAGAGGTCAAAGCCAGAATGGAAGTTATCGATCCACTGCTGTGACGGCGCCTCACCGTAATACCAAGAGCCGTCGGGGTTTTGCTTTGCCGCGGAATAGCGCGCCACTTTGAGCGCGGGCGGCCAGAATCGCCCTTCGCCAGTCGATGCCGCCACACGGCATAAGAGCGCGGAAGCCAGCAGGTTCGCGTTATGCACCCGATCCCTGTTATGCGGGAGGGGATAGGCAAAGCCGGCGACGCGATCTCCTTCGCTCCAGTACAACTCTTCGAGTAGATACTCCGCAGCGCTCGCTGCCATCTCCAGGCATCGCGGATTGTGCCAGCGGGCGTATGCATCCAGCAGCGCATTGGCGACGAACGACGTGCAGACGAGGTTCGGCGCTCCGGCCGGCACCAGAACCGTGCGGGTTTGCCACGGAAAGCTGTATCCCCAGCACCAGCGCTCCCGATGGAGCGAGCGAAGCGAGGCCAACCGGTCGATCACCCAGCGTGAGAGCTCGTCGTGGCCGTTGAGCGACAACTTCGGCAGCTTGACGAGCGCCGAAAGAATGAGCGCCAAAGCCTTCGGGTTTTGGGTCTTAGGAACGAGCAGGAGCGGCCGCAAGTTAATAGGACTGCGCTTCAAAACCTGCGTGACAGCGATGCGCGGAATTCGCGCATTCAACAACGGCAGGGCGCTAAAAAGTCTGCTGTTCAGCGCGTCATAGGGGTCGTAGCCCGCCCAACCGCTGGCCTCGCAATAGGCCAGCAAGCGCTGAATGACGGATTTGAGGGCATTCGTCATGAAGCAGAAGCGAGACGCGCACGAAGCGTGGGGTGTTCGACGCGATCGGGCATCGACGGATCGTGAGCCATCAAGCCGCCGTAGCGATGCGCGCGGGCCAGGACTTCCACCACGCGCCGTGCGGCCTGGCCATCCCATTTCTCCGGCTGGCTGTGACCGTTACGAAAGCTCAATTGGCGCCGGATGGCGGCGGCGATCGTCTCCTTCGCGGTTCCGGCAATCACGTTAGTTCCGCTCTCGACCGTTACGGGTCTCTCGGTGTTTTCCCGGACGGTGACGCAAGGAACGTTCACGCACGTTGTTTCTTCCTGGATTCCACCCGAATCGGTCACGACCAGCTCCGCGTGTTTCATCAAGCACAAAAAGTCCAGGTAACCCAACGGGCCGATGATGCGAATACTCCTGGCGCCACGGGCGCCGGAGCATGTTGCCGGCGCTCGCGGATCCTCGCTGTCCTCAAAAAAGCGATCCAGTGCGAACTCTCGAATGCGTGCTCGCGTGCGGGGATGAGCGGGAAAGATGACCGGGCATTCGCAGGTCAATGCCGACAGGCCTTCGAGAATGTTCAGGAATGCCTCGCTGTTATCCACGTTGGATGGCCGGTGCAGCGTGAGGAGAGCGTAGTGCACGACGGAATTGGCGGCGCCGTTCGCTGCGGCCTTGCGCCGCAGCCCCAACGAATCGAGCACGGAGGAGTTGTCTGCCCTTTCAACACAGCTCAACAACGAGTCAATCATGGTGTTGCCGACGAAGTGTACCTTCTCTGCCGGAACACCCTCACGCGCCAGGTTTCGAAGCGCGCTTCGCTCCGTAACGAAGAGCAGATCCGCAAGCTGATCCGTCAGCACGCGGTTCACTTCTTCAGGCATCGAGCGGTCAAACGATCTGAGGCCCGCTTCCACATGAGCTATGAGCGGCCGCGTTCCAGCGCTGTCATAGGAAATCTTCGCGGCTACGAGCGCGCAAGCCAGCGTAGAATTCACGTCTCCAACCACCAGCAGCACGTCAGGCTTTTCACGCAGTAAAACCTCTTCAAACCTCTTCATGATCCCGGCGGTCTGGACGGCGTGCGACCCCGAGCCGACATTGAGCTCGGCGTCAGGCGGCTTGAGGCTCAGGTCCCGGAAGAAGGCGTCGGACATCATCCGGTCATAATGCTGGCCCGTGTGCACGAGGAAGTGGCCGATAAAGACGTGATCGCCGCCAGCATTTCCGTTGCGAGCCCGGTGCAGCTCCTGCGCCATGCGATTTTGTTCATTGATTGCAGATATAATCGGAGCCACCTTCATGAAATTGGGGCGTGCTCCGACAACGCTCATCACCTTCATCTCGAACAACCTCACGCGTGATGGATTAAGGGCGGCAAAAGGAGGGACGGTCAGGACGGAGCAGACTGGATCAGGCTGGAGATGTTATCGACGATCTTGCGAAGCGCTAAATTGCTCCGGCCGGCATCCGGAGGCGCTTGGCGCCGGCGTCTCAGATCGATCTTCGTGCGCACATCTTCGGGGGTCTCGAGCAGAATCAAGCGGCCTTGATCTGCCAGATATCGATCGACCGCTCCGATCTTGCCCCGGAAGATGCTGTAGACGGGCACTCCTAATGCCGCTGCTTCACGGTTCATTGTTCCCCCACCACTGACCACCAAGTCGGAATTCCAGATGAGATTGAGCCCGTCTACAGCACGGCGCGGAATGATGGCTCTTCCGGACTCAAACAGAACCGGCCAGGTGGCTCGCAGCCAACCTGCCTGAGCCTCGTTGCGAGGCAGCACGACGGCCTTTACTGCCGATTGCCGGCCAAGCAGGTCCATCAGCGCGTGGAAAAGCTCTTCGCTTGCCGGGTTGTGGTAGTGCGCCTCATTGGCAGGCGGGCGAACGGTGGCCACCACATGATCGTCTGCAAGCCCTAATTCGGCGCGAATTGCGGGATCGGGCTGGAATTTTCCGACGTAGACGTCTTCCTTGATGCCGGGATAGCGCCGCAGAGACTTGCCCTTGAAACGAACGGCGGATTCAGGGATAACCTCGGGCGCCATCGCCCAGGTTGGAGCGAAAAGAGCCCGGGCGAACTCGTAGTCAAGGATGAGCAGCGACGGGATGCCGAGAAAGCGGCAAGCAAGCAGTTGTGCCCTCGAGCCATGCGAGACACCCAAGGCTGGCCGTTCTCGCAACGCAAACGGCACCAGCCGCGCGGCGCGAATGCAGAGTCCAATGACTTTTAGGACTTTATGCCTGCCGTAGTGGCGTCCGATGCGCGTGTACTTGAAATGGTACAAATCTGCCAGCCCGCATACCTGAAAAGCCGACCGCGCCGTTAGCGTAACGGAATAACCGCGGTTCTCGAGTTCCTCGATAATGGGAGCAAAAAAGGGAACGTGCGGGCTATTATCGAGATCGATCCAAATCTTTTTCATGCTCGCATCGCGTGACGCGGACCGGACCGGACCGCCGCTCGCCGCGCGGCTTCGGGCAATCTCCTGTTGGATGTCTACAGATGCGGCACGACCGGCGGAGGCGCTGCGGAAGAGTCTTTGCATCTTTTCACTCAATGGGATTTAAGAAAAGTGGCGCTGCCAAGGGTTTGCTGTGGCCGGTGGGTGTTTTCGGCATCGTGCTGCGAGCCGACGGCGGCAACACAGGCTTTGGGTTCGGAGAAAAACTCCAGAACGCACTCGGTGACCTGGGTTTGGAGCTCGCGCGTCAACTCGGGATACATCGGAAGAGAGAGAACTTCCTCCGCAGCGCTCTCCGCCACGGGGAAGCTGCCGATTCTGTAACCGAGCGTTTCGCAAGCTTTTTGAAGGTGTATCGGGATCGGGTAATGGATTCCCGTCCCAATACCCCGGCTCGCAAGATGAGCCTTAAGACGGTCCCGGGACGCCGCTCGAACCACGTAAAGGTGATAAACGGATCGCGCCCAGCCGGGCTCGGACGGAAGCGCGACCTCTCCGTTAGCAGCCGCAAGGAGTTCGTCATAGCCTGAGGCGACCTCCCTTCTTCGTTCATTCCACTTCGGGAGATGATCGAGCTTCGCGCGCAATATCCCGGCCTGGATCGCGTCAAGCCGTCCGTTATAGCCCTCCATTTGGTGGTAATACTTACGGACTTGCCCGTGGTCCCTCAGCATTCGTACCTTCCTCGCAACGTCTTCATCACTGGTCGTCACGGCGCCCCCTTCTCCGCAGGCTCCCAGGTTCTTCCCGGGATAGAAACTGAAGGCTGCCGCGCGCCCCATCGATCCCACTCTTCTCCACTGCTCCTGTTTCCTTGAGAAGTATTCGGCGCCGTGGGCCTGGCAGGCGTCTTCGATAACCGCCAGCTTGAAGCGCGCGGCCAGATCGAGGATGGGATCCATATCAGCCGGTTGTCCGTACAGATGCACGGGCACAATGGCGGTGACAACACTCTGGCTTTGGGAATGGATGACTCTGCCGCTGCCCGGGTCCATGCGGCATTTATTGTGAAGAAATTCTTCCAGGCTGGTAGCGCTCAGGTTAAACGTCTCTGCGTCAACATCAACGAAATCGACCCGGGCTCCGGCTTGAGAGATCGCTTCCGCGGTCGCGATGAAGGTGTTCGGGACAGTGACCACCGTTTGGCCGCGGCCGACGCCGCAAGCCATCAGGGCGAATCGAAGCGCATCCGTTCCGCTGCCAACTCCGACCGCGTCATGCGTCCCGCAAAAAGCGGCAAAGGCTCGCTCGAATTCCTCGAGCATCTCGCCGCCGACAAATGCGCCGCGCCGCAATGCCGCCCGAAAGACACCGACAAGGTTCTCCTCGAGCGCACGATGCGGCTGCGCCAGATCTAGAAAAGGAATCATCATCATTGCTCTCCCACGGCCCCGGCTGCAGACGAAAGTCTCCGGAGCACACGCGCCGGATTGCCCGCCACAACGCATCGGGAGGGTACGTCGTGCGTCACCACGCTGCCGGCGCCCACGATGGCCTGTTCTCCAATTTCCACATTCGCCAGAATCGTGGCGCCGGAGCCGATCGACGCACCTCGCCTGACGAGCGTAGGAACGACGATCCAGTCGTTTTCGTTTTGCAAGCGTCCACCCGCAACCGTCGCCCTTGGATATAAGTCGTTAATGAACGTCACCCCGTGGCCGATGAACACGTCATCCTGAACGGTGACGCCCTCGCAGATGAACGTGTGGCTCGAAACTTTGCAGTTCTTGCCGACCCTCGCATTTTTCTGGATTTCGACGAATGCGCCGATCTTGGTGTTATCTCCAATTTCACAGCCATAAAGATTAATGAACCGCGAGAGCTTCACCCCTGCTCCCAGCTTGACGTCGGGAGAAATACACGTGTCAGGCGTTGCGTCGACCGCCGTCGTTTCCTTACCGGGCGCGGAGGCAGCTTGGGCAACGATGGAGGGTTCCGTCATATGCGCACTGCCTTGCCTCTCTGCTTGAGCGACTGATGCGCGGCATGGAGCAGCTTGACCACGCGCACGCCGGCGTCGCCGTCGTTGAACGGCCGCTCGTTCTTCTCGATGCAATCGACGAAATACTCGGCTTCCGTTTTCAACGCTTCGGTCTGCTCGATCCTCGGCGCCCACATATCTCCCGAGCGGTAGCTCACCAGAAGGTCATAGACGCCCTGGCGGTTCTTGACCCGTACGCCCTTGTCATACACCCGAATCTTCTCGTCGGCCTCGAGGTCATTCCAGACGAGCATCTTCCGCTCGCCCCCGATCAGGGCCGTTCTTACTTTCACGGGAGAGAGCCAGTTCACGTTGATGTGGGCAATCGTATTGCCCGGAAAGTAGATCGTGATAAACGCCAGGTCTTCGAGGCCATTCAGGTGCGCCTCGCCCGTGGCGACAATAGCTTGGGGGCGCGCGTCGATCAAGTAGTCCATGATGGAAAGGTCGTGGGGCGCGAGGTCCCAAATCACGTTGACATCGTGCTGAAAGAGCCCCAGATTCACCCGCGTGGAATCGTAATAATAGAGGTTGCCAAGAGCGTCTTCGTCGATGAGCTGACGGATTTTTCTCACGGCTCCGGTAAAGAGGAACGTGTGATCTACCATAACCGTCAGACTGGCGCGGCTAGCCAGCTCGACTAGCTCTTCCCCCTGCTCGGGGTTACACGTAAAGGGCTTCTCGACGAATACATGCTTACCGTGCTCGAGGGCGGCCTTGGCTAGCGAATAGTGCGACGCAACCGGCGTAATCAGCGCCACCGCGTCAACATCCTTCGAGTTCAGAAGCTCGCCGGCCGAGCTCGTGAGCCTTACGCCCGGGTAATTCCGTTTGGCTCGCGCCAGCGCCGAGGGGTTGGCATCACATATCCCAACCAGTTGGGCCCGGTCGACGGCGTTGAAGTTCCTGGCGACGTTAGGTCCCCAGTATCCATATCCGATAACACCAATTCGAAGCATGTCTTAATCTCCGCGGGCTTCAGCCCCTCCGCAGCCAAAGCTGTGTCCTGATGCAAAGCCGCAGGTAAAGGCGGTGTCCAGGCTCGCTGCCATCAATAGGCCCCTTCGCCACTGAACACAGCCCTCGGCGTCTTCAGAAGAATCCTCAGGTCCAGCCACACGGACCACGTTCGGGCATACTTGAGATCGAGACGCACCATTTCGTCGAAGGTGGTTCTGCTCCTTCCCGAAACTTGCCACAGCCCGGTGATGCCGGGCTTTACCCCCAGCACTCGCCGGCGGTGCCAGATGTCGTAGCATTCGATCTCATAGGGAATCGCGGGGCGGGGCCCGACCAGTGACATCTCTCCCTTCAAAACGTTCCAAAATTGCGGAAGCTCATCAAGGCTCGTTTTGCGCAGGATCCGGCCCACCCAGGTCACACGAGGATCGTTCTTGATCTTGTAGAGACCGTCGGAATTGGCCAGCGTGGGATCCGGGCGGCGCGATCCAGAAATGAGCCGGCGCACATAGTCCTTATGGATCGCCGGATCGCACGACACATGCATCGACCTGAATTTGAGGCACTCGAACCTGCGGCCGCCGCGGCCCACCCTCACCTGCCTGAAAAAGACCGGGCCTTTCGAAGTGAGCTTAACGGCACAAGCGATGAGCGCAAACAACGGACCGAGGGCCATGAGCGTCAGGCCACTGCCAGCCACGTCGATCAGCCTCTTCGAGGCGCGGGCGAACGTTCTGGATTTGGGGTTCTCGAACGGATCGGAGAGCGGCAGGCCATTCCCGCCGTCTCCGCGTGGTTCTTCCCCGCTGGTTTCCGGAAAGAAATTCACTGAAATGGCAATGCGTTTGGTCTGAGCCGAGGTGAGGCTGTGCTCGAGCAAGCGGGTGATGCGGCTGAAGACGGCGCGGCCGACGCTCTCCTTTTCCTCTTCGCCAATCTCTGTAAAAATGATGCCGACAATTGATTTTTTCTTGAACCACCCTCTGACGTCGGTCTCGCGGGTCGACGACGAAAGCGTGGAAAGCATGGTGGAGAGCAATGGCCGGTGGTCCTGGCCTACGCTCAGCTTCGTCGCATCCAGCAGCATCAACAGCAGAAGCTTCCGGGAGCGCTCCACTCGTTTCTGCTCCACGGAAAGCGCATGAAGAAAATTCTTTTCGGACAAGAACCAGCCGTCGTCTTGCCCGGCACTGGCTTCGCCCAAGCTCGTCCCCTCGCCGGAATCGCCGACCCAATCTCTGAACAGCAAGCGCATTACGGGATCGCTCCTTGTGTTCTCACCTCTGCCTCAGTGGAGGAAGGCGGATCGCCTCCATGACCGGCGACCGGCCAAAAACCACAGGCTCTGGGGGAAGGGCGGCAAGTTGCACGGAAGTCCGCTTGAGACATGACGAGCGAGGAATGCTCTTCTGTACACCGGCTAAAACGTGATGCGTTGGCTCGTCTCGTTCGCAGGCTCGCCGGCATGGGCAGGGTGGCCCTCGTTGCCGCGATACTCGTATCCGTACCTCGACCCTGTATCCACTCGGTTCAAGACGACACCCACGAACGGCTTTCCACGAAACTCCCGGTAGGCAAGCTGGGCAAGATCGCTCTGCGTCTGTCCGGCTCTGACGACCAACAATACCCCGTCGCTCGATTCTGCGATGAGCCTCGCGTCGGCCACCGGGATGACGGGCGGTGAGTCAATAAGAATCCAGTCGAATGCGATCGCCAGCCGCTTCAGCAACGTCCGAAGGCAGCCGTTGCCAAGCAGTTCTGTGGCATTTGGCGCTGCCGTGCCACTGGGAATAAAGAAGAAGTTTTCCAAAGGACCACGTCGCACGATGGCAAATTCGTTTACGTTGCCCGCGAGATAGTCCGAAAGGCCCGGAACCGGACTCACGCCCAGCGCCTGATGAAGCTTCGACGACCGCAAATCACCATCAATGAGCAACACATGCCGCTCTCGTTGCCAAACAATCACCTGGGCCAGATTGGCGGCGACAAAGGTTTTGCCTTCCCCGGGCATCGGACTTGTAATCAGCAGCGTTTGCAAGGGCTGACGGTCACGGATCAAGTCCAGACGCGATCGCAGAGTTCGAAATTCCTCACTGCCTGGAGTTCGAAATCCTTCTCCATAAAAGAGCACGGTTCCCGGATCAGGCGCCCATTCGGTCTGGGGGCATTGTTCCGCAAAGGCCCTCAAGGGTCCGGCCACACCCCCTCCGTTGCCGCTGGCCCGTGCGGCGCCGCCAACATGGCGAGACGCGTCCCCATCTACGCCGTTCGGGCTCGATGAAGACCCATCAGGCTCCTTCGTTTCAGACAGAAGGTCGCGGACCTGAACGGAATCAACCTCAACCTTTTCGCACTCAGCTCTCTTGAGAGCATCATGAAGGCGGCTCATAAGTTCTCCCTCTTTGACAATCCTTCAGGCAACTTCCCAGAAACCGGTCTGGACGCAGCTAAACCTCAACGGGCCTGCGTCTTTTCCCCGTTCCGTTGCCATCGGTGAGCCGGCGAATCGCGTCGGTTTCGATGGACGGAATGAGTCCGAAAGCCGCTGTGCCCAAGTAGTACTGAAGATCGCGTTCGGTGCGGATGCGCTTATCGCTCGTCTCTATGGCCAGTACCACCGCCAACCCCAGCGCGAGACCTCCGGCCAAACCGCCTCCCATAAAGAGCAGTGGTTGGGGAAAGGAAGGAGACGAAGGAAAATTGGCCGGGTCCATCACCTTCAACTGCTGGCCTTGCTGCCGCTGCTCGAGAGAAGTTGCCATCTCAGAATCGTCTTCCTTTGCGAGCAACGTGTTATAAAACTTAAGTGCGGTGTCATGATCGCGCGTGATTTTCTTGTATTGTTCCTCGACAGCAGGAACCAGCCGCAGACGCGACTCATAAAATTGAATATTGCGCCGGATATGCTCTTGCTGCTGCCGGTCTGTTACGATCGTCTCTTGCACCGCTCGCAACTGCCCGCGCACACTTTGAATCGAGGCCGGCTCAAGAGCCATCGCGGCTTTCGCCCCGAATTTGCCGCCGACTGCCAGGCCCGACCCCTGCTCGATCTCTTTCTTAAGCTCGGCAATTTCCGCTTCAGTCTTGGCCACATCGGGATATTGAGTGGTGTAGTGCGCGCGCAGGCTGGCCAACTGCGCTTCCGCGTCTGCCAGCCGATCAATGAGTGGATTTGAATTGCCGTAACCATCTGGAAAGTATCCCTCCCTCATCTCCGTCTCCATCTTCCAGGCCTGGAGTTCTTGCGAAAGGACGGAGTCAAGGTACGCCTGGTTCTGCGATGCCCGTCCTAAATCTTCCGTCACGGCTTGGAGTTGCGTGTTCAGCGTGCTCAGCATGCTGAGATTCGTTTTAGTCTCATCGGGCAAGGCGCCCATGTACTTGCGCTCAAACTTGGCGAGAATCGCATCTTGTTGGTTCAGATTCTGCTTTGCTGCGCCCAATTGATTTTCCAAGAAATCCGTAGTGCCCTCTGCGGCGCTTTCTTGTTGACGAAGATCCTGATCGATGAAGGCCGACGCAATGTCGGCGCATACTCGCTGGGCGATTTGAGGCTTATCGAGGGCAACCGATAGATAAAAGCCGGGAACTGTCTGGTCCGTCGTGTGAACGGTTGGAGTGATCGGGGTGAGGGTGACAGCCTGCTGCAGCAGGCCAACCATGCTATCGAGAGCCTGATTCGACGGGTTGTTCGGCAGCAACCCATCGCGCTCGATAATGGGCGCCAGACCTGAGCGGCTGAGCACTTGCTCCTGGAGCTGGGCAATTTGCGCGTTCAGGTCCTCTGTGCTGATTGGCTGAACATAGCTATTCGGTACCTGCGGGCGCTCGACGAGCATCAGAGTTTCAGAAGTGTATTGTTTGGGCAAAACCCGGACTAAGCCGTAGCCGACGATGAGGCCGGCCACGGCGGGTACCGCAACCCATCGCCATCGCCGGCGCAACATCGTCATGTAATCTTGCAGTGTATAGATGCGTGGTTGCGGCATTGATTTCTCCCGCCGTCTGTAAATGTAAAGGGGTTGTCTTCGTGGTGAAGAAGTGTCTGGAGGGGAAAACAACTGAGGCTGTTGCTCCGCATGGTTACAGCAACAGCCCCAGGGAAGATCTACTTGGCCGTAGTCCGGGTACCGATCACCCTCAACCCGCCAAGCCCAAACGATAGACGCGGAAGATCGCCCTCAACCGGGCCCCTACCGTATAAATCAGGAGGTGGTTAGCGAACGAACGCCGCTTGCCGCGTCCGAACCAGCCCGATGAACCCAAGAAGCGCGATGGCAAACAACGTCACCGTACCGGGTTCCGCAACCGCCTGGTTGGACGTGAGCGAAGGGCCCATCCAAACGGTGGCCGTTCCGGTTGACCCGGCTAACACGGCCAGAGTCCCGGTCACGGTGAGCGAGGATACGCCGGTGAAAGTGGTCATCGCCATACCCGTGTTCGCAGCCATGAGAGAGGCACCGTTACTCAGGCCAAGGAAGACCGTGTCTCCCGAGCCGCCGGAGAGCTGCAGAGCAAAGTCCGTGATCAAGCTCCCGGCAGGAGCAGTTACAGTGAAACTAAATGTGCTTGCACTCCCCGCGAGGGCCGACAAACTCACGCTGGTCAGCGAAAGATCACCGGCGTTGCTGCCTGTCGTGACTGGCGCCACCGAGATGGTGGAGGCCTGACCGTTCGCGATGCTCGCCGCGAAGCCGCTGTATGCATTGGTATTCACAGTGCAACTTGCCGCGCTGCTTACGTAACTCGATAAGCTTGCGGGCGTACAAGGACTCGCCCAAACCGGCGACGCCATGAAGCACAGAGCGCCCATAAATAGAAGAACTTTCCGCATTGCGTTGTCACCTCTTCTTTGTTGAAAGTAGTCAGTCCAGTAGTAGATAAACGTTTTAAATGACGATCCTGCTTGCCGCTGGCTTGACCGAACTATTGAAGCAGAGCCAACCAGCAGACAACCCGCCCAAAATCGCCCCCGAACGATCATACACCTGATCAGGATCATACGCATGATCCCGCCAGAAAAAGCCCGAAACCGCCGCCCGTTAAGCTTACCCTTCCTTCCAAAACGCTGCGAACACTGGCGGCGGAAGGCCAAACCGATACGTCACGTCAGCAACCCCAAGCCACGATAAACGAGCATGTTTGTTGCCAGCATTCAACAACCCAAGGCCAAGGACAATATCACAGCCAACAGATTATTACAACTCCTAATTTTTCTTTCTGTTGCTCGCCGACGCCGCTCTCAAGCCCGGCAAATCTCAACACAACATGAAACAGTGATTCGAACCTCGACACACGGACTTCCACGCTCCCCTCACGGGTTTCCGTGACCCCTTGGCCCTTGCCCCTTTCGTCTCGGAGCAAGCCGTTGGCGAGGGCTATCTGTGCTAATGTCAGCTTCGTGTAGCATCGCCGAATCCCGCAGTCACCCGTGCTTTGAGGCATTTTGGAGCACAGCTCCGCCCTGTGAGTCACGTCAGGGAGCCCAAGGCATTGCTCAGAGCGCCTTAGTTGAAGCTTTGCCGCTCGGAGAGTGGCCAGAGCTTGATCGGGCTCGGCCTAGTCCGACCAAGCGATCCTCTCCACGCTCTTTTCGCGTGATACCCGGGAATGTCGAATGGCCGCAACCATGATCGGCGCGCCGTTCCCGTTGGCGCTCGCCTTGAAGCGGACGACGGTGCCACCACACACAATTCGCGCGGCGGCGTTACTGCCCGCTAAGGCAGGTAAAGTCAGCACCATTTCCACCGGCGTCTTCGGCTGCAGCAGACGGTTGGCGCGGAAGACCACTCCTGATTTGCTCACGCAGATGGTGGTCCCCTCTTGCCATTCAAGATCCCCTTTTTTTCGAAACCTTATTGGCATCTGCATGGCAAATCGGCGCGCACTGCTGACAACCTGGGTTTCGTTTATTTGGAATCTCGACATGGCGGACCGTTTTCTGAGCGCATTCTCAATGCCATTTGTGAGATCAAGTGCTTTGGACAGTCAGCGCCAACGCCTCTGACGCAGGATATCCGCCGTGATTTCCGCTCGTTAGTAGAATTGTTTCCTTCAGGGTCATCTGCCGTTACCGTGCGGGATTTGCCTTAGCACCGACCGGGGTAACCCTGCGGATGACTGGCTTCGAATCCACGGAAATCCGCGTGAAGAACGCGGATTTCCACGCGTTTTAGATGCGAGTGGCCGATGGTCCCTGTACCGATGAGCAGCGTTGGTGCTGTCTTTTGAAGCAGTAACCTAGGTTTGCGCTATACTTGCGGACCCGGAGGGTGCAGTCGCTGTCGAGACGAGACTGGATTTCCAGGACTCGGCATACCGGAGAAGGCCGTGTTTCTTCAGCCGGTCGCGGAACGTTGACGGATTCATCTTCAGCATTCTTGCTGCCTTCGCTTGATTGCCGTCTGCCTCTCTAAGCGCAAAGCGTAAGAGGTTCTTTTCCACGCGGCCGACGACCTCGCTGAAGGACAGGGCAGCCTTACATGCGGCTTCTGAGTACGCAGACGCCATGTCATCTGAGGAGGCGTGTTCGTTCATCAAGCACTGAATCCAGCTCTGCGCCAGGCCGAACGCGGGCTTTGCGGTGACTTCGGGCGGCAAATCCCGGGCGTGGATGGCTTCTTCTTCAGCAAGAATTGCGACGCGGCGCATCACGTTCCTCAACTCGCGCACGTTTCCCGGCCACGAATGCGCCACGAGCGCGCATTGCGCATCTTCGGCGAGCATTAGCTCACGGTTCTCCGCGAAGCGCTGCAAGAAGGCTGCAGCCAGCAACGGGATATCCTGCCTGCGTTGGCGGAGCGGCGGAATTCGGACGGGCACTTCGTTGAGCCGATAATAGAGATCGCTGCGGAAGGAGCCGTGCTTTACCAACTCAACCAAATCGACCTTCGTCGCAGCAATCAAACGGATGTCCACGGGAATCGGCTTTGTTCCACCTAATCGGAGAACCTCCCGCGCTTCGAGAGCGCGCAGGAGCTTGGCCTGAAGATGAACCGGGAAGTCATCGATATCATCCAGAAAGAGCGTTCCGGCATTCGCCAACTCGAACAGCCCTTTCTTCGTGTTGAATGCGCTCGTGAAGGCGCCTTTTTCGAACCCAAACAACTCGCTTTCCAGAAGCTCGTGCGGAAAAGCCGCGGCTTCGACTTTGATGAACGGCCTGCCCGCACGATCGCTCGAGTGGTGAATGAAGTCGGCGAAGAGCTCTTTCCCAACACCTGTCTCTCCAACCAACAGTACCGTGCAGTTGGACCGTGCAATCGTCTCAACCCGGCTCAGAATCTCCTGCAACGCCGGATCTTTTGTAATGATGGGACAGGCGCACGATGTCATGGGCGAAGTGTCTGACTTCAGATTCAACGTCGGGTCAGCGAAGCGCAGTGTTGGTTGGGTTCGTTCAGCCTGAAGGAGGAGCGGAGCGATCCGCCTGGAAACTCAGGACTACATTACGATTGAATGAGTAGGCCCGGCAACGCGGTGAGGGGCGATCGCCGAATTTTCACCGACTCTCCGCACCCCTTCGACGGAGGAGATGTGGCGCCAACTGTTTCTCGTCGCACGTTCTACCATTGCGGCATCCACTTCGATGGCTACGGACTTTTCGAGCATCTCCACCGAGATCACCAAGCGGCAAAGGCCTTTCGTTCGAATGAGAATCCCTTCGATGCCGCTCAGCGGTCCCGACTTGACCCGCACCCAATCGCCGCACCTGAGGAAAGGGTGAGGCTCAACCCGCAGCGAATTCTCGATCATCCGCCTTACAGCGTCGATCTGGTCGTCAGGGATAACGGCCGGACGTCCTGCCGCGCTGACCATCCAATATACGCCTGGCGTCGTCACAACCTGAAGGTGCTGAGCGGTTGCGCCTCGAACGAAAACGTAAGAGGGAAATAGAGGAAGAGACAGGGTTTTAGTTCGATCTTTCCAGCGGCGCTTGCTCTGATAGAGAGGCAAGAAAACTGGAAGCCCCTTTTTGGAAAGAATATCCGCAACCGCCTTCTCGTGCTGATGACGTGTATACAGAGCATTCCACGGGAGTTGTGTTTGGGGCGTCATCATAGACTCACCTATAATTTTAACCCAGTCCGGGCCATTCCCGAGGTCGGTTTTAGCTTCCTGTCGGGAGCCCTGGAAGCTAACATGGCTACAGCTCCGCCCTGCGACTTACATTCGGCCATGCGCCCAAAAACTCAGAGTTTACGGAGAAACCAGACCCTCGGTCCCACCACCAATATCAACAGCCTGCCAACCCGGCTCCGCCGGCGGGAGTCAATTCACTTTTTGCCTTCCGCTCGGCATGAATCGGGGTTTCACGATCTTCGCCGCCAGCATGACTGAATCCGAAGATTCCACGAGTGGCGCGCACCGCACAACCACGCCATCACAACCCACCTGACCAGGTCCTTCGCCGGCAATTACTACGGGCAGAGTGAGAGTAAATTCGAACGGAGTGCCGACTTCCATGGGGCGCATGGAGCAAAAGAGCACACCCGACCCGCTGATGTTGACCGTCCTTCCATTCTCCCAATCGCTGCAACCTTTCTCGCGGTACCGGATCGGAAGCTCGATGTCGTAGCGCGGCGCCCGAGGAGAAAAGACCGATTTGCGCATGCCAAGGGGACCCGTCCTTGCGCGAGGCGAAATTCAGTGACTCCCGCCGTCGAACTCCGGACCCTCCTCTGTGTCTCGCAGCCACATCCCCTCTAGCCGCACCGGAGAATAACGTCCTCAAGACGTTGAATACAGTGAACGACACCTCGAGCAGCCACCAGCGCCCCGGACGGCGTCCTTTCACTTCACCAACGCCGGGCGGCGCGTTGTGCGGCCTTCTGTCGGCTTATGCTGGTTGATCTTCGCCGTGCCCTGGCGAGGAACGTTTCAAACCGCATCCACGATTCGGCGCGATGGAATCCGGCGGCGACACTCGGAATGCGTGGCCGTCAGTCCCATGCGGAATTAAATCAGAAAGGAATCGAGTCAGAGCGCCAACTCCTTCCGCCCCTCCCCGAAAGCGGCCAACCCCTCAATCCGCCGCTCAACTTGAAACGCCTCAGCGGCGCTTCCTACATCGAGAATGCAATCAGCCTCGCGGATTTGCAATGGCACTGCGGTTCTAGGGGTTATACCGGATGAGAGCTAATGGAAACTCTGCGGCGAAGAGCTCGAGCTTTCAAAATGCGCGCGACGCATTCATGCGGGGTTTTTTGACTTGGGTTCAGTCGTGTGTTAGGCTCCGAAGAACTGGGGGGTTGTAACGCTTCCGTGTATCGCCGGGCGAGGGCCTGGTTGTTCCTATGAAATGGTGGCTGGCAACTTTAAGAGCGATTTTCTTTCTCTGTCTCGGCCTCACGCTTTGCTTTGGTCCATGGGGACCGATGTGGCACCAGAACTTCTTTGTAACGCACTACCAATGGGCGGGAGCGCTGAGCGAGAGCAATTTTGTTCGCGGCGCAATTTCTGGCATCGGCTTGACGAACTTTTACCTGGCTATCGAAGAGCTTCGTCCCAAAAACCGAAGACGAAACCAGCGCGCGCAGCCCCATTGACGGTTGGGCCATCAACTGCCTTCACAGGCTGCGGAAAAACTCTTTCGGGAGTTGACGTAGCACCGGCTTCCAGCCGGCAACTCCCTTCAATTCAACGGAGGCCGGCAAGATGCCGGCGCACCGTTCGCGGCGTCGTCGAGTTTTTCCGCAGCCTGTTCAGCCCGGGGCAGTGAACGATGATTCTCTATTACATTACCGATCGCCACGCCCTTCGTGACCGCCCATTGCTCACTTTTCTCCGTGACGCCATTGAAGCGGGCATTGAGATGATTCAAATCCGTGAAAAGGACCTCGACACCAGGTCCCTTCTATCGCTCGCCCGGACTGTATCGGATTACGCTGCTGCCTCGCGGACCGAGATCACCATCAACGATCGCTTAGACGTCGCAATGAGCGCAGGCGCGCAAGGCGTACACCTGGGCAGCCACTCTCTGCCGATCGCCAAAGTACGGTCGCTCGCGCCACAAGGATTTCTCATTGGCGCCTCTTGCCATTCGGTGAGCGACGTGCTTCGAGCGGAGGCCGCTGGCGCCAGCTATGCTCTACTTGGCCCTATATTCGATACACCTTCCAAACGAGCGTACGGACTGCCTTTGGGACTGCAGCAGCTTGAAGAAGCTGCTTCGAAGGCGAACCTGCCTGTCTATGCGCTCGGAGGAATTACGATCGAAAACTGCCGCGAATGCCTCGCTACCGGCGCGCGCGGCGTGGCGGCCATTCGGATGTTTCAGGATGCGGCGTCACTTGCCGGGCGTGTCCGTGAGCTTCGGGCATTGATCGAATGAAACCGCTCTGGCCCTACGGCTGCCGGGATCGCCGCTCCCAAAATGAAGCTTTTGCCGGCCGAGCCTTTGCACAACCCACCGCCCATGACTGCACCCGATCAGAATTCTCAATTTCGCGCCCATCCTTTGCTATATGAAATCCATACGTGGGCCTGGCTGGAAGAGGTATCGGACCGTAAGGGATTGACCGTCACGCTCGGCACGGTGCCCGATGAGGAATGGGACGCGCTGCGGGACCGAGGCTTCGATCTGGTGTGGCTCATGGGGGTTTGGAAACGCAGCCGCAAGAGCCGCGAAGCCTTCCAGACTAACACGTCTTGCTACGCGGCTTACGATGCCGCTCTTCCGGGATGGGATTTGAACGACATTGTCGGCTCGCCCTATTCCATCGCAGATTTTGCTCCCGACCCGCGCGTCGGAAGTTGGTCTGAGCTTGATGCTGTCCGAAACAAGCTCCATGCCCGGAACATGGGCCTGATTCTGGACTTTGTGCCGAACCATACTGCTCCCGACCACCCGTGGGTTCTTGCTCATCCCGACTACTACATTCAGGGAACGCTGGCAGACTTTCGCAACAATCCAATCGCTTTCTTCCCGGTGAGCCACGCCCGCTCGACCGTGCTCGTGGCCCACGGCAAGGACCCTTATTTCCCTCCCTGGCCTGACACTGCGCAATTGAATTATTTCAATCCTGCCACTCGTAAGGCCATGCTCGGCGTGCTCTCCGAGATCGCGCATCACTGCGACGGCGTCCGCTGTGACATGGCGATGCTGTGCCTCAATGAAATTTTCGGAAAAAACTGGGGACCGTTGGCCGGGCGTTACAGCGCGCCGCAACACGAGTTCTGGGCTGAGGCTTTCGAAGCGCTACCTGGCTTCCTATGGATTGCGGAAGTTTATTGGGACCTGGAGTGGCAGCTTCAACAGCTTGGCTTTGATTTCACTTACGATAAGCGTCTTTACGATCGGCTCTTGCACGCGTCCGCATCGGAAGTGCGAGCTCAGCTGACGTCCGATATGGCCTATCAAAGCAAACTGGTGCGGTTTCTCGAGAATCACGATGAGCCACGCAGCGCCTCAGTCTTTTCTGCCGAAAAGATTCAGGCCGCTGCCACGCTCGTCGCCACTCTTCCAGGCATGCGGTTCTATTATCAGGGTCAGATCGAAGGAAGGAAGAAGCGCCTGCCCATCCAGCTTCGCCGCGCCGCAAACGAAATTCCGGACGCTGGGCTCGAAGCTCTCTATACGAAATTGCTCGCACTGTCGCGGCGGAATATCTTCCATGAAGGAGAATGGAGGCTTCTCGAAGCTCGAGCCGCCGGCGATCAAAGCTTCGAGAACCTCATTGCTTATCAGTGGCGCAAGGGCGGTGAGCCAAGCGTCATTGTTGTGAATCTCGCTTCCTCAACCTCCCAAGGAAACGTTATCGTCGAGAGCACGTTTAAGGCGGCCGGCCGCTACCGATTTATCGACCAACTTCATGACCAGAGCTACGACTGGCACGGAGACGATCTGCTAAAAACGGGACTCTACGTGCGGCTTGAGCCTTTCCAGAGCCACATCTTTGACGTAGAGCCCGCCAGCACGCCATAATCGTTGGTATGGACCTGATAGCGCAACTCTTCGTTTATTTCTTTGCGCTCGCCTATATCGCCCTCTTTGTGTGGCTCTTTCAAAAGTGGGCAGTCGGTCTGCTCCGAGGCACAAAAAAGGCACCGCGCCGCCCATCCCGGAACACGACAACTCCTTCTCAGGTGTAAACACCCGCATCTTTCAATCGTCAGAAACTAAACTTCAACGCAAACTGGAAGATGCGGCCCAGCCCGGCCCCGCTTGCATTCAACAGGTCGTACGTTCCCAGGCAGCTCGAAGCAGCGGCATTGAAATTGGCGCCAACGCAACTGATCCCGCTGTTCACTCCAAGCCAGCGGACGTCGTTAAGTGCATTGAAAACCTCAGCGCGAAACTGAACGTTCGCCCGCTCACCGTGAATGGGGAAGTTCTTCATGATGCCCGTATCCCAGTCTTCCTCGGTCGGGTTGCGGAAGTCGTCGCGCCCCTGGTTCCCGAACGTCAAGGCGGTTGGCTGGCAGAAAGCAGCAGCATTGAAGAGCGTGGGCCCCACAATGTTCCCCGGATTGATGTACGAAGGCGGGGCAGCATAAGGATTACCGCAAAGGCTAGCGTACGAGCCCGTTCCAACTCCGTTCGCGACGCCAGCGCTATCACCGTAAACACCGTTGGTTACCGTGAACGGCGTTCCGCTGTTAACGCTGACGATTCCTGTGAGCTCCCACCCGCCTACGGTGTTCCGGACCAGGAAATCAGAATGGTGCAAAGTCGGCAGATTATAAACGTAGCTGCCGCTCAGAATGTGCGTCTCGTCGAAAGTCGAAGTGCCATAGATTCCCTTCAGATCGTAGGAGTTGACAAAACTACCGTCATATCGATCAGAAGAGTCATCGAGCGAATGCTCCCAAGTGTACGCAACGCTCAAATTCAAATGTCCTACGGTCTTCCGCAGGTAAACTTGCAGCGAGTTGTAATTCGAGTTCGCTTCCGTCTCTAAGTAGGTCAGGTCTCCGAAGCCGGTGATCGGCCGGTAGGGATCCGGATCAACATTGCCGCAAGCCACGTTAAGATTCGTCAGCGCCTTTCCCGTAACCGGCGTTCCAGTTGTCAAGCCATTCACCGTAAGATTGGTGCAGATGGCGCTGGTGAGTCCTTGCCCTGCCGGGAATGGATTCTCCGAGGCCGGAGTAGGATAGAGCTGATTCAGGTCCCTCTGATCTGTTAAGTGGGTGCCCTTGCTTCCCACGTAGGCAACGCTCAACACCATGTTCTTTCCCAGGTTGTGCTGAACGTCCAGGTTCCATTGCTGGACGTAGGGCCACATAATTTGGGGCTCAATCGACGTCACGGCCAACGGGAAGAGGAGAGCGGATGGCCCAGTGGCGGTGGGAATGTTTCCGTAGCCATTGATGTTGTAAACCGTAGGATCCAGCACGTAAGGCGGCGAACCCTCAAGAGACTCGCTGTCCGCTTCGTTTCCGTTGGTGTGATCGTAAAAGATCGCATATCCGCCGCGAATCGCAGTTGTTCCATGGCCGAAAGGATCCCAGGCGAACCCAAGGCGTGGAGCGGGGTTGAACCAGTGACCCTTGATGCAGCCCGGGGGCGCGCCGCCAACGCCGCATTGCACCATGCCGTCGAACGGATTACCCACGCCAGGAACCAGCGCTCCCGCTTGGCCAGTGATGGCCCCCGTTACGTCGATTTCCGGGGCGTCGGCCGGGTTGTAGGCTGACTGCTCAAAGCTGTATTCGTCGTGGTAGCGATCCCAGAAGGTGCCGTAGCCTTCAATTCGCAAGCCAAGATTCATCGTCAGCTTGCGAGTAAGGCGCCAGTCATCCTGAAAGTAAGGGGAGAGAATTTTGTAGCGGTTGTAGTACTTAGCCGTGAGATTGTTCTGGGAAAAATTGGCGATCCGGCCAAGCAGGAAATCTGCAAATCCGTTGCCAGTGGTAATTGAAGAATCGGTACTGTCGAACGACAAGAATCCTTGAGTCTCCCCGCCGCCCTGCTCATTCTTCTCGTAAGCAATGTAATCCGCGCCGAATGTAAGGTTGTGGTTGCCGGCAATCTTCGTCACCATGTCCCGAAGCGTGAATATGGGATTTGCATTGTAGTTCGGAGCGGCAGGATCAATGAACCCCGGGTCTTCCCCGAAGCCTCCGCCGTAAACAGAGTTGCAGCAAATGCTGATGCCGCTCAATTTTCCCCCAAAGCCGTTATCGAAGAGACCCGTCATGGTCATGCTAGACGGCCGCTGCCACGATCCCGTGTTATTGAGGATGATGTGGTCGGCCGTGTAGCCGAAGATGGTCTCGTTCAGCAGAGTGGGAGAAATACTCTGAGTAAGCTGGGTAACGAAACTTGTGCCGGGCCCGCCGAATGCCGTGTTGATTGTGGGAAAGCTTCCCGTGCTCCAGAGCGTTGTTGGAGTCGTGGTTTCCCAAGTGTCGTGGATGTAGTGGACCATCAAGCGCATTTTTGGCCCCAGGTTCTGGTCGACGCGAACTAATTCTTCGCGCCAGTCTGTAGGGAACGAGTCCGTCGCGTCGAAAAACGATGATGCCCCGCTGCCGAAGTTCGGCGCGGGAATCATGGCCATTTCAGCCTGGGCGTTGGGATCGATCGGGACAATATTCCCCGGGAAATAGGTGCCCGTGGTTGGATTCACCGGGCAATCCACATACGAGCCGGTGGAAGCGTTCGGGCAGACATCCGAGAAATTACCTCCGCGCTCGAGCGTGGAAGGGACCTGGTTGACAAAAGTCGTGGGATCCTTTTCTCTGCGCCATTCCTCGGACCAGAAGAAGAACGTTTTGGTCTTGTTAGTGTTGTAATGACCGGGAATATAAAAAGGACCTCCGAATGTGTATCCCCAATCATTCTTCTTATACGGGGGATTACCCGTATCGAAGAAGCTTCGAGCGTTGAAGATTTCATTGCGGTTGAATTCGTAGACGTCGCCGTGAAATTGGCTCGTTCCAGATTTAAGAACCGCTACTACAGCGCCGGAAGCGTTTTGCCCATACTGCGCTCCGTAGTTCGAAGTCAGAACCCGTGTCTCGGCAATAGCATCGACGCTGGGATAGACGTTAATGGTTCCGTTTGAGCCCGTGTCAAGGATGCTGATCCCGTCCACTTCCCAGTTGTTGTATTCCGTGCGGCCGCCGTCTACGCTGTAGGCCACGCTTCCGTAAACGCCTACCGTGCCCTCCTCTTGTCCCGTCTGGTTGTTAACTCCCGGAATGAGCGTGATGAGCTGGGTGAAGTTGCGCCCATTCAGCTCGAGCTGGGTGATCTGTTTTCCGGTAATCGTTCCCCCGAGCTGGGCGTCCTGTGTGTGCACCTGTCCGATATTCGTTCCCGTCACCGTGACCTGTGCCGAGACGGCTCCGATTTCGAGCCTGGCATCGGCTCGGATTTTCTGCGCCGATTCGATGACAATCCCGTTAGCCACGTATGTCTTGAAACCCTTGGCACTCACTTTCAGCGAGTAGTGTCCCGCCGGGATGGCCGCAACCAGGTAGCTGCCAGATCCATTTGTCTTCGTGGTCCGGACGATACCTTGGGATAGATCGCTCACCGTCACCGTAGCGCCCGGAACAACCGCCCCTGACGCGTCCATGACTGTACCGGTAATCGAGCTCGTCACGGCTTGCCCAAATGCCGCCGCTGTGAGCATGCCCGCGGCGAGCAACAGTACCAATCCGATCAGTAAGCGCTTCATGGAAGCTCCTCCTCACCACTTGCTAAAGGTTCCTAAAAAATGTTCCCTTTTTACACCTTAAATGTTCGAATGTCAACCCACTTTTTGTAGAACCGGGACCACTTGGATTAGAATGGCTCAATGTGGAAAGTGACAAACCGGGTTCGAGAGCGTCCAAATTGGGAGGGAGTGGGCAACCCAGATGAATTCCAAAGCCAAAAGATCGCAGCCGGACGGAGACTCAGGCGAAGCGGCGCTGCATTTTGGCCGCCCGGTTCTGCTGCGCGAGGTCAACGCCCGCCAACTCCTACGCTTGCTGCTCCGCCACGGACCGTGCTCCCGTGCGGACTTGGTTCGCCATTCAGGTCTAAGCGCGCCAACGGTCTCAAGCTCGGTGGATTACCTGCAAAAGAGGGGCCTGATTGAGCCGCTGGGCCCGGGTCGGTCAAACGGAGGCCGACGGCCGGGCCTGCTACGGTTTAACGCGCAATTGGGCTACGTTGCCGCCACTGACATCGGTCGCTCGGTGCTGAGAGTCGCTCTCGCCGATCTGCGCGGGACTCTGGTAGAACGTTGGCTTTCTCCCACGGATCCGCGCGCCGCGCCCGGGCGCGTGTGCAGCCAAGTCGCGCAAGGGCTTCGGCAAATCCAGATTCGTCGCCGAATACCCACGGAGAAGATTCTGGCGCTGGCTGCGAGCGTGCCGGGCATTACCAATCCGCTAACGGGACTCGTCGCTTCAGTGCCGAATTTCTCGCCGCCGTGGGAAGCCGTCCCACTCCGCGAAATCCTCGAAGCTAAAACGGGCATTCCCGCCGTCGTGGAAAACGACGTGAATCTGGCGGCGCGCGCCGAGCATTGGTGTGGGGCGGCGCATGCGGTGCGGGACTTCGTCTTTATAAGCATTGGGACGGGTGTCGGCGCCGGCATCTTCGTGAATGACCGTCTTTATCAAGGCCCGGAATGGACCGCTGGAGAAATTGCTTATCTGCACGTTCCCGGCACTGAAGAGGTTCCCGTGGCCCTTCGCCGCCGCGGCTCCCTCGAAAGCGCCATCGGCAGCAAAGGGATTCAACAATGCTGGAGAAGACTTCTTCGTCACCGCTCACCCAAGCTGGCCACGCTCCGCCCGAACCTCGAAGCGGTCGACATCCTCAACCTTGCCACCCAGGGTGTGCCGGAGGCCCAGGTTGTACTGAACCAGACCGCTCGCATCCTGGCAGACGCCATAACGAATGTTTGCGTCATCCTCAACTCATCCTTGGTCGTGCTCGGCGGCCGCGTGGGCACGCATCCGGCATTATTTGAGGCAACGCGGTGCATCTTGCATCGCAACGAGTTCTCACGCCCGCAACTCGCCGTTAGCAGTCTGGGACGCGAAGCGCAACTCTTCGGAGCGGTGTGGCTCGCGCTGAGCGTGGCGGACGTACGAATCCTGCCGGGCTCCGAAGCCCATAGCAGCCCTCTTGTTCCCGGCGAGCATCGCCTGTCTCCGCCGGTGCTCGGGTCATTACCGCCTCAATGAAGCCGAAAATTAGTCTGGACGCAGCCAGCTTATCCCTGCGATGCTTTTCTCTGGACTGGAAGGAGCACTTGCTTCGGGCAGTCTCAGGTAAGGAGGCAACACCCGATGAATCGATCGTTTCAGCTTGCGGCTTATGCGGGAATGGCGCTCTTGGCGCTTATTTTGGGACTTAATGCCCCTGTGGCCACGGCGAATGCCCAGTCTGGTGGGCAGCGGCAGGGCGAAGCGACCGCACCAAGTCCCACCGAAATCAAGAAGGCCATGTTGAAAGCCTTCCTGGATACCGCTCGCATTAAAGATTTGCTAAGTGTCACACAGCCCGGCCAAGGGAAAATGACGGATGCGGAGCGAGCGATGTTTAGCGAGCAGATGCGGTCCGTTCAAAGCGACCTCGCAACGCTGGAAAAATGGCGATACCAGTTTTTATACCACGTGAGTAATCTGGCATACGGCCGAAACACAGCTTCTGCGCTGGCCACTCTGCTCAACCACCTCCATCAGCTTGAAACTGCTGTCTCGCAATTCGGAAGCCCGGCGCAAGCCGCCCAATTCGATCAGCCCGGGAAGGAGCTGGGGAGCATTCAGAACGAAGTGCAATCCTACCTGGCGAGCTTGGCCCCCCAGCCGGAAACGCAGGCCGCCTCGCCCGCCAAGTCGAGCAGTTCTGAGACGAAACGGATTGTAGCTCACGCCGTTCCTACGCCCTTGATCACGCCCCACCAACCCGCGAAGACTGCCGCGAGTCCAGCCCACGCTGAGACCGCAGCAACAGTAGCGGAGGCCTCAGCCCCCGCCGCCGGGCAAATCAAGCAAGCCATGTTGGAAGCGTACCTGAACACAGCCCGAATCAAGGATCTGCTGAGTGTCGCTCAGCCTGGGCGATGGAAGATGACGGATGCGGAGCGAGCGATGTTTACCGAGCAGGCGCAAGCCGTTCAGAGCGATCTCGCGGCGCTAGAAAAATGGCGCTATCAGTTTTCATACCATCTGGGTGATTTGGAATACGGCAAAAACACAGAGGCAGCGCTCGCCGTGCTGCTAGATCACCTTCACCAGCTTGAAACTGCCATCTCGCAATTCGAAAGCCCCGC
The DNA here is from genome assembly GCA_030041095.1 of Terriglobia bacterium. Lineage (GTDB taxonomy): Bacteria > Acidobacteriota > Terriglobia > UBA7540 > UBA7540 > JASHON01. The sequence goes on from JASHON010000168.1 coordinate 31,756, forward strand.
ACAAGCCGCCCAATTCGATCAGCCCGGGAAGGCGCTGGCTGGAATCCAGAACCAACTTCAATCCTACCTGGCGAATCGCACTGCTCAGCAGGAAAGGAAGATGGCGGCGCTCACAAACGCTAACGGGCTGGAGACGGTGCGCATTGTGCCTCGTACGGCGCCGCCTCCGCCCCTTTCTGCCTTCGGACCCGCGAAACCTCCGCTCACTTCGGTTCAGGTGAAGGCTATTTTGAACCAAGTTTATATGTCCGTCTTTCGCATCCGCGACCTGCTGAGCCAGGAACATCCGGCTTCGTGGAAAACTTCCTCACCAGAACGCGCAGTCGGAGAACTGGCGCGCACGGCGCTTCTCTCACGTGCGGACCGGATCGAACGCTGGCGCGCCCTCTTCAACGAGCATCCAGACAATATGTATGATGCTTTTCAGGTTTACCGCACGGTCGAGAACCTTTTCCTGCCTCTCGACGTTTTCCGCCGCAGCGTGGCCGAGCACGAGAATACGGCCTTGGCCGGCAACTATGCCATGACTGCGGCCGCCCTTCAAAATAGTCTCGACCAGTTGACGCCGTACATTGGCTTCATCCTCGAACACGAATCGAACGGCATTGCCTTATACCGGGCGGACCTGGCCAATTGCCAGACCAAACTGGGCTACGCGATGCACGGTCTGCTACCTGCACCGAACGCATTGCACGATGTCTTGCCGGTCTTCCAAGGCCGGCACACTGCTTCGCGGAAATCGAAGAGCGATCGCCGCGGAACCAGCCACAGGCGTAGACAGCACGCTGGCGAGAGATGATCAGGATACCGCCGGCTTCGCCAGTTCGCGCACATTGAAGGCATCCCAGCCGGGAAATTCCGCGACCGGTCCCAGCTCCTCTTCGATCCTCAGCAACTGGTTGTATTTCGCAATGCGGTCCGTGCGGCTCGCCGATCCAGTCTTGATCTGGCCCGTTCGCATGGCTACCGTGAAATCGGCAATCATGGTATCTTCCGTTTCGCCGGAGCGATGCGAAACTACCGCCGTGTAGCCGGCGCGATAGGCCAGTTCAATGGCTGCGATGGTTTCCGTCACCGTTCCAATCTGGTTCAATTTGATCAGAATTGAGTTCGCCACGCCCTCCTCGATGCCGCGCTCGAGCCTCTCCACGTTTGTAACGAACACATCGTCACCCACAAGCTGAATCTTGCTCCCAAGCTCCGACGTCAAGTTCTTCCAGCCCGCCCAATCGTCCTGGGCCAACCCGTCCTCCAGCGAAACAATCGGATACTGACGCACCCAATTCTCGTAAAGTTTAATCATTTCATCGGAGGATTTCTTCTCGCGGGTGGACTTGAAGAAGACGTAATTCCCGTCGTCATACAACTCGCTCGAGGCAGGATCGAGCGCCAGACCAATGTCGTGTCCGGGAGAGTAACCCGCTGCCTCAATCGCTTCCAGAATGAGCTCAACCGCCTCTTCATTGTTCCTCAGTTTGGGCGCAAACCCGCCTTCGTCTCCAACGGTCGTCTGATATCCGCGTTCCTTCAACACTTTCTTAAGCGTCTGAAACGTCTCCACGCCCATCCTCAGCGCCTGCGCAAAGCTTTCCGCTCCCAGCGGGAGAATCAAGAATTCCTGAAAGTCCACCGTGTTGTCTGCATGCACGCCGCCATTCAGAATGTTCATCATGGGTACCGGCAGCCGCCGCGCCTGCAATCCGCCGAGATACCGGTACAGTGGCAAGCGGGCGGAGTTGGCTGAGGCGCGGCAAACGGCCATGGAAACGGCAAGGATGGCATTCGCACCCATCTTGGCCTTGTTCGGCGTGCCGTCCAGATCGATCAGCATGTGATCAATTTCAGATTGCTCGCTCGCTTCCTGCCCGCCGAGTTCACGGGCAATGATGGAATTGATGTTTTCGACGGCTGTCTGCACACCTTTCCCCTGATACTTCTGCTTGTCACCGTCCCGCAATTCTATTGCTTCGTGCTCGCCCGTGGACGCTCCGGAGGGAACGGCCGCACGGCCGACCGCACCGTCGCGTAGGTGCACGTCCGCTTCAACCGTCGGATTGCCGCGCGAATCCAGAATTTGCCGTCCGACGATAAGATCGATAACAGCCAAGTTCGTGGCTCCTTTCCTCTATTGAATAAACGGGGCATTGTACCATATCGTCCCGAAAGCCGCAGTGACGCGCACACCTGACGCCGGGACAGCGGGCGTCTTAACGCAACGTTGTCATTTCATGGCCTGCAGGCCCGGCTGGATCCACGAGAAAAAGAAATTGCCGATGAACGGAAAATGAGAGGCGACGAGGGTAAGCAACGGCAGCGCGCCGAAAGCTGCCACGCGGAAGTAGAACTCCCAACTCAACTTCCCTGGAGCTGTCTCAGAGAGACGGCTCAGAACGGAATCCTTTTCCATTTCAGCGAAAAGCTCGACAACCACAATCCCGACCGCCACAAACATTACGATCATCACTTCATCCATGCCGCGATGCACTTCGAACGGGTAGGATGCCACGGCGAGCAGGCCAAGAGCGAAGGCGACGACCAACGAGAAGACGATGTAAGTAAGCTGTGCGCACGTGTAGCGGATGTAGTCGACGTATCGGAAGGCCACAAACTCTTCAGCGACAATCGTTCGGTCACGCGATTCGAAAGCCCTTTCCCGTGTTTTATTTGTCCGGTTTGCGGCTTCTTCGGCAGAAAGCGAATCGGAGTAGCCGCGCTCCCATTCGCTGGCGAGATAATCGCGCTGGAGTTGCTCCGAAAGTGTCCCTAACATTGACTGCAGCTCGAGGATTTCAGATTGAGGCGTACAGCGCCCGTTTTCTATATTTTCGCCGATCTGACGAGCTCTCGCTACCAGAGCCACCTCCTCAGCCTTCAGCGACGCGTCCTGGGTTTGAGCCACGAACCTTCGCAGGCAATTGATGGAGGGCGCCATCAACTTCTGGGCCCACAAGACGCTGCTCAACTTCCACAGTGGGGGACAGGAATATTGTTTTGGAAGGCGGCTGAATGCTTCGCGCAGCGGATGGCGCTCCAGCTTGTGCAACACGGGCTTCAAATGCAGGTGCCATACATAAAGGAGCCGCCAGCAGTTGCTTAGAACCAGCGAACAGAAAGCCACCAGGCCGATAAGGAACGCGTCGTTGAAGGTAGGGGCTTCGATGCTGATCGTGCTTGGCCGGGGAGCAAACAGAGCCAGGATCAAAACAAACACGCCCACGAGGATGAGCTGCCATCCCCCGTCGTACACTACGTCTTGAAAAGCTCTGTCTGCGCGCTCCGCAGATGGAGCCAGTCGAAGTGCGCCTGTCAATTCAGGCAACGCGGGACGTATGCCGAGCAGTACCAGGCTGCTCAAACGCGTCCACGCCAGAAAACCAAAAGCTGCAAGGAGCAATAGCAACGGCAAAGCAGGTGATACGCCGCTTACCAGCCGCGCAGAGCGATAGCTCAGAAAATACGCGTAGTAGCTTCGGGCGCCGACGTTGCGCCACCAATACAAGGAAAAGATCGCAGACGCTGCCAACGCTACGACGCTCCAGAAGACATACGTGAAAGCTGGCGCCATCGTCAGGCGCGGCTTTCGCTTGTCCGGTGTGACTGCTGCCAAGCGAACCTTCAGGTCGGAAAAAAGTCTGATGATCAGCCAGGCGACTGCCGCGAGAAGGCATAGGACACCGACAAGGTCAACGACCCCCAACGGTCCCGCGTCGTAAACCCTCCACGTTGGTAAGCTCACGAGCGCATGGCCAAGCAGAAGAAGCAGGGCCCCAAGGAACAGATACATCGCGCGGGGAGACACTTGCTGCTCAGTGCAGCCAGCCAGGCGAAGCCTCCTGAGCCAGATGCGCTCGGAACAGTTTGCCAGAAGCAGCAGGATCGGGTAGATAAACGACAACACGATCAGCCCCAGCCAGACGGCTTTCCACAGAAAGGGCATGGGCTCGCGCCCGGAGCTAACGCTTGAATTCCAGGTTTTGTTCAGGATGGTGATCGGCCAATATCCGTTCCGCCCCACCATCGTCAGCCATACCGGGCCGCGCTGGACGCCTCCAAGTTTCGACCCGGGGAGCCATCCCCAAACGACCGTCTGATGCGAAGACGGCTTCCGGCCTCGCGTGAACGGATCAGGAACACGTTGCTCAAGGGCCTTGTCTCCGTGTCTTAACAGAGTGACGCACGCATTGTAAAGCGCCTCCGAGTACTCATCGGGAAATAGCACTCGTTGGGTTGTCTCAGCGGCGGTCCAGTACTGATTGCGTAAAAACAACGGATAGGAGCTAACCGCCAACAAGCCGAGAGGAGGTTGCTCACCGAGGGCTCGCAAAAAAAGCAGGTCTGGATCGAGAACTATCAGTTGCACGCCTGGGTTGGTCCGCTGCAGGAACCGGATGAGGAATAGAACGTCCAGCGGATCCGTAGCCTGGATCACAGCACCATCAATGTTTTCATCCTTCAGCTCGCGCGCCAAACTCGCCATTTCCATTTCTTGCGAAAGCGGTGTCTGCGCCTCGGAAAAAGCGGGGGGCTGATCTTCGCCAAGAGCAGGGCTCTCCTTCAAATTCAACGGAAGGTATTGCCCCGGCGTACCCGACGCCTGGCTGCCGGGCGGCGCCCAAATTTGTGGGTTCTGGTCGTAAGCTTCGCGAAGGTGGGAAATCCCTCGCGGAAACTGTAGCTGGATGAACCGCTCAGGCGAGATGGCCCAGCGGGCGCGCCAGCGGCCGTCCAAAGATTGCATCACACCGTACCCAGTGCCGCTCTCGGTCACCAAGGCTACCCGAGACGTGAAAAAATGTCCCCATTGGAGGAAATGAAAGAGATATCCCTCGCGCGTATCGTCATCCCAAAGGGTGGTTTGCGCCTCGACACAAGCGCGCTGCGGCAGCTTGCCACATTGCTGGAACAGGTCTTCGACAGCGTCCGTGCCAGTTACTGAGCCGCTTAGAATGGCGAATCGCGTATTCTGATGGCGCTGGTGAGATTGCGAAATAGCCTCCATAAAAGAGGGGGCCGAACCGGAGAAGGCTGGACCTGCCACGGGGACGCGGCATGACGCATGGTCGGAGCAACGGCCCCACCGGAAAAGGTCGTCTACCGCCCGTGTGAACTCCATCTTGTTGATGCCCCAGGTTGGAGTTTCGGCGACCAGGAAGACCAGGAGCAGTTTCCTGGGCGCCGCATCGTTGTTATCCGGACCGCGAAACACCAGCACTCCTGGCTCCTGACTTCTTCGTTCGAGCTCGAGGTTGCGGCGGACGAGGTAGGAGCAATCAGGCTGGGGATCCGGGGGCTTAGAGCTCCAGGGCAGCCAGAAGGAGTAATCGCGGTTGTATCCGCTTTGCTGAGCGGCCAGGATAATAGCGTCCACGGAACGGTCGAACCACAAGGCGAGATGGCTGTGCACCGGATCAGGAACAGTGACGATGAGAGCAGTTGAGGTCTTCAGACTGGCCTGAGAGTTTGCGTCCTCCAGTACATAAGCCTGGTCTGCCGATACCAACGGCGGCGGTCCAACGAACCCGAGAGCTGAAGCTAACGCCTTCATGGGATTCTCTTCGGCGTTCGTGCACGGGTTTGAAGGGCTGGTAGAACTGTTGGGCGATGTCGTTCGCGCGGCTTGCCTTGACTGTGCCTGTTCAGATTCTGCCGCTGGTGCCGCACCTTGCAGAGCGGATGACGCCGGCGCCGTTGACTCTCCGCGATAAAGGAATGCAGACAACGCCATTACCGCAATGACCGTTCCAGTCCATCGGTTCATGGCTTTTCCCCTTGGCTTTTCCGAAAGTTCAATGCAACCCCGATTGCGAAACCGAGCACGCCAACGACAGCAAGCCAGAGGATTGCGTGCCAAGTCGGCAAGCGCACGGGCGCGGAGCCGGGCGTCAAATGAACGACGCGCAAACAGATTTCAGGCAGCGCCGAATAGCTCAGGATTGAAAGGGCGAGAAACAGAGGGATCAGCAGCATCCATCTCCAGCGCATTCCGAAGAGCTGCCCTGCCAGGCACATCAGCGCCAGCACACCAGCGGGCGCCACAATCAAAACACCGAGCCAGACGAAGGAAAAATGACCATCAGGAAAAAGCACGGAATCCCGTGCCGCGATGCCGACCAGAAGCAGAGCCACACAAACGGCCCAAATCGCAATTCGCCGGTAGCGTTCATCCCCTGGACTCTTGTGCCACCAGAGAGCGTACCCATAGAGAAGGCGGAGCGGACGATCAATAACCCACCGGAACGCCGCGCTACTCTCGATTGGCTTGCCAGTCGAGCCGAGCGCGGTCAGCGCGCACCGGAGCAGGACTCGTGCAGCTCGGAGAACCGTTAATGACAAGACCGCAGGAGGCAGATTCTGTAACAGATTTGTGCTCTTCAGGCCGAAATAGTTCACAAAGAACTGGCCCAGCGGCGTTTCTCGGGGTGTATTGCCGGGCAACGGCTGGCGGCCTTCGATATCGCCGATTCCACGTTCGGCAGCCACTGCGGTTGCAATCGCTACACTCGTTGGGTCCAATTCTCCGCTGCCCTCTCTAAACGCGCCAGCATTAGGATCGAACCTCAAGGGCCCTTGAGCCCTCGCCGCAGCGTTCCTCCCACCGGAGCCTCGCGTCGAGTAGGAATTCCATTCCAGTTGCTCTTGGGCGGCATCGTGCGCAACTTGTGGTAGAAGTTCGTGGATTACTTCGTACTGCGCCATCTCAATCAGTAATTCCAAGGGACCACCGATGGTTGAGCCGCCAGCCCCATTAGCCCCCCCGGGAGGCAGCTCATCGAGCGCTTTTTTCCTTTCGTCTTGACTATTCGAGAGTAGCCGTTCGAGCCAGTCGAGAAGCGCCTTGCGACTTCCCGGGCTGTTATTGGGGAAGAGCCTGTCAGGGTGAAGCGGATGGTTTCCCGAAATGGAGGAGCCGTTTTCAGTGTTGGTGAGCCCAAAACGATTCCGGATTTTCTTCAGTTCCAGCCTTTCTTCGTCTCGGGTGGGAATGATCCTGCATAGCCGGTCCTTCTTTAGCAGGGATTCGGCAAGCTGGCAGATTCCATCCAAACGGCCCCACATGATGTCGTTCGACCGCCACGACTGTTTAAAGAACGCTGCGAAATGGTAAAACCCGATCCCTGCTACTTTCTCGTTCGGTTTCTTGCGACTGAAGCCGCGCTGCGCGTCGCAAGGGCTCAGGCGAACGGTCTTGATGACGTCCCGGCACTGCAGTTCTCCTGCAAGCTCGATAGGATAAAGAACGGAATCCACTGCCTCAAAGTTCGCATAGGCAGTGCGAACCCGATCTCCAGGTTCGGTCAACGCCGCGAAAGCTCGCTCGGTGCACCCATCGACCGCGGAGAGCACGCTCCTGAACCGTTCGGGTTGGGGCACGGCGTTGGGTTCGCACTTTCTGAGTTCATCGCGAATAGAACGCAGCCCATCAATTACTGTGCTGAGCGTTGCCTGCGGCAGCCATTCCCCCTCCAGCGCAAGCAGGGACTTTTCTCTCCATCCCGGTTCCCACGATCTGCAGTAATCTTCCAAGCAATCCTCATATTTCGCGCGGGCGCCCTGGTGATCCAGCACCGGCAAGCTTCCTTCGACGTTTAGAAGATTCTTCAGAAGGTTCTCGACGAGCTCCCACGTCCCTTTAACATCTATTTGGTGCGGACTCTCGATTTTGGTCCAATCAATGATCTGATAGAGGTCTACCAGCTCCTCCATCACCGTCCGTACGATCTGCAGAAACTCAATCTGCCGGTTGAGGACATAACGAAGTTTTAGATAGTTCCTGGCCTGGTCGCTTTGAAGGTCGACGGTCCTGTCCTTATAAAGGATGTCCCGGATCAGAAGAACAGCATGAAATGTTCGACGCAGACGATAGTGAACATCTATGTCTTCAAGAACAGCGCTCTTATTGTTCTCCCCTTCGACGAGCTCCAAAAGCCCGGCGGCAAGCTTCTCTGCCGCTTGCGCCTCTACAGGGTTCAATGGCACGGCGCGAATGAGGTTATCCCCTGGCTCACCCTGCCTCAGCGCGCCCTCGATAACCGTTTGTCCAAGACCAAGGAGCCTGCTCCGAAGGTACAGACCCACGGCAGGCCGATCCATCTTCTCCGGGTCCTCCCATAATTGTTCGTGGATTTTCCTCGTGAGGAGCTGGTAGCGCTTCACCTTGCTATTTTGCTCGGCCAACTCCTGGAGGTCGCTTGCGATGCTTTGATAGTCGGGGAGCGAAACCAGCGAATCGGAAATGCCTTCGAAAAAGCTCGGCGCTTTGGCCAATCCTTCCTGCTGTTCCTTGAGCACGTTCTCGAATCGCTCCGGGTCAGGCTCAACATAGAGGAGCAGACGCTCGACTTCCGTATTGGCCAGCCGATCGATGATGTCACGAATGGTGTAGCCGAAAGGCTTGTTGTAAAGCACGCCGCCGTCAACAAGGTAAGCCTTTACGCCCATTCGCCCCCATCTCTGCAGCCAGCCATCGACGCTGCTGGGAGTTCGCCCATCTTCCTTCGCATCCTCAACCTCGACGGGCGAAAACGCCGCCGGAAAAGCCGAGGTAATCCGGGCCAGTTTCGCCAGCGAGTCACGCGTTTCTAAGCTAAAAGGCAACTTACGGCCGAGCCGGTGGCGAAGGATGAAAACCGTGCGGTGGTCCTTCACGGTGATGGCGTGGCCTGCGTCGTCAATCTGGGTAAAAATGTTGCCGCCGACGTTCGTCCCGGAAATAAAGAGGTCAAGCTCCTTGACGTGCGGTCGTTCACTTTTCTTGTTCCCCCCGTCCGGGAAAACCCCGTCAAACACACCCGAGGGAGTTTCGACGACACTCTGATCGATGTCTCGCACCGCCCGAAAAGCGTCCTGCAATCGGTTCTGATAATAACCCTCGCTGTCAAAAAGCGAGGTGAATGTGCCCGGTGTGCCATCCGGCTGACGAAGCAGGAGCGAGACGTCGCCTTGTTCCCGCCAAAGCGGGGCGAAGTCTCCGAATTCCTTTTCGTTGCAGAGGGCATACGCCAGGAAGATTCCGTTGATTCCTCCTGCCGACGCGCCGCTGACGATATCCACAATGATGTCGGAGTCAGTCAATGCCTTGATCAGTGCGTAGATCCCGCGGCCGCGTACGGCATTAAAGAACTCCTGCGCCACCCCGTTCATATAAACAGCCAGTGAAACGCCTCCATAGAGCACAAGTCCCAGGCGCACTTCCCGGCTCATACCATCAAATTCAGTAGCTGGAGGTTGAGCCTCAGGCACTGGCGCCTTCTGCGGCTCCCCTTCAGCTGGCTGAGTCCGTACGGGGCGTGCTGGCCCGTTGGAATTTGTCATGTGTTTGCCTCACTGGGACAGACCGTTACCGTTCACAGTGATCTCGGTTTTGAGTGGAATGCATCGTTGGGTGGTACCGGCAGGCTTGGCTTCGCCCGCGCCTGCGGCCTCCGATTGAGACGTCATGCGAGCAGCGGCGAGAATAGTCGTGAGAATTGCAAAACACGTCTCCTGATAATCGCGCAATGTCCCCTCCGCGTCGCCACGCGACGAGCACTTATGACAGCGCCTTCAATGGGCAAGTGGAACGTCCCTGGCCAGCCAATCCCGTCCCTGAAGCTCCCAGGCTCCGCGTTGCCTAATGGCTATCAGAGCCAACTCGCCGGGTGCACAGTCAGGATTGAGGATCAGCTTGCCGAGAAACAATGGTCGTTAGTTAACACGTTATAACGCGCGTGTCAAGAGGAATAGCGACAGGACTTTCCCCGCACGGCTCGATACGCCGCCTGCCGCCATCCACGCGCTGGGCTGGTCAGCCTCGTTGAGTTGATGCCAAAATGAACCCGTGATACCCCAAAGCCCTCGAATTGAAATACGCTACTGCACCCAGTGCCGGTGGCTTCTGCGTGCCGCATGGATGGCGCAGGAGCTGCTCACAACTTTTCAGGATGAGATTGGCGAAGTGGCGCTCGTTCCAGGCACTGGAGGCATCTTCGAGGTGCGGGCCGGTGACGACCTTCTCTGGTCGCGGGCGGAACGCGGCCGCTTTCCAGACATCAAAGAACTCAAGCAGCTTGTCCGCGACCGCATCGCTCCGCAAAAAGATCTCGGACATGCTGAGCGCCGGGCGGAATAGGTGGATTCGCTTTGCGCTTCCTTGCGTCTTGGCGGCTTTGCGAGAGGCCGTTGATGATGCCATACAAAAGCAGCATGGCGAAAACGGCCCAAATGTTCGGGGAGAGCCCGAGCGCCGGCGATTCCTCGAAACCCTCACTCGAACTGAAACTCAAGTTCGCGAGAACCGCGGTCAGCTTGCTCGCTGCTCGGCGGCGCGGCGCTGGAAGATTTCGATGTAGACGTTAAGGAGAGAAACGGCGGCCGGGGTGACGCCGGAAATGCGCGACGCCTGTCCGAGGGTGAGAGGCCGAATTTTGACCAGCTTTTCAACGATCTCGCGCGAGAGCCCGGACACTCTCTGGTAATCGAACCATTCGGGAATACGCCGCGACTCCGCCTTTTTCATGCGTTCAATCTGCTTTTCCTGTTGGAGGAGATAGCCCTCGTACTTGAAATCCGTCTCCACGCGGCGCGCTTCTTCGCGCGACAGGCCGATGGCGCCGTCGGCGCCGGAGTTAGTCCCAGAAACGCCCAGTCCCTCCCGAATCCACTCGGCGAAGTCTTCAATCGTCACTTCCGGACGCTTCAATAGACTCGCACCCGTAAGCGTAGCAGCGCCAAGGAACCTGCCTCCACTCATCATGCCTAGCCTTGTATAAACGGCCTCGCCCACTCGCGATTGTGGGCTAAGACGGCTTTCGAGCAGGAACCGGGAAACGGCTGAAATCCGCTCCTGCTTTTGGAGAAAAGCATCGTATTCGTTTTGCTTGATCGTTCCCACCTCGAACGCCAGCGGCGTCAGCCGCTCATCCGCGTTGTCAATTCGCAGGTGCAGACGGAACTCAGCGCGGGACGTGAACATACGATAAGGCTCATCCACTCCTTTGTTCACCAAATCGTCAATCAGAATTCCGGTATAGCCGCGCGAGCGCTCGACGACGGCAGGATTCTTGCCTTGCACGCGCAGGCCGGCATTGATTCCCGCCATGACTCCCTGGCACGCCGCTTCTTCGTAGCCGGTGGTGCCGTTGATCTGGCCCGCCAGGAACAGGTTCTCGATTTTCTTGGTTTCGAGCCAAAGAGTCAACTCGGTTGGCTGGACCATGTCGTACTCAATGGCATAGCCGGGCCGGATCATTTCGGCATTTTCCAACCCTGGAATTGACTTAACCAGCTCTATCTGCACGTCAATGGGCATGGACGTAGACATGCCGTTGACGTAGGTCTCGTACGTATCCAGGCCCTCAGGTTCGAGAAAAAGCTGATGCTGGAGCTTATCCGGGAACTTCACGATTTTGTCTTCGATGGAAGGACAATAGCGCGGACCGCGACTCTGAATCTGCCCTGAATAGAGCGGCGAACGGTGCAAGTTTCGGCGAATGATTTCGTGCGTCTCAGGCTGAGTGTAACCAATCCAGCAGACAGCCTGCGGCTGGGTGATGGCGCGGGTACGGAAGCTGAAAGGGGTGGGAAAACGGTCGCCTTCCTGCACCTGGAAGCGGCTGAAATCAATAGTGCGGCCGTCGAGCCGGGGCGGCGTGCCCGTTTTAAGCCGGCCCACCTCAAAGCCCAAGCGCCGGAGTGATTCCCCCAGCATCAGCGCCGGCGGCTCACCCGAGCGACCCGCGGGATAAGTTTGCTCTCCGCAATGAATGAGGCCGTTCAAAAACGTGCCTGTCGTGATCACAACCGCGCTCGCTTCGACCGTCCGGCCGTCACGAAGGCGGATACCGCGGATTTTCAGTTTTCCCGCGTTTCCTTCGCCTCCGAGCTTTTCGAGGAACAGATCCGCCACTTCCGCTTGCTTGATCCGGAGATTCGGTTCCGACTCCAGCACCTGCCGCATTCGCGCCCGATACTGCTTCTTATCCGCCTGAGCGCGCGGCGACCAGACGGCCGGCCCCCGGCTGGTATTCAACAGCCGAAACTGAATGCCGACGGCGTCGATGACCTCGCCCATTACTCCGCCGAGCGCATCGACCTCACGCACCAGATGACCTTTGGCAACCCCTCCCACGGCGGGATTGCAGGACATTTGTGCGATGAGGTCAAGATTGATGGTGTATAGCGCGGTTTTCAGACCCATGCGCGCCGAGACCACGGCCGCTTCGCAACCCGCGTGGCCTGCTCCCACCACTACGACATCGTATTTTTCGCTAAAAGTCTCAACCACTCCGCCCAATCCTTGATAAAAGAGCTCAATGTCATTCTATCAGTTGCTCATGTCACTCTGCGACACCCGCAAAGCGTGAAAACGTTTGGGGTAGGGGGGGGTTCAAACCCTACCTGGAGTTTCTACATTTTGGGATTGATCGAAGCCGCGGCGTGTCAGGGCATGACTTTAGTCGTGCCGCAAGCATGCTGGAGGGGAGAGGGCTTCAGCCCCTGCTGATGTCAAGGCCTACCCGTAATGCCAACCCGAGCCAGATCGTGGACTCTTCGCGTACGCTCTTCGTCTCTACCAAGACGCGCCAGGGACGAGCCCTGTTGCAATCGGAGCGCAACGTTACGCTGATGATCGACGTGCTGCCCTGTCTTGAAAATTGAGTAGGGGCGGGTTTG
>JASHON010000017.1 GCA_030041095.1 Terriglobia bacterium
CGCAGGGTCTGTTTGGCCCCTGGTTGTGCCGGCCAGCGGCTAAAGCCGTTGGAGTGTGCGACGCACTGCGGCATGGCTGAAGTCATGCGCTGTCTTGAAAATTGAGTAGGGGCGGGTTTGAAACCCGCCCCTACCCCAAACGCTTTCATCGCTTCGTGAGTGTCGCGAAGCGACATGACCAACTGATACTGGGGTACGAAGCGGCTGCCGGAGGAACGGCGTGTGAAATGCACGTTGGCACGACTTTTCCGATCGGTTTAACGTAAAATAGTAGGTTTGGCTTTACGTGGATGACCGCATCCTGTTGGAAAGATTTTGGAACAGAGGAAGAGGCAAGGCCATGATTGAAACATTGGAAAGCGAATTTCAGGAGCTCGAAGGGATCGAGACACGTGAATGGCTCGAATCGCTGGATTACGTTATCGAGCAAGGCAATCCGCGCCACGTTCGCGAGCTTCTGGCAAGCCTTCGGGCGCGAGCGCAGGCGGCCGGCATCCATATCCCACCCGCCACCAATACGCCCTACATCAACACCATCCCTGTCGAGAAACAGCCGCCTTTTCCTGGCGAGATTGAAATTGAGAGGCGAATCAAGAGCCTGGTTCGCTGGAATGCCATGGCGATGGTGGTGCGCGCAAACCGGAATTCGCCTGGCATTGGCGGCCACATCTCCACTTACGCCTCGGCAGCGACGCTGTACGAGGTGGGCTTCAATCATTTTTTCCATGGGCAAACGAAAGATCAGAATGCGGACGTTGTGTTCTTCCAAGGCCACGCCTCGCCAGGCATGTACGCTCGCGCTTTTCTGGAAGGCCGCCTCACCACTCAGCAACTCGAAAACTTCCGGCGCGAGCAGGCCCCCGGAGGTGGCCTGTCATCCTACCCGCATCCCTGGCTGATGCCGGGCTTCTGGCAATATCCCACCGTTTCCATGGGCCTCGGGCCGATCATGTCCATTTATCATGCCCGCTTCCTCCACTACCTGGAAGACCGTGGCCTGAAGAACACTTCGGGAGTGAAAGTGTGGGCGTTTCTCGGTGACGGCGAAACGGACGAGCCGGAAGCGCTCGGCGCCATAACGCTCGCTTCCCGAGCCCGGCTGGACAATTTGATCTTCGTCATCAACTGCAATCTGCAGCGGCTCGATGGACCCGTGCGAGGCAATGGCAACATCATTCAGGAACTCGAAGCCATCTTTGCCGGCGCCGGATGGAACGTGATTAAAGTGGTGTGGGGTAGTGACTGGGATCCATTGCTGGCCAAAGACACCGAGGGCTTGCTGGTGAAGCGCATGGGAGAAGTGGTCGACGGCGAGCGCCAGAAATACTCGGTGGAATCAGGCAAGTATTTTCGCGAGCATTTTTTTGGCGTGCATCCGCGCCTGCTCGAAATGGTGCAGGACATTCCGGACGACCAACTTGGCAAGCTGCGCCTGGGAGGGCACGATCCTCGCAAAGTTTACGCGGCCTATAAAGCTGCGGTCGAGCACACCGGCTCACCCACAGCGATCCTGGCCCGCACCATCAAAGGCTATGGACTCGGTGAAAGTGGAGAAGGCAAAAACATTACCCACCAGCAGAAGAAGTTGAATGAAGATGAGCTGCGCCAATTCCGCAGCCGCTTTGGCATTCCGGTTTCCGATAAACACATCGCCAGCGTCTCCTTTTACCTGCCCCCGGACGACCAGCCTGAAATGAAATACCTGCGTGAGCGGCGGGAGGCGCTGGGAGGCCATTTGCCGGAGCGCTCCGTCACCGTCGCTCCGATCGAGACGCCAGCGGAAAAGCTGTTTCAAGAATTCTACGAAGGGACGGACGGTCACGAGGTTTCCACCACCATGGCGTTCGTCCGGATGCTGGCTAAGATGCTGCGCGATCCGGGGATTGGAAAATACATCGTTCCGATTGTTCCTGACGAGGCGCGCACTTTCGGCATGGAAGCGCTGTTCCGCCAGGTGGGCATTTATTCCCGGCTGGGCCAGCTTTACGAGCCGGTCGACCGCGATACCCTGCTCTATTACAAAGAAGACAAGGCCGGACAGATTCTCGAGGAAGGAATTACGGAGGCCGGATCGATGGCCTCATTCATTGCTGCCGGCACGGGTTATGCCACCCATGCCGTCAATACGATTCCGTTTTTCATTTATTACTCGATGTTCGGATATCAACGAGTGGGCGACCTGATCTGGGCCGCAGCCGACAGCCGGACCAAAGGCTTCATGGTTGGCGGTACGTCAGGCCGGACCACCCTGGCCGGCGAGGGTTTGCAACACCAGGATGGCAACAGCCATCTTGCCGCCTATCTTGTTCCGAATCTCGTCGCGTACGATCCGGCCTACGCTTACGAAATCGCCGTCATCGTCCAGGATGGCATCCGGCGCATGTACCACGACGGAGAAAACATCTTTTACTATTTTACCGTGATGAACGAGAACTACGCGATGCCAGCCATGCCGGCGGGCGCCCAGGACGGCATCTTGAAAGGCATTTACCCACTGAAGCGGTCTGAGCTGAAAGGCGCGCGCGGCCACGCCCAACTCTTCGGCAGCGGCGCCATTCTTAATGAAGCGGTCAAAGCCCGGCAGATCCTCGAAGACCAATACGGCGTCGCGGCCACCGTCTGGAGCGTAACCAGCTACAAAGAACTCTATCGCGACGCGCATGCGGCAGAAAGATGGAATACGCTGCACCCCGGCGAGCCGCGTCGCGTTCCTTACCTCACTCAGCTCCTGGGCAGCGCGCCGGGCGTCTTCATCGCAGCCTCGGATTACGTCAAAGCGCTTCCGGATTCGATTGGGCGTTGGCTGCCCGGCCCGCTGGTTTCGCTCGGCACGGATGGCTTTGGGCGCAGCGACGCTCGCGCCGAGCTTCGACGGTTCTTTGAAGTGGACGCGGCTGCCATTGTGGTTGCAGCCCTCTCGGCTTTGGCAAGCCAGAAAAAACTGGAACCCGGCGTGGCCATCAAGGCGATGAATGAATTGGGAGTGAATCGAGAGAAGGCGGAACATGGCAACTGAATTCAGACTTCCTGAGCTTGGTGAAAACATCAAGGCAGGCGACCTGGTGCGCGTCCTCGTATCCGAGGGTGACTCGGTGGACCGCGACCAGCCTGTTCTCGAGCTTGAAACGGACAAGGCTACCATCGAAGTCCCTTCACCCGTCCGTGGTATCATTCAGCAGATCTACGTGAAAGACGGCGAAAAAATCAAAGTGGGACAATTGATTTTTACGGTGAATGGGGACGCTGAGGCTGCTTCCGCTGGCGCACCCGCTGGGACCGGTGGTGAAACCGCTCAAGCGTCACCCTCCGCCGCGCCTGCCGCCGTTCCGCAACCGGCGCCGCCTGGCAGTGGACCTGAGCCTCCGCGCGCTCCCAATGAGGTTGTGGAGCTTCCGCGCAGAGCCGTGCCTTCCGCTGCTGTTGCCGCTGCTCCTTCCGTCCGGCGGATCGCTCGTGAGTTGGGTGTCGAGATCGGCCAGATAACCGGAACGGGGCCCGGCGGCCGCATCAGCGAGGAAGATGTAAGGCGATTCGTGGGTGAAGGCGGCGCCGGAGAATTGGTGAGCCCGGCATTCGCTGCTGCCGCTTCCCTGCCCGACTTCGAGAAGTGGGGCGCGATCGAGCGGAAGCCGATGAGCCAGATTCGGCTGAAAACAGCCGAACATCTGAGCCGCGCCTGGGCCACCATCCCGCAGGTGACTCAATTTGACGAAGCGGACATCACCCAGTTGGAAGACTTGCGCGGGAATTATGCGAAGCGCGTAGAGGCTGCCGGCGGCAAATTGACCGTCACTGCGATCGCCGTGAAAGTTGCCGCGTCGGCTCTTCGGGTTTTTCCCAACTTTGCCACCAGCTTTGACGGCGCGCGTAGCGAGATTGTCTATAAGAAATACTGCCACATCGGCGTTGCGGTTGATACGGACCGCGGCCTGCTGGTTCCCATCATTCGCGATGCCGACCGGAAGGGCATCACCGAAATTGCCAAAGATTTGGCTGCGTTGGCGGAAAAAGCCAGAAATCGCAAGCTCGCGCCCGAAGAGATGGAAGGAGGCGTCTTTACCATCACCAACCTGGGCGGCATCGGCGGAACGAATTTCTCCCCGATCGTGAACTTTCCAGAAGCTGCTATTCTCGGAATCTCACGATCCAAAACGGAGCCCACTTACGTGCGGGGCCAAATTGAGCCCCGCCTCAAGCTGCCCCTTTCGCTTTCTTACGATCATCGTCTTATTGATGGCGCGGATGCCGCACGGTTCCTGCGCTGGATTGTGGAGGCATTGGAGCAACCCTTCTTGCTGGCCCTCTAAAAAACATGACCTCAACATCGAATGAAACCGAGCTGGCTGTAGTTGGAGCAGGTCCCGGGGGATATGCGGCTGCATTTCTGGCTGCCGATCTCGGCATGAAAGTCGCCTTGATCGATCCCGAGGCGAACCCAGGAGGCGTCTGCCTTTACCGCGGATGCATTCCTTCGAAAGCGTTGCTTCATGTAGCAAAAGTGATTTCTGAATCGAAGCACGCCGCGGAATGGGGAGTGAAATTTTCGTCGCCGGAAATCGACCTGGACCGGGTGCGCGGTTGGAAAGACGAAGTCGTGCAGAAGCTGACCGGAGGCCTCGGCCAGCTTTCGAAGCAACGCTCCGTGCGTTACATTCGAGGCACAGCCAGCTTCCTGGATGCAAACACGCTTTCCATCCATAATTCCGAAGGCGCCGATGAGAAGTTGACTGCCCGCCACGTTATTCTCGCCACAGGCTCCCGGCCGGCCTCCATACCGGGCGTTCCGCAAAAGACCCCGAATGTCTTGGATTCCACGACGGCTCTGGACTTGCCTTGCGTTCCTAAAACACTGCTGGTTGTGGGTGGCGGCTACATTGGTCTGGAGCTGGGCACGGTCTATGCTGCGCTGGGAAGTAAGGTTTCCGTGGTAGAAATGACAGACGGCCTTCTGCCCGGCGCCGATCGAGACCTCGTCTCCATTCTCGCCAAGCGGCTGGAAAAGGCGTTTGTCTCGATCATGCTGAATTCGAAAGTCGCTGAGATGTCGGAAACCAGGCAGGGCGTGAAAGTAAAATTCGAAGGAGCGGCGGGCGCATCGTCGGAGCAAAAGTTCGACAAAGTGCTGATCTCCGTCGGCCGCATTCCGAATTCGAGACTCCAAGGACTCGATAAAACGCGTGTGACGGTCAACTCGCGTGGGTACATCCAGGTGAATCCAGCTCGCCAGACCGCGGACCCCGCCATTTATGCCATCGGCGATGTTGCGGGCGAGCCGCTGTTGGCGCATAAAGCGTCCCACGAAGGCCGCACGGCGGTCGAGGCTGTCGCGGGCCATCGAGTGGCGTTTGAGCCCCGCGCGATTCCTGCGGTCATCTTTACGGATCCCGAAATCGCCTGGTGCGGCCTCACGGAAACGGAAGCGCAACGCGAAAATAGGCCCGTTAAAGTAGCTCGCTTCCCATGGGCTGCCTCAGGCCGGGCGTTAACGCTTGGCCGCACGGACGGTGTCACCAAACTGATTCTGGATCCTGACTCCGAGCAAATCCTTGGCGTGGGCATCTGCGGCCCGAATGCCGGCGACCTGATCGCAGAAGGCGTTCTTGCCGTCGAGATGGTTGCATCCGCCAAAGATCTCGAGCTCACCATCCATCCCCACCCAACACTTTCCGAAACCATCATGCAAGCTGCCGAAGTTTTCTTCGGCACCAGTACCGATGTTTACCGGCCGAAAAGAGCTTGACTGAAAGCCGCTGCTGATTCGCCTGGTAAGCCTTTCCACCCCGCTCCTCGCCCCCTCCCGCGCGCGAAAACGGCGCGACAGCCGGCGAGCGTTCGGCAGGCGCGCACGGCACGGCCTCTCCTCCGCCTCCACACTCAGCAGTTTTTCGGTCGGACGCACAGCGTATTCCCGAGGTTCGGTCACGTAGCCGAACCGCTCGACCCTGTCTACCTCGTGGACGCGCATCGGGCCCACGAACAGAAGGCTCACGCCGGCGCCCTACGCGCTGCAAGTGACTTTTCATGCGCGACGCGGGGACTGAGGGGAGGGGAGCCACCCGCCGAAGCCAGGCAGGCGCCCGTCCGTACGTATTCGGTCACGGAGTGCCGGTCTCGTAGGCCGCTCTTGCGGAAGATCTCGGTCAAGTGGTACCGGACGGTTCTCTCGCTGATGTGGAGGGCAGCGGCAATCTCCTTATCCGCAAGCCTCCGCTGCAAAAGGCCGATGACCTCCCACTCTCTCTCCGTGAATCCACCCAGCGCTGCCTCCGAGGAGCGCAAGACCGGCGCGCTCTGGGCAAAGCGCCGAATGACGTCGGAGGGGAACCACAGCTCTCCCATTGCCAGTGCCCTCACGGCGCTGGCTAGATCGGCGGTCACGGCGCCGTACGCAACGAAGCCGTGGACCCCGAGGAACAGGAGGCGGCACGCCTCCTCGGCGGATAGTTCGCCGCCTACGAGCAAGATTTTCGCGCCACGCGCCCCGCCTTTGGCCAAGTAAAGCTGGCCGGCGGCGGGACAGGGCAGCCTCACTTTGTCAAAGACCAGAACACACCTTCCGCCTCCAGCGCCCCCGCCAGCGTGCGGCCCGCGCGAAATCATTACCTTCATGTCGCGATGATGATGAAGGGCCCCTTCGAGGTACAGAGAAGCCAGAGGGTGCTGATCCACCAGGCAGACCAGGATCCCGCCGGTCCGGGACTGGTCCGTCACCTCCGCCGCAGTCTTTCCCCTTGACATAACGCGTTCCCCACGCTAGCTGGTGCCGAGCTACCGCCCAGATGTTGGCCTTTCATCGATTGACCGTATGCGTCGAGTAGACGCTCACGTTGTTCGTCCCCTCCTGGCGCAGAGAAATTCCTGGTCGGTGCCATCGGCCGCCTGGGCCCGGTGGCGTAGCCGGTTGTGCCGATCGACCTGTCTAGAATTCGAAGCGCACGGGAGCAGAGCACTGGCGACCTTCCCTTCGGATCAACGGCCTTTCAGCGGCCCGACGTTTGGGCCGACGCGTTCGGTGGCTGGTATTTCCACAAATCGTTGAGCTTTCCCCCCGCGCCTTGCCCGCCAAAGAGCCAGAGATTCCCTGCCGGGTCCGTCCAGCCAGCCGCCGAATCCCGTGCTCCCGGGACGGTTGAGGGAGCCGCAACGCCAAGCGTCCCGTACGCGCCGGATTGGTTGGCGATATCTGACCCACTCATCCAGGTCCATTCCCCGGACGTGGGATCGTATTTCCAGAGGTCGTTGAGTTCCGCGAAGCCCGCGCCCGTCCCAGAGGAGTCGAAGCCGACGCCTCCAAACAGCCAGAAGTTGCCCGACGGATCCGTCCAGCCGACGGCGAGCCAGCGCGCGCCCGGCCAGTTGCTCGCAGCGGGGACGCCCTCCGTACCGTAAACGCCCGGCTGGGCGATCACGTCGGATCCGCCGATCCAGGTCCACGCACTCGTCGATGGATCGTACTCCCACAGGTCATTGAGGACGCAGTCGAGGGCGCCCGCGTATTCCTGACAGACCTGCCCGTTTACGTCGTTGCCCTCACCGCCAAACAGCCAGAGGTTTCCCGACTTGTCCGTCCAGGTAACCGCCGCGCCGCGAGCTCCGGGAACGTTGCTCGGAGAAGGAACGCCCAGCGTGCCATACACCCCGAATTGGTTGTAGGCGTTCGACCCGCTCATCCAGGTCCACATGCCGGTCGTCGGCTCGTATTTCCACAGGTCGTTAAGTATGCCTGAGCCCCACCGTGTGCCACAGGCCTCACCTACCGAGCCGCGTGCAGCCGGATCCTGCGCACGTCCAGCGGCGGGGACAGGAGTGACCGGAATCGCCTGCCCGTTCCAGTCGTAGCCCTCGCCGCCGAAGAGCCACACGTTGCCGGACGGGTCAGCCCACCCGACGGCGTTGAATCGTGCCCCAGGCACATTCCCGGGGGCAGGCACACCTTCGGTCCCATAGACTCCTGGGTGGCAGTTAGGATAATCGGCCACTGTATCCGAGCCGCTCATCCATGTCCATTCGCCGTTGCTGTATCTCCACAGATCGTTGAGCGTTCCATTGGTTCCGGTGGAGTCTACTCCGGATCCGCCGAAGAGCCAAAAGTTGCCCGACGGGTCCGTCACGCTCACTGCAAGGTATCGCCCGCCCGGGATATTTCCCGTCTCTGGCGTCCCCACGGTTCCGTAGACTCCTGGCTGCTCGATCGTGTCCGACCCGCCCACCCAGGTCCATTCACCGTCGCTGTACTCCCAAAGGTCGTTCTGATTGCCCGGCACACCGGTCGAGGAGGTGAAGCTGTACCCGCCGAAAAGCCAGAGGTTTCCTAACGCGTCAGCCCAGGCGGCTGGGCTCACTCTAGCGCCGGGAGCGTTACCGAGGCTCGACGCACCGAGTGTCCCATATACACCAAGCGCGTCGAGGCCGCTCGATCCCCCCTCCCAGGTCCACTCGTCCGGCGCCGGCGCGGCGGCCGGGCCAGGTACCACCGAAAATTCCGCGGAACCAGATGAGGTCCCGTTCGCCTGGGCCGTGGCAGTGAGTGTCGTTGGTGTGCGAGAAGGAACGACGGCGGCGGTGAAAAGGCCCGCCGCGGTGACGCCGCCCGCCGCCGCAGGGCTGACCGTCCAGTTGACCGCCGTATCCGACGAGCCCGTGACCGTCGCATCGAACTGCACGGAGGCACCTGAGGCTACCGAGGTGGGCAAAGGGTCCGGGCCTGTGATCGACACCGTTATCCGCGGCTGCGGAGCACCTGGGCTGCCGACGCCGCTCCCCCCGCTACCGCAGCCGGCAAGAGCCAGCAGCGCCAAGCCAGTCAGCGCAAGCCCGCACGCAGCCGCACGCTTTCCCATCAGCCGCCCCCTGGGTTTTCACCGATTCTAACAGACCGCTGCGCCCCCGTCACCTGTCGGCAGCGACAGGGGGCGCCTGTCAGGAAGGACAGGTGATCCCCTGTCTGTCAAGACAGTAGAAACGGGGCCCAGCCAGTGCGAGAATGGGCACCATCAGCGGAGGCGCTGTCATCCTGATGAGCCCGGGCGACGAAGGATCACTGCATTTGCTTCATTTTTCAAATGCCGAGATGCTCTGCTCAGCATGACATGATCCGCAGTGTTTTTTCAGCCCCCTGTCAGAACAAATTTGCCGTGGGACATTTCTAAAAAGGCTTGACATTTGCACAACAATTCGCTTAACAATTTCGCCAGGCGGTAGAGTGTTGCGTGTTTGTGACAGTCTCTGCCCAGGGTTGTTAGCGTACCGAGCCATCTTCCCACGGAGGCGAACCGGTCAGCAGCACTCCTCTGTACTACCTGTGGTGGGGATCGAGCGGGTGGAAGTTCAGATGGCAGTACTCAACCTCGCCGAATCAGCTACCGGGGTATGACTATGTGCCGGAAGTCTGCGGGTCCGCCTCGTGTTAGCTGGCGTGGGCCTGCCTATACCATCGCTGCGCTACTTTGCCTGGTGGCGGCAGAACAGGCAGCGAGAGGGCGCACCCTGTTCCTCCTGGCCGGCACGTGCTTTTTGAACGACACGAGCGCGACCTTCCCCGCCAGCTTGTATGCCGTAAACGCGCAGCGCAGGCTGACGCTTTTCAGGACGATCGTATCCGGCAGCGAGGGCACCACCGACATTTTG
>JASHON010000169.1 GCA_030041095.1 Terriglobia bacterium
CCGCCCTGGCCCATCACTTGGCCTGCCTCCTGTATCGCATGCTCCGGTTCGGGACTGAATACCACGACAAAGGGATGGAACATTACGAACGCAAATATCGCGAAACGCAGATGAAATGGCTTCAAAAACAAGCTGCCGCCCTCAACATGCAACTCATTGCGATGCAGTCGGTTGCCAAGTGAGTTTATGCAGAGCGACAGCGAAGGATCCCGGTATTTCGCTTTTCAACCAACTGCAGAGATGCTTCGCTTCGCTCAGCATGACATCCTGGTCTTATTGAGTAGCCTGAGGGAGGTCGATGAAGATGCGTAAACAAACAGAGGCAACGCACCACCTACAACTGACAACTAACTGCTGACTGCTGACAACTGATAGCTGATAACTGTTCAACCCCATGACCAACAAACCCAGTAACTTACTGAAAACAAACAATAGCGAAGAGAGCCGCAACCAACAAACCCAGTAAATTGATGAAAATGGGAGTGTTATCAACATTCGCCCGGCAATAACCCAATAAGTTGATGAAAACAAGCAAGTAAGAAGAGCCTGGAAACGCGAAAAACAGCACTCGAAACTCCAACGCTGGCTACCCGCTTGAAGTTTGGATGGGGTTCACATGGCCATGACTGCGCGCCCACTTTCCACCGGCCCGGTCGCCGGCGGGATCGCTCCACTCTGCGCGCGCGAGGGAGCCCAGGTTCCAGTATCCCGGCTTTCGGCGCGAACACGTCCGGCCAGAATCCAAAACCTGGACGAGCCTGTGTGGCGCGAACGCTGACTCCAGGATCAAAACTCATGGATGGGTTCTGACAAAGGCTTTGACGGTAGCACGTTGGCCTCGTTGCGTGGGTCGAACCGTTACCACTGAAACTTCATCACGCCGAACGAAGCAGCGGGATGGCGCCGAGAAGGGCAGCATCGTTGCCAAGTTGCGCCGCACGCAACTGCACCTTGCCCCACGGCGTCCATGCGTAGCGATTGACGTATTCCTGAAGAAACGGAAGTATGGTTGACGCGCGCTTCATTACGCCGCCGCCGAAGACGATCACTTCCGGATCGTAGGCGTGAATGAGGCTAACGGTGAGGGCACCCCACACTGCCAGGCAACGCTCGCGGACTGCCACCGCAACGGCGTCCCCCGCATCGGCATGGTGGAACAGCCGCTTGAAGCTGATGGAATTTTCCGTTGCCAGAGCGCTCGAGGCGAACCCTCGCGTATTCCTGCAAACCTCCGGCAATGACCATGCTGACGCTTCCGCCTCAGCGCAGCCAATCGCTCCGCACGTGCACCGGCGCCCGTTAAAAAGCACTGGAAGGTGACCTCCCAGGCATCCCGCTTGAGCGTGTTTGCCCCGCAAAAGCCCGCCCTGAATCATGGCCGCTGCACCGATTCCCGTGCCCAGCGTCACCATCACGACGTCCTCAAATCCCCTCGCCACGCCCGCATAGGACTCTCCGAGTAGAGCCATGCGCGCATCGTTCTCGATTTGAAAGCTGACTCCCAGCGAATCCTCACACCAGCTTCTCAGGTCGAGCGAGGGCGCGTCATCGTATTTGGCATTGGTTGAAACCACCTTTCCGCGGCCGTGGTCCACTAAGCCGCAAAAGGAGAATGCGAGTCCGGCGCATCCTGAAGGGCTCGTTCCGTGTTTGCCGAGAAGCGTTCGCAATGCCTCGGCCAGGAGCGGCAAAATAGACGCCAGGCCTTTCGAGCCTTCCGTTGGAATTGTCACGGCGCCGATCACGGCTTGGTCCTCCACCCAGGCGCACGTCGCGTGACTTCCTCCAAGATCAACTGCCAGCGCGTTCATCGCTCCTCCACCGGCGTCACAGCACCTCTTGCGGTTCGGGGGTTGGCGTAGCTCGGCAATGGTGGACCTGGGGAGGTTCGAACTCCCGACCCCATGGTTGCAAACCATGTGCTCTCCCAACTGAGCTACAGGCCCGAAAGAATGCTTGTCTCATGATGAAGGAAGCAGCGGGTGTCGTCAAGAACGCCCGGCGGCGGATGCGCGAAGCGCCGCGCCTATTTTACTGCCCTGGCCACCCCGAGGCGCCTGCATCGGGCCGGTATTTGTCGCGCGCTGGGCCGGAATGTGACGGGCGAGCAGCGCCACGCTAGACAAAATGAATGAGACCGCGACTAAAGTGAGCGGATCGCTTGCCTTAACTCTGTCGAGCCTTGATTACCTGCTCTCCGTCGCCGGCTTCATCACGCTACCTACTGCTTGCACGATCTCCTCCCAGCGGGTTTCTTCCTTGACGAGATGCTTTCGACCGCCAGCGGTGAGCCGGTAGAATTTTGCCCGCTGCTTGTTCTCCGTCACTTTCCATTCGGTGCTCACCCACCCCTGTCTTTCCAGACGGTGCAGGGCAGGGTAAAGTGATCCGGTCTCAACGGTGAGTACGTCCCCCGAGCCTGTCTGAATCGCACGGCTGATTCCGTAACCATGCTGCGGCCCCCACAGCAGCGTTCGCAGGATTAACATGTCCAAAGTTCCCTGCACAAGCTCAATCCGGTTTTGATACCGAGCGTTTTTGGATCTTGGCATGTAGAAACCCTACTTCCTCGTCGCGCGCCCTGTCAAGCGAACGATACGGAAATGAGGCAGATCAGAATGACATTCGCTGAAAGCGTTTTTCAGCATTCTGCCAAAGGCTGCCGTCCTCAACGTGTTGAAATCCTTTCAAACGTTTCACTCGCACCCCGGATACCCGCGGTAGTAGAATTGCCACTGCCGCTCGAAACCGTTGCAAGTATCTTGAGGCATGGAATAGGAGGAAGGTATGGAGCGTGTGCGAATAGGGATCATTGGTTCGGCGTTTTCTTCTAACATTCACGCGGAAGCTTTTCAGGAGGTTCCCGAAGCAGAATTGGTAGTGGCTTGCTCGCCCGACAGTTCGCATGTGGAAAACTTCGCAGCAAAGTGGAAGATCCCGGACGCCGTAACGGATTACCGAAGAGTTGTAGAGCGCAAAGACGTGGCCGCCGTGGTCATTGGCATTCCCAACCACTTGCACCGTGCCGTGGCCGTGGCAGCGGCGGAAGCCGGAAAGCACATCATCATGGAAAAGCCCCTTGCTCATACGCTCGAAGACGCCGATGCGATCGTGGAAGCTTCCAGAAAACATCATGTGAAGCTGATGTACGCGGAAACCCTTTGCTTTACGCCCAAGTTCGCTCGCGCGAAGGCCCTCGTTGACGAGGGAGCCATCGGCCGGCTTTATATGGTGAAGCAAAACGAGAAGCATTCAGGGCCGCATTCAGACTGGTTCTATGACGTGCAGCGCTCGGGAGGCGGCGCGCTGATGGATATGGGATGCCACGGCATCGAATGGGCGCGCTGGATGTTTGGCAAGACGAAGCCGAAGAGCGTTCTTGCGCATTGCCAGCGCGTGCTGCACTCGCACCGCACGGACGGGGATGACAACTCCGTCGTCGTGCTGGAATTTGAAGGTGGTGGTATTGCCGTCATCGAAGACAGTTGGGCTAAACCGGGCGGCATGGACGATCGGGCCGAGCTTTACGGGACCGGCGGCGTCGTGCTGTGTGACCTCCTGCGCGGTAGCTCGATGGAAACCTACAGCACTCGCGGCTATGGCTACGCCGTGGAAAAGGCGGGTGAAACCAAGGGCTGGACATTCACCGCGTCTGAAGAAGCGCACCTCTACGGCTTCCCACACGAGATGCGCCATTTTGTTCGCTGCATCCTGAACGACGAAACGCCCCGGGAAACAGGCGACGACGGGCGTGCGACGCTGGAAATCATTTACGCGGCATACGAATCCGCCGGGAGCGGCAAAAGAATTTCATGGCCGTATAAGCCCCAATTTCCCGATCGAGTTCCCGTTTATCCGTGGGCCTCAGGTGAAAGCGCTGCAACACCGTCTCGCGCCTCAGTAGGAACGTAGACTGGCCAGCCTTGGTCTGCCGCCCGCAGAATCCGGGAATTGTGGCGCCCGTCGGCCGTTGTAATGCTTTCCGAGGTCTTCCCGATCCCTCTCTGCGGGCGAACCATCACTGACCTGTAGGCTCAGTGAGAAGCGTACCGGAACTTGTTTTCACGGAAATGCAGAGGCGTTTCGCCTCGCGTCGCGTGACCCATTGGCTTGCTCGGGAACTTCCTACGAGTGGTCCTGGCTGGAAGTGCAGGCTCCTGGGAATGACGTGTTATAGGTGTCTCCGGCGTACTGCAGCTCCATATCTAAACCGATCCTGGAGGTGTAGTAACCAAAAATGGTGAGTTCTTTGATGAGGTGGAAAAATCGCACTCCCGGCGAGTCCTGCGCATTCGGATTGCTGGGATTGGCGAGCGGTTGCAGCATGGCCGTCTGCTCTTCCGGCGTGAGACTCACAAACGGCTTGTTATGAATCGCCAGGCTGCGGCCGTCCAGCCAGGCCAGTCCCTGAACGATCTCCTTCTGCGCTTCCGGCGTCTCTTCGTTGTATTTCAAGTCGACGTAGCGATTGACGAGTGCGGCTTTGGCTCCGGGCGTATCTGTAGCCGGAATAATCAGGTCTGTGAGAACAATGATGGTTTGATTCTGGTGCTCGTCGAAAAAGCGAGGTTCCCAGTTGGCTTCAGACTGGTCTGCGGGATCCGCAGCGGCGGGCGGGCGCGAGGCGGCGGAAGCGGCTCGAACGGTCTCCGCTTGGCCGAGAATGGGCAGCGCGGTGAGGCTGCCGGTGCCGATCACCAGCGTTTTCAGGGCGTCACGCCTTCCTGCATCGGCTTCATCTCCACGTTTTTTCTTCATAGGGGGTACCTTTCGCTATCTTCCTACCCGAAAGCGCCGGTTCGCATCTGTTCGGCAATGTAGTCGGCCGTTCTCATGGAAAGCGCCAGGATCGTCAGTGTCGGGTTCTTCTCCGATGAGTTCACAAAACAGGCTGCGTCAGCCACAAACAGGTTCTTCACGTCATGAGCTTGATTGAATTTGTTCAGAACTGAAGTCTTCGGATCATTTCCCATGCGCGCCGTGCCTGCCGAATGAATGCTCCAGCCGGGCGCGAGCGGAGTGGTCCTTTCATTGATGATTTCAATTCCGGCCTTCTTGAACATTTCCCGTTGCGTATCATTGGCATCTTGCGCCATGGCCAGCTCGTTCGGTCCCCATTCGACTTCAAATTTGAGCACCGGAATGCCCCAAGCGTCGCAAACCAGCGGGTCGATCTCCACGTGATTTTCGGCTCTTGGCACCACTTCGCCAAAGGAGCCGATACTCATCACCGTAGCGTAGTATTGCTTCACCTCTTCTTTGAAGTCGGCTCCGAAGCCCGGAATCTTCACGGCAAAACCGGGAAACTCACCGCTGCCAC
The DNA here is from genome assembly GCA_030041095.1 of Terriglobia bacterium. Taxonomy (GTDB): domain Bacteria; phylum Acidobacteriota; class Terriglobia; order UBA7540; family UBA7540; genus JASHON01. Next base: position 5,321 of record JASHON010000169.1, read on the forward strand.
CCCCGCCCTCAAAACCGTAACCTCGCACGAAGTCTCTCCGCTTTTCTTTGAGGTTCCGAAAACGCGGAATGTAGATACCCGTACCCTCCGGGCGGGCGTCTCCGCCCCGGTTGGCATTCCCCTTGAGTTTTGGAATCAGACCGGTAATATCACCAGCCATAATCTGTTCGGAGAAGTATTTTCCCAGGACCCCGCTCGAATTGGCCAGGCCGTTTGGGAAATCGTCGCTTTTTGAGTTCAGCAGGATCCGTGTGGTATCCAGAGTTCCTGCGCCCATCAGGATGACTTTCCCAAAAACTTCTTCGACCTGGCGGCTGATTCGGTCAATGAAGAGAACGCTTCTGGCGCGGCCGTCGTCATCCGCGAGCACTTTCCAGACCACGGCATTCGTCCGCAGCGTTAGATTCCCCGTCTTATGAGCAATGGGCAGCAACACCCCCACCGAGCTGAACGATGCAGAAACGTTGCACACGCGCCCGCAATGGCCACAATAATGGCATGACGCGCGGCCCTGAAATCCGGGCTGAGTCACGGTCGCGGACCGTCCATGAATCACATGCCACCCGGGAATCTCACGCTCCATCGCGTCTTTGAAAACTTCCTCTGCACAGGTGAAAGGAACGGGTGGAAGAAAGTGGCTGTCCGGGTTATTTTCGAGATGGTCGGCGTAACCACAAACGCCGATCATGTCTTCCACACGGTCGTAATACGGCTCGACGTCCGAGTAGGAGATGGGCCAGTTTTCTCCAGCGCCGTCGTAAGAGGCCGCCTTGAAATCTCGCGGGCTGAAGCGTAACGAAACAAGCCCCCAATGCAGCGTCTTGCCTCCCACCGCCTGGGCGCGAACCCACACGAATTTCTTGCCCGTGTATGGATTCTCCAACTCATTGACAAAATGTTTCTTGTTCCATTCGTTGGCGGTGTAGTTATACATGGCCCGCTCCGAAGGCCGAATTTTACCCCGGAACGGAAAGCGATAAGGCTTCCAGTGGTGATGAAAATCGGTGGCAGTATTGAAGAGCGGCCCTCGCTCGAGCATCAGGACCTTGAGGCCCTTCAAGCATAATTCGGTCGCCGCCATGCCCCCCGCTGCGCCCGATCCCACCACCACTGCGTCGTAGACTTTGCTCATTCCCGATTCCCCATGTCCCTCAAAAGAGACCCTCCAGTGTTGCCCAATCAAGAACGAATGACAAGAGTTTCGTGAGAGTCGTCTGCCGCACGAGACTTCTCACCAGAAGCGGATACGGCTGCCGCCCAGCGCTCCCTTCCCATATCAATAGCCTGATAGAATTCGACGAGGGTAATCCAGTCATGATGACCTTGGACGAGTCACTGGTTGCCGTGTGGCAGCAGGCATTGGCGGATGACAAGCCGGCGGTGGAATTGGAGGGCGGGCGTTACCGCGTGACGCGGACTCGATCCAAGGGTCTACTTACCGTGCGATTCAGGCACGGCGAACATGAGATCGAAGGGATCGAGCACAACCCCAATACAACGTCAAGATGGGCAGCCCTTGCCCGCGACGGGAAGCGGATCATGCAATTTTCGTTTCGTGGACGATACATTGCCAACGTCTGCGAAGGTGATTTGACGCGTTACGGCGCATGGCAAGACTTCGGCTTGCCCGGATAGCGGTGCGGCAACGCCCGCGCCATCACGGCGTTGGGGCGTCCCGGACCACCTCCGGATCGGGCGCGGCGCAGGCGTTGATCGGTCTTCGCGCAATGAAACGCTTGGGCAGCCTCACCGGCGCCGTTTGACAGGTGGAGTGGAATTGCAACAAGCTGGTCCTTATATGCACCACTTTGCGCTCAATCACCTTCTTTACCGGTTTATCCGATCTCCCCGGGCCAAGGTGGCGCTGGGGCTCCTGTTTTTTTATATCGCGAGCCAGGTGTTCTGGATTGCGAAGCTGCGGCAGTGGAAGCGGCGGTTGCTCACACGCCGGAGCTTGCGCCGGTGGCTCGGCGTCGCGGGCTGGCTACTCTATGTCGGGTTTTACGTCTACGATTTTTGGACCTTTCGCCATACGCCCAGTCCCACTCGCTTGACTCTCGGCACGGCGCTCTTTCAGGGGCCCTTCCAGTGGTGGCTGTTCGGCTCGTCCTTGGGCTTCGCCATCTATCTGGTCGTGCTGGCGGTCGGCGCGGTTTGCCGCCTGGCGGTGCGGGTCATCCAGCGCGAGCCTTCGCCCGCAGCCTCCGCTGACGCGCCTGTGGATCCGCCCTCGCCGTCCGGCCCATCGCGCCGGCAGTTCGTTAAGCAGACAGCAACGGCCTTGGGCGCGATCCCGTTTGCCGCGGGCGCTTACGGTGCGCTTTATGGCCGGCTTGACCTGAAAGTCACTCATCCCCGAATCGTCCTCCCTCACCTTCCGCAGTCGTTCGAGGGATTCACGATTCTTCAGCTTTCGGATCTGCACATTGGCCCATTCATGACAGCGCGCGAAATACAAAAAGTGGCCGAAGTCTCCAACCGGCTGCGCCCTGACCTCATGGTGCTGACCGGCGATTTTGTTACGTGGGATGCTTCCACTCAATACGCCGTGGTGGACGCGCTTTCCGGGCTCAAGGCGCCTTTCGGCGTGTGGGGCTGCCTGGGCAACCATGAAATCTACACACATACTCAGAGATCGATTACCCGGCTCTTCGCCAAAGTTGGCTTTCGAATTCTGCGCTACGAGAACGCGCTCGTTCAAAACCAAAGCGGCGCCATCAACTTGATTGGAGTAGATTTCGAGCAATTCTCGCACGGCGGATGGGGCGGCGCCGGCCACGTCCGGCGTTATCTGCCGGGCGTCGATAAGCTGATGATGCCCGACCGAGCCAATATTCTTCTCAGCCATAATCCCAACACCTTCGACCGCGCGGCCCAACTCGGCATCGATCTGACGATTTCCGGCCATACGCACGGCGGACAAATCAACCTCGAGCTGGCCGGCATCGAGATTTCGCCGGCTTGGCTCTACACGAAATACGTCCGAGGATGGTTTAGAAAAGGAAAGAGCCACCTTTACGTGAATCGAGGGATTGGAACGATTGTCGTACCCGTGCGTATCGGCGCCCCTCCGGAAATCACGGTGTATCACCTCAGCCGCATCGCCGGCTGATTCGCCACCACCTCCGCCCGACGCTTTCTCGTGAGAAGAGCAAGCTGCCAAATCCGCGACCGAGGGTTGCGAGGAAGATTGAGGGGAGGAGTTTCGGAGAACCGTTGAGATGCAAGTCCAAAGTGATCGCCTCGTAATTACCCCTGAGCGTCGGTCACGCCAAGGATGGGAAGGAGCCTTCCGTGCAGCAGGTTCATCGGCCCAGGATGAACTGCTACTTGAAAACCTGCCAGCTAACAAGTTCGATCGTGACGCATGGCAATATTTCCGTGCACACGAGGCTTCCGCAAATCTGGCTTTCAGTAAGACGATTCTTTCAGCGGCGCAAGTCGCACCTTGACTCCCAGCTCGCGAAATAGAAACGCGTCCATGTCCGCGATTTCCATTAATTCTTCGTTCAGTGACGACTGAATGTGGCCGGTGTTCGCGCTGGTTCTCAGCAAAATGGGCAAGCCTGACGAAGAGGCCGCTTGCAGCCGTGCGGTCATTTTTCGTGACTGCATGGGATTCACGCGCGGATCGTTGGCGCCCGTAAAAAACAACACCGCGGGGTAAGCAACGCCGTTCTTGACGTGTTGGTATGGCGAGTAGGCGAGAAGAGCCCTGAAATCTCGAAGGTTTTGAATGGTTCCGAATTCAGTGGTGTTGAAAACGGCGTTGGGGGTGGTAATCTCTTCCCGAATCATGTCATAGATGCCGACGAAGGAAACCACCGCGCGAAACAAGCCGGGATGCTGCGTCAACGCGGCGCCCATCAGCAAGCCGCCGTTGCTTCCGCCTTCAATGGCGAGCTTCTTCGGGCTCGTGTAGCGCTTACCAATGAGGTACTCAGCGCAAGCGGTGAAATCGTCGAAAACGTTCTGCTTCTTGGTCAGCATGCCTTCACGATGCCATTCTTCTCCGTACTCGCCGCCACCACGCAGATTGGCGATCACCCAAATCCCTCCCTGGTCAAGCCAGACACGGCGGGAGAAGCTGTAAGAAGGCGTCAGGCTGATGCCGAAACCGCCGTAGCCGGTGAGGAGCGTGGGATTTTCTCCATCGAGCTGCGTGCCCTTGCGCATGAGGATGGTCATCGGCACGCGCGTTCCGTCTTCGGAGCGGGCAAGGGCGCGGATCACTTCTGTGTCACTGAAGTTTACTGCCGGCTCCGTCCAGAGCGCCGTACGAATCGGCTTGAGCGAGCCCGCAGTCACCTCATACCACGCCGGCGGACGCAAATACGATTCTGATTGGAAGAGCAACGTGTCGCCGGAAAGAGCGATGAGACCGTTGACCGCCGAGACAGGATCGAGCAAGACTTTCCCGAGCGTATGCCCCTCCAGGCTAAAGACGCGCACGTCCGACGGCCCGCCCCAGATATCCGTAACGTAAAGCCGGTGGGCAACCGGCACAAACGATTGGATCACGTCCTCAGCCTGCGGCACGATCGTCCGGGCAGAAGCCAGCGAAGGCTGAGAAAGCGGAATGAGCACAATGCTCCCGCGCGGCGCACCTTTTTGGGAAAGCAGGTAGAGCGCCGAATCTTCGCCGAAGACCGCCTGGGTGATTCCGTCCTGGAAATGAGTGATCTGGGTCCATTGACCCTGCGGGCCAACCAGGAAATGCTCGAATTGGCCTCCGTCTCCATTCGCCACGGTCGCCAGAATGTAACGGCCATCCGGCGAGGACTGGAGCGCGATCTCGGCAATGCGTGGGAACTTCTTTCCGAGCGAATAGGTGTCTTCACTTACAGGGGCGCCGAGCTTGTGAAAGTAGATTTGCTGATAAAAGTCCAAATCTTTGACGGGTCGCTCGCCCGGACTTGGATAGCGCGTGTAGTAAAAGCCGGTTCCGTCATCGTTCCACGCCGCACTTCCGCCTGCAGTGCCTTTATTGACCCTCGGTATCACATCCGGGAGTGGCTCGCCGGTCGAAACACGATACACGTGCAGCGCTCCATTTTCACTTCCGCCTTTCGAAAGCGATACGGCGACGAGCTTTCCATCGCGTGACGGCACGTAAAAATCGATAGCCGTTGTGCCGCTGGGATCGATTCGGTTCGGGTCAACGACCATGCGTTCGGAAGCCGTGTCATTGGGGGATTTCAACGTCACCAGGAATGGCTGTTGCTTGGGCGGCTGGAACTTGAGGGCAAAGAGGAAACCGTTTCGATATTGAAAGTCTCCATACGATGCAGAAGTCTTTCGCGCGAGTGCAAGCAACCGCTGGTCAATCGCGTTTCGCGCCGGCAGGCTGGCGAGAAACGCGCGTGCACGCCGGTTTTCCTCATTACTCCAGGCTCGTACGGCAGGATCGTTCCAGTTTTCCAGCCATTGGTAGTCATCCTCCACTTTGATGCCGTGATAGACGTCAATCACAGGCTTCTTGGGAGTAGCCGGAAGGGGTGGTAGCGGCTTGCCGGCCGGTTGCTGGGCAGCCAGGATGCACGTTGCCAACATCAGCGCCAGCAGCACGCCTCCGGCGACGCTCTTTTTCGAGAATAGAACGCCTATGCTGGAGCTTATCTTAGGGCCGTTCGCTGCGAGAGTGCCTCCTGGGTTTCGTTTCATGGGCCACCCTCCTTAAAGGAAGTATTTGCGAAGTAGAACATTCTAACTGAAACGGGCTGTGGCTTGCTTCCGGAATCTGCGCGCCACTTATGCTATCAATAGGGAATGCGCGTGAGGATATTGGGAGTTCCGCTTGATCTCGGACAGGAGCGCCGCGGCGTGGACATGGGCCCGTCCGCGCTGCGCGCTGCGGGGCTGAACGCCGCGCTTCAGGCCCTGGGGCATCAGGTGGAAGATGGCGGCAATCTGTACGCCAAGAACCCTGAAGAACAGCACTTCGGTGACCGGCATGCCAAGTATTTGAACGAAATCGCCCAGGCTTGTAACGACGTCGCCCTTCGCACCGAACGAACCCTCAGCGATAACTTTTTCCCGCTCTCACTCGGTGGCGACCACTCGCTGGCGATCGGCACCATTGGCGGCGTTTCCAAGTTCTGGCGCGATCGAGGACGCGACGTAGGATTGATCTGGATAGACGCCCATGGCGACATCAACACGCCGGAAACGAGCCCAAGCGGAAACATTCACGGAATGCCGGTAGCTGCCTCGCTCGGATACGGACCGGCAGCCATCACGGAGATTGGCGGATTCAAGCCTAAGCTGCAGCCGGGAGCGTCCGTATTAGTCGGCGTCCGCGACCTGGATGCGGGTGAGCGCCAGATCATCAGGCAATCGGGCACGACGGTATTTACCATGCGCGATATCGACGAGCAAGGGATGCGCGCCGTGATGGAAAAGAGCCTTGCCCTGGCCGCAAAAGGCGCCGCGGGGTTTATTCTGTCGTTTGATATGGACGTGATGGATCCTTCCGAAGCGCCCGGTGTGGGGACACCCGTAAGAGGCGGACTGACTTTTCGCGAGGCTCATCTCGCCATGGAAATGGTCTCCGATAGCGGAAAGCTGCTGGCCTTCGATCTGGTCGAGATCAATCCCATCATCGACATCATGAATAAAACGGCCATTCTGGGCGTAGGACTGATTAGCTCCGCCTTGGGAAAGAAGATTCTTTGACGAAAAATCCACGGCAGGCACAAACTCGCCCCGGCGCCACTCCGCAACTTATCACATGGCCAAGAAGATCAAGTTAGGGTTACTGTTCGGCGGGCGGTCCGGCGAGCACGAGGTCTCGCTCCAATCGGCAGCATCCGTGTTGAAATCGCTCGATCGGCAAAAGTATGAAGTCGTGCCCATCGGAATTACCAAACAGGGCCAATGGCTTCTGGGCAAAGCGTTGAAAGGCAGCTCGGCGCTGGCTTTGCCCGAGGTGCTCGAGCACGGTGACGCGGTGATTCCTCCGTCAAACCCTTCCGGGCAGGAATTGATTTCGCGGAGTTCCACTGGCGCCGGCGCGCGCGTTGACGTGGTCTTTCCCGTTCTTCACGGCACGTTCGGCGAAGATGGAACCATCCAGGGTTTGCTGGAGCTCGCCGGCATCCCGTATGTGGGCGCGGGCGTGCTTGCTTCCGCCACAGGCATGGATAAGGATGCGATGAAACGGCTTTTCCGCGACGCCGGGCTCCCCGTCGTGCCATGGCAGTTGGTGTTACGGCATGAATGGGAATGCTCGCCAAAAACTGCGCGCCGGCGCATCGAGCACAAGATTGGCTATCCTGCGTTCGTCAAGCCCGCTAACCTGGGCTCTTCCGTCGGTATCTCGAAAGTTCACTCGCGGAACGAGCTCGGGCCGGCAATGGACTTGGCCGCGCAGTACGACCGCAAAATCATTGTGGAAGTGGGCATCGACGCGCGCGAGATCGAATGCGCCGTCCTGGGCAACGACCGGCCGGAGGCTTCGCTGCCCGGAGAAATTGTCCCCGTCAACGAATTCTACGATTACGACGCCAAGTACGTCCGCGAAGGATCGGAACTGATGGTGCCGGCAAAAATCGGAGCGCGGCGCACGAAGCGGGTGCGTGATTTGGCGGTTCGCGCGTTTCAGGCAATCGATGGCGCCGGCATGGCGCGAGTGGATTTCCTGATGGATCGCCGCAGCGGCAAAATCTTCGTCAATGAGATCAACACCATCCCCGGGTTCACCTCCATCAGCATGTATCCCAAGCTTTGGGAGGCAACCGGCATTCCATACCCGAAACTGATTGACCGCCTCATCGAGCTGGCCCTCGAGCGCGCCGAAGAAAAAAGACGGACGAAGTACTCGTACGATTGACATGCGATAGGTGCGGCGAAACACCAGGTGTTGGCTCAACCTCCGTCGTGAACATGATCCCACGGCGGGACCGATAGGTCCCATGCTACCAAAATGGCTGATTCGCTCGTCTTATTCCCTGTAGTGCCGGCATCGAGGAATGCCGCCGGGACGGCGGCGCTCTGTCGAGGGTGCGTCGCTTTGCAGTGCGAGAGCCGGCAACGTGAGGTGACCTATGACAACTCTTCTGCAGGATGGCCGCTACGGCTTGCGGCAACTGCGCCATCATCCCGGCCTGACGGTTGTCGCCATCCTGACGTTGGCGCTCGGCATCGGGGCGAATACAGCCATTTTCAGCGTGGTGAATGCCGCGCTGCTCGAGCCGCTTCCTTTTCGCAATCCCGGCCAGTTGGTCCAGCTTTGGGAGACGGAATCGGCGCCGGGAAATTATCCGCTTACCGGGCCCGATTATCTCGACTGGCAAGCGCAAAATCGCACCCTCGCCTCCACCAGCCTCTATGCGTGGACGATGACCGAAAACTTGAGCGGCGCGGGCCAAGCGCAGCCCGTGCGCGTGGCTCCGACCCAGGCAAATTTCTTTTCTACGATCGGAGCGAACCCATTTCTTGGACGAGCGTTCGCGCGAGGCGAGGATCGACCCGGTCGCGACCAGGTTGCGGTGCTCAGCTACGGCTTCTGGAAAGTACATTTTGGCGGTCAGCGTGGCGCTATCGGCAAAACGATTGAGCTTGACGATCAGGCTTTCCAGGTGGTCGGCGTGATGCCGCCCTGGTTCAATTTTCCGGAAGGCGCCGAGCTTTGGACTCCCATGGATATGTCGCCGGCGAATCTGGGCGGCCGCGGTGGCCACAATTGGCGAGCGGTGGCGCGAATGAAATCGGGCATTACGGCGGCTCAGGCTGCCGCAGACTTGACGGCTATCGAAACGCGCCTTGGGCGCCTGTATCCGGATAACGACAAGGGCGTGAAAGCGGTCACCGTTCCGCTGCAAGAGCAGTTGACGCGCGGCGTGCGGAGCCAGCTTTGGATTCTTCTCGGCGCCGTGGCTTTGGTCCTGCTGATTGCGTGTGCGAATCTTGCCAATCTGTTACTCGCGCGGGCGATGGGCCGGCAGCGCGAAATCGCACTGCGCGTCGCGCTCGGCGCCGGACGATGGCGGTTGGCGCGGCAATTGCTCACTGAAAGCATCACGCTTGCCTTGGCCGGTGCTGCGGTTGGACTGGCGGGCGCGTGGTGGCTGATTCTTTTGGCAAGGAACGACCCAAGCCTTCCCATTCCGCGCACGCATCCTCTTGGAATCGATTGGCGCGTGCTGCTTTTCACATTGGCCATCAGCGTACTTGTCGGAATTCTGTTCGGCCTCGCTCCGGCGCTCCGCGTGCGCGAAGCTCGGTTGGTGGAAGAGCTCAAGATCAGCGCGCAAGCCGTCCTCAGCCCGGGCGGGACTTCGGGGTTGCTGCGCGACAGCTTAGTCGTAGCGGAGATTGCTTTGTCCCTGGCCCTGCTCGTCGGCGCAGGGTTACTGCTGAGGACGTTTGCCAACATGCGCAACGCAAATATCGGCGTGCAGGCCACCGGTTTACTGACGGGAAGCTTGTCACTGCCCGACGCGCGCTACGCTGACGCTCCCGCTCGCCTCGCCTTTCTCGATCGGCTTCTGCTGAAAGTTCAGCATTCTCCGGGTGTCGCCGCCGCCGCGCTCTCCTGGAACATTCCGCTCGAAGGTGGCACGAACGGCTACGTCAGTGTCCCCGGCAACACGAACCGCGCCCTCGAAAACCAGCTTGTGGAATGGAATTTCGTCACTCCGGATTATTTCCGCGCTTACGGCATTCCATTCTTCCGAGGTAGAAATTTCACCGCCCTGGACGCTCAGCGCGCCGCCGTCGATGCGGATAAGCTCTTCGCTCTTTACAAAGCGGCGAAATTTGCGCAGCCGAAGATCCCGGCAGGCTTGTCTTTCCCGGCCATCATCAATCGCGCTATGGCGCGCACCTTCTGGCCGAAGCAGAATCCGATTGGCAGGACGTTTGAAGGCGGCGCGGGGCCTTCCAAGGTCATCGGCGTCGTTGGGAATGTGAACGAGGTCGGCATCACATCTCGAGTGCGTCCGGAAGCGTATTTCCCGTACCCGGTCGGACTCACGTGGGCTGGCATGGCGAGCTTGACGGTCAGAACGCAATTGCCGCCGCTCAGCCTGCTTCCGGAGATCCGAAACGACGTTCGCTCGCTCGATAGCCAACTCGCGCTATCTCATCCGCGCACCATGCGACAGGTGATGTCGGATCACATGCAAGGCATCAGCTTGCAAACGGTTCTGCTCGGTGTTTTTGCCGTGCTGGCGGTGTTCCTGGCCTCGATCGGCATTTATGGAGTGATGGCATATCTCGTCGCCCAGCGAACGCGCGAGATCGGCATTCGCATGGCGTTCGGCGCTGAGCGTGGGGACATCTTCAGGATGATCCTGGCCGATAGCGGCAAACTGGTTCTTCTGGGAATCGGAATAGGACTTCTGGCCGCATTCGCGCTGACCCGCCTCCTCACTGCTGAGCTTTTTGGAGTGAGCCCGACCGATCCCTACACATTCGCCGCGGTTTCAGTGTTGCTGGCGACGATCGCGCTCGCTGCCTGCGCCATCCCGGCCCTCCGGGCTACCAGAGTGGATCCGATGGTAGCGCTGAGGTATGAGTGAGGCCGCGGTCAGTGGTTAGTGGTTTGCGAAGGACGAAAGTGCGAGCTGAACCACTGAAGAATATAGCTGCGGCCTTCAAAGCCGTGCCAAGGCTCGCTCGACGGCAATCCGAGGATACCGAGCGCCAGGCCGCCGTGGTTTTCGCGCGGAAACTCCACCAGCTTCACCGCTACGTGATCCTGACGGAGCGCACGATACATCTCCTGTGATTGGCCGAGTGGATCGGTCGTGTCCGCCTTGCCCTGCAAGAGCAAGAGGGGCGTGTGGGCGTCCATGGCTCTCGCAAGCGGCGATTGCCGCCAGGCATCGGCTGGCCGCTTCCACGGCTGGCCGAAAAACCAGCGGTCATACCATGAGCCATCCTCCGTCCCGTACTCGCTGTATTGATCGATGACGGGCGCGCCGGAAACAATGGCGGCGAAGCGCGTGGTGCGCCCTTCCACGAACCCTGCCATCTCGCCGCCGTAACTGTACCCAAACAATCCCAAGCGATGCGGGTCCACGGGCTCGTGCGCAACCACCCAGTCGAGGCCTGCCATGATATCTTTGTAGTCTCCATCGCCCAGATCATTTTGGTTCGCTGCGACAAACCGCCAGCCGTAGCCGGTGCTGCCGCGCGGATTGGGCTCAAGCACCGCCCAACCCTGCGCCAGTAAGAACTGAACGAAAGGTGAGAAGTTTTGGATAAAGGCGCCCGTGGGTCCGCCGTGGACGTTGACGATGAGGGGAAACGGCGGCTTTTGCGGTGCGCCGGAGCAAGCATTGGCCGGCGGCATGAACGCCAGCCCATGGATTGCAAGACCGTCGCTCGACTTCCACTCCACTCGCTGCGCGCTCTGCCAGCCGGATTCGGGCCAGGCTGGATTAGCGCGGCTGAGCGTCAAGGGCGCCGCTTCGGCAGAGAACCGGCGGAGGAACATCACTTGAGGTGGGCGATTCGATGCTTCAGCAACGAACGTCCAACCTGTTTGCGCGCGATTGGTGGCGAACGAAAAGGACGACGGGAAGCCCGTCTCGAGCATGACCGGCTCTCCACCTGAAACAGGGATGCGCGCCAAACCCATGCGGCTTCCTTTCTGTATTTGAACAAGAATCGAAGCATCGTGTTTCGACCAAAGCGGAATTCCTTCGATCCCGGCGCCTTCGGGCGTCAGATCCGCGGCCTGGCCACCTTCCACCGGAATGACATAAAGATCCCCAACGCCCGGCGGTACGTTGTGGCGGCTTTGAGCGAGAAATGCGAATCGGCTGCCACTGCGAGACCAGGAAACGCGATTGACGGTTGAGGGAATCCCGGTGACGATGCGGCTCACGTGCGGGTGAGCCAAGGCAATGATTTCGACAGAGTGCCTGGGTCCGAGATCGTCGGAATCACCGGGCGTTCGGGTGACGATTGCCAGTTGGGTCGAGTCAGGGCTCCAGCTTGCACTCAAGGCGGCGCGTTGGTCACTCGTCAAGGGCGTCAGCGATTCATCCGCCATGGAATAGAGCCACACTCGCATTGGATGGCGCGCTCGATCCACAACAACGGCGTCGCGTTTCTCCTTCTGCCGCTGACGTTCCTTCGCGGTCTCGGGATCTTTGGCGAGGATGGCAAGCCACTCGCCATTGGGCGAAATTTCGAAGCTTGCAACGTTCAGCTCCGCTCCGGTGCTGGTGGATGCGGCGCCGGCTTTCGTGGGAGTGGCGCCAGCCTCCTGGCCCGCGCGATATTCGATCTTCAGCGGCGAAGCCTCACCGCCTGTGACGGGAAGACGGAAAATGCGGCGATGCTTGCCGCGCCTGGCGAGAAACAGGATGGCCGATCCATCCGGCATCCACTGAGGTTGGGATTCGCCCACGTGGTTTGAAGGCGGTGAGAAGGTGATCTGGCGAGCGTTCCCGGGCTTTTCCACGTTCGCCCACCAAAGGTGCGAGACGCCAAGATCCGCCGCGCCTTCCTGAACGGCGAAGACCACGCGGCGCCCGTCGGGCGAAAGCTGAGGCGAGCGGGGGAGCGCAAAATGGCGTAAGTTTTCGTTCGATAAGCAAGCGGGCCGGATGGCGCGCTGCGCATGCGCCGTTGCGACACATCCGAGAAGCAGAACGATGAGTCCGTTAACTTTTCTGTCTCTCATGGGCTCTGTTGCCCTCCGTGGAAGGATCGAATGCGAAAATCAAGATTATCATCTACTGAGGGCCGCACCATACGGTGGCGCTTCCGGATTGTGCCGGTTCCGCAGGGCGGGGCCCGCATTGAAAAGTGCCGCGGAGACAGCGGCGCTACGTCGAGAGCCCGTCGCCATGAAGTGCGGGCCCGTTAAGGGAAAGGCTCCAACTTGGCAGCGATACTGATCGACTGTTTTCTCCTCGGCTTGCTTCACGGCATCCTGCCGGATGAGCATACATGGCCGATTACGTTCAGCTATGCGATCGGGAGTGGGAGCGGCTCGCGCGGAATGCGCGCGGGCGTCTATTTCGGGGCCGCGTTCACCTTTCAGCGCACGCTGATGTCGGAGCTCTCCTACCTCGCGCTCGCGCCGTTTCTGCGCTCGCCCAAAGTGAACGCGGCGGCCTACGTGGTGGTAGGAGCGGCCATGTCGATTGCGGGCTGGCTTTTGTTGCGCGGCCGCCATTACGGCCATTTCCATATTCTGGGGCATCATCACGAGAGGCTTGAGGATATGGAGCGGTCGCGGGCAATCCTGACGCGCCATCACGTCTCCCGCGCCAACGCACAAGGGACGCCATTGTATTGGACGCTGATTCACGGCTTCATTGCAGGCTTCGGGTTTGGAGCATTTTCGCTTTTCGTCAATGGAGTGGCTGCGCCAGCCATGCCGGGCGCATGGCTCGGATTTTTGCCGGGGCTGCTCTTCGGCGTGGGAACTTTGGTAATGCTGGCCGCAGTGGGAGCCGCTTTTGGCGCCGGATTGCGGCTGGTGAGCGGAGTGAAGGAACAGGATGCGCGGCGTCTGGGAGCCCGTTTGGGCGCCACGGTGCTGTTTGCCGGAGGATTCCTCTTTGTTGCCGCGGGGCTTGTGATGGCGACCGGGCTCAGCCGGCATCTACCGGTGGATATGGGGGAGGCCGTGATCGGGTTGTTCGTTGTCGTGATCGTCATTCCGGCTTCGGTAGATGCCTGGCGAAAATTGGCGCACGCGACGCGGTCGGCCGGTGGGAGCAACGCCGGACGCTCTCAAAATGCCGGCCGCTGACCGGGCCTCGAGGCACCGAGTTCCGCGTAAGCCCGATTGTCGGCGGTGCTAGAAGAAACAACTGTGCGCTACCTGCTTTGCCGTTCATTTTCTAACGCGCGCAGACGAGCGGGCAGGAATGGATGAATTAACACCTGGTAAGCTCCAGCGCCGATCACCCCGCCTGCCAGTGGGCCGGCAATCGGCACCCACCAGTAATGACCGGGCGAAGGAAGGGCCGCGGCTCCCCAACCGGCAAAGAAGCAGAACAGCCGCGGGCCAAAATCACGCGCCGGGTTAATCGCCCAGGCCTCCAGATATCCCATGGAAGCTCCGATCGTCGCCACCAGAAGGCCGATGATCAGCGCGCTCGAGTTCGCCTGGGGCGCCATTTCATTGTACTGTTCCGTGATCGCGAAAATACCAAACAGCAGAAACGCGGTGAGAATAATCTGGTCGGAAAATGCGTGCACGGGCGTAACGGCCAAGCCGTTGTGCGTGAAGAAAACGGCGGCAGCGCCGCCCGCGGCGCGTGTGAGCCCACTGGCCGAATTGAAGTGGTCAATCACGGGCTGGAACAAAATGTAGACCAACACCGCGCCCAGAAATCCGCCAACAGTCTGCGCGACGCAATAGGGAACCACTTTCTGCCAGGAGAATTCGCGATAAAGTGCGAGCGCCAGGGTGATGGCAGGGTTGGCGTGCGTTCCCGATATCGATCCCGTCACATAAATAGCGATGCTGACGCCCAAGCCCCACGCAATACAAAGTCCCCAATACGCGTGCTGATAGGGGCTGGGCTTGTAAAGGAAATACATGGCCGCAGCCGAGTCTCCGAAGGAGATGATGATCAAGACAGCTACAGCTTCGGCGATAAGCTCGCCAAACAATCGTTTGGTCATGGTCTCTGAATAGTATCTCCGAGCCAGCCATTGAGACAACCGGCGTGACACCTCGATCTTGCGTAGCACCTCGCAATCTTCAGCGTGCCCTCGGCGCCGTGGTATTCTTAGCGGGTTGTCGAGAACACCATCGCTTCTGAAGGAGCCGAGATGCATCTCTATCGATCGAAAGACGGGACGGTTATCGAACACGGTGGAAATCATTTTGCCGCCCCGGCACTCGCTTGGGATGCGCTGATCGCTCGTGATGACTTACAAGCCTTTCTCGAGCGGCAAGTTTCTACGGCTCGCCAGCTCGACCACCTTCCGGATCTCCTCGCGCCCATTGGCAGCCAGGAAGTTTGGGGTGCAGGCGTCACTTACAATCGCAGCCGAAGCGCTCGCATGGAAGAAGCGCAGTCGGCGGGAGGCGGTGATTTTTACGACCGCATCTATGGTGCCGAGCGGCCGGAGCTGTTCTTCAAAGCTCCGCCGTCCCGGGTTGTGGGTTCCGGCGACCGGGTGGTGATCCGGCGAGACAGCTCATGGTCTGTGCCGGAGCCGGAATTGACCCTCCTGGTTGCGGCTAGCGGCAAGATTACCGGCTACACCATTGGCAACGACATGAGTGCACGCGACATTGAAGGGGAAAATCCGCTCTACCTTCCTCAAGCCAAGATGTACGATGGAAGCTGCGCTTTGGGACCCGGCATTTGGCTGAGCGAGAATCCCTTGCCAGGCTCTACAGAAATTCGCCTTGAAATCTTTCGTGACAGCAGTCTTGCATTCCAGGGAATAACGAACCTGGCTGAGATGAAGCGTACCCCTGAGACTTTGGTGAAATATCTTTTCAGCCATATTCGATTCCCTAACGGCTGCTTCTTAATGACGGGCACGGGAATTGTGCCTCCGGAGCGTTTTACGCTAAAAGCGAACGATGAAATTCGCATCACCATCGAGCCGATTGGAACGCTCGTGAACACGGTGGGGTAAAGATGGAACCAGGAGCGGCGCAGCTATTGAGTGGGAAAAACTTCACAGGCTTCACGCTTTCGGCGCGAGGCAGCAAGACCTTCCGGGGATTTAATCCGGCGACCGGCGAATGGCTGGAACCGGCTTTTCATCAGGCTACTTCGGAAGAAATTGACGCTGCGCTGGCCCTGGCTTCGCGCGCCGCACCTGCTCTTCGTGCAATGTCTCGGGAAGCCACAGCCGCATTTTTGAGGGTGATCGGCGAGGAGTTGGAAACGGTCGGAGAGGAATGGATCGAGCGGGCGGCTGAAGAGACCGGACTCGGGCCGGCACGATTGGCGGGCGAAAGAACGCGCACCATCAACCAGATCCGCCTTTTTGCGGCGCTGGTGAAGGAGGGTTCCTGGGTGGACGCGCGAATTGATCCAGCGCTTCCCGACCGCAAACCGATCCCACGCCCTGACCTGCGGCGAATGCTCGTGTCTTTAGGGCCCGTTGCAGTTTTTGGCGCGAGTAATTTTCCTCTGGCTTTCTCTGTGGCTGGTGGTGACACGGCTTCGGCGCTTGCTGCCCGCAATCCGGTCGTCGTCAAGGCGCATCCAGCGCATCCCGGAACGTCGGAGATAGCGGCAGAAGCCATCAAAAGAGCGGTTCAAAAATCGCGTTTGCCCGAAGGTACGTTTTCCATGCTTCACGGCATAGATCCCGAAATCAGCCTGGCCGTGGTGCGGCATCCCGCAATCAAAGCTGTGGCTTTCACAGGCTCATTGAAGGCAGGGCGGGCCATCTTTGACGCGGCCTCGCAACGGCCTGAGCCTATTCCTGTGTTTGCAGAGATGGGAAGCATCAATCCGGTTTTCGTCTTGCCCGGTGCTGCGAGGGAGAGACGTGATGAGATTGCGAGCGGCCTGGCAGGATCCATCAATTTGGGCGTCGGACAGTTCTGTACCTGTCCGGGGCTTATCGTGGGGAAAGAGGACGAAGCTTTCAAGCAGTTCGCAGAAAAGCTTGCGGCGCTTTTCGGCCAGGCTGCGCCTGCCACGATGCTCCATCCAGGAATCCTCAAGGGCTACGGGGAAGCCGTCAAGCGAGCTCAGAAGGTGAAGGGTATCACAGCGCATCCATCCATGCTGCCGGCCGATCCCGCGCGAACGGCCGCCACTCCCGTCTTGTTTGAAACGGACGCTGCCGCTTGGCTTTCGAATGCGGAACTGGCTGAAGAGATATTCGGCCCGGCGTCGATTCTGGTTCATGCAGAGCACGACGAAACGCTCCTGCAGATTGCCCGGACGCTGCCTGGCAGCCTCACCGCCAGCGTGTTTGGAGACGTCTCAGACCTCTCTGCGCATCGCGAGCTTATTGCCGTTCTCGAAGCAAAAGCAGGCCGGCTGATCTTCAACGGCTATCCCACCGGACTGGAAGTGTCGCACGCGGTTCATCACGGCGGTCCGTATCCCGCCACCACCGATCCTCGATTCACTTCAGTGGGCACGGCCGCGATCCTGCGCTTTGCCCGCCCTATCTGTTATCAGAATTTTCCGGAGAAAGTTTTGCCGCCAGAGTTGCAGAATGAAAACACGCTGGGAATCTGGCGCACCATCGACGGCGAGCTTACCAAGAGAAACGCCGGCTGAACGATTGTCTACTGAATTTCCAGGAAATCATCTTGGCGTACCCGCGCAGGCTTCGCCAGCAGCGCGAGGCGGTCGAGATCGAAATATCGATAAAAGTCCAGGCAAAACAATTCCGGGGCGTCTCCGAAATGGATGGGCTTGGTGTAAACGTAGGAGAGACTATGAATGCCGCGTCGCGTCCGGATCTCGGAAAATAGCCCAGGCTGAAGCGCACCGGATAGCAGCGCGACGAACTGGCTGCGGATGCCCGTAGCGTCGAGACCGATGCCCGGCGGATTCCATCGGTGCTTGGCCCATTGAGCAATCGCAATCAGTTGTGCGGCTTCCAAGGCAGCGGGGCGCTTTCCGACGGCGTCCAACATTTCGGCGAAGCTTTCCACGGCCCCGCGGCTTCCCGGCGATGCATCGCCTGTGAAGAGAAGGTTCACCGCCAAAACCTGCTCGTCGCGGCCGATCAGGAAAGCGACGCGCGGAAGCTGCGCCCAGCTTTTTTGAGCTTCGTCTGCTCTTCCTTGGTCATCCAGAAAGATAGTGAGTGGCGCGCGGTCCGGCGCATCCATCGACTTCAGCCAAACACCCGTTGCGCTCAAGCCGTTGCTCATCTCAAAGCGATAGGAAAGGGATTCGAGCCGGTTATGCAGGGTGTCATCGATGCGCCACGGACGCACCACCGCCACAGGATGGTATCGAACTACGTCACGCAGCTTGGCGCGTTGCGAGACCGCCCAAGCGGCAAAGGCAGGGCCGGTAGGAACGGCAGGGCGGCTGAGTCCAGCCGCCATTTTTCGCGCCAGGCCGAGAATCGTCAAGTTATCTTTAGGAAGACCGACGGCGAGTTGGGAATAGCTTTTGATGTCCGACCCCACCAGAATTTCCTTGCTTGGGCCTTCGACGCCGAAATTTGAGTCGAAGAACCGATACGCCTGCTGGCGATTGTCTCTGCCGTTGTTGTGGGCGGATATCTGGGTGTCTTCGTGGAACTGGAAGGCGGATGGTTTGCCGAACATGCGATAAAACGGCAGGATGGGATCATAGATTTCCGGCTTTACGAGCGGCCCGCGGAAGCAGCAATTGTCTTCAGCATTGGTGACAATCAGTGTGGGCCGTGGCGCGCGCAAAGCTGCCAGGGTTGAATAATCCTGTCCCACAAGAAAATCCGATTCATTTTGCTCGAAGTCGCCGGGCTCGCCCGGCGGCCGTTCCACCCGGCCGATGAGAGACGTAAATCCTGCCACCGGAATTGCCACGGCAACGCGCTGATCGAGCGAGCTGAGCAAGATCGTTTGCCAGCCGCCTCCCGAGACGCCGGTCATTCCAATCCGCGCACGATCGACGTGCGGATCGTCCCACAGGTAGTCAAGGCCTCGCCGCATGGCCAGGTAAAAAAGTCCCACGCCACTTGCGCCTGCAAGGTCAAGCTGGGCGCCGTACCAGTGGTCGTTCTGCGGCGTCCGCAGTTCGCCCATGTCCAGCCATTCGAGACTCAGCACGATCATGCCTCGGAGCGCCAGGTTGATGCACTCTTTCTGGTTAAACTCCTCAGCCTTGCCGATGGGAAAATGCCCTATAACGTCCAGCACAGCGGGAACTTTCCCGTTCAAGTGCGCCGGCTCGTAGAGCAGGGCCGTAGAATCGAATCCGGGAACAATTTCATACTGATACTTTGCGATTTGATATCCTTCGCCGGCTGGAATCTTGCCCAGGTTGCGGAACTCGGGCGGCGAGTCCACCCACGCCCGTGGCCAGCCGTGATCGATCACCTTCAGAACCCGCTGCCGGATTCGTTCGGATTCAGAGAACCACTCGGCGGCGCTTGCAGGATGAGGAAGCTGAGGCGCGCGTTGCAACAGGTATTCTTGCAGTTGATAGGCGACCACGTCGGGAGTCTGCAGCGACGGGTCGAGAATGGGACCGATCTCCTCGCTGGTGGCTTGCGCAGCAGCGCAAGCGGCGCCGGCGAGCAGCAATACAGCCAAAACGATCATCCGCCGCAGCAAGTGTCTCTCCATGGTCGGGAATCCTTGAGGAACCTACAAAAATCGGACCAGCTCATTGACGATGTTTTGAACTCCTTCGTACGGATCCCCCATCCCATCGTAGAGGACGGAATAGATTCCGCGAAACCTCGCTTCTTTGGAGATTTCGACGCAAGCTTCAAAATCAAATGTGGATTCGTTTCCCTGTGCGTCAAACGAATCGCCGGCTGCGTGGCACAAGTCGTAGGCGCGGGAGAATAACAGGCGCAGACCGTCCTGTCGCGCCTGGCTGTTCGAGAAGGCCGCGAAGTCAGGCAAGGTTCTCACATAGAAAGATTCCGAGCCTCGCACGATGGCGATTAGAGAATCCGGGTCTTCTTCAGATAGGTCACCAACCAGCGTATAAACGCCCCGCTCCCTGCCGTAGAAAGCCAGCCGCCGGTAAGATTCGATCACCGGAGAAAGGTCCGCAGGATTCACTCTGCCCGGCAATACCGAAACCGAGTGTGCGCCCACTTCCTGGGCGTAGGTCACCCATTTCTCGGCAAGCGCGACGGCGTCCGCGCGGGCGCCGGGATCGGGCGAAGACAACCCGCCGGCGTTCAGAACCTCGGGCAGATCAATTTGCACATTCAGGATGATTGAGCGCGAGCGGTACGCCTGCCGTCGGATCTCGAGAAGGTAGGGTCTTTCTGTAGACGCAAAGTGGCGCGCGGCGATCTCTAACCGGTGGACTTCATATCGTTCGGCCACCATCGCCGGAAAGTCGAGCAAGGACAGCATAGGGCCGGGCAGTTGAAAGGAGGGATCACGAGTGGCGGCAAAAAAGTTGCGAAAGCTCCGTGAAGAAATTCCTACGCGGATGAGCCGGGCGGGATCGTAATAAACAGGCAAGCTACGGCCCAGCGGCTTGCCCCACGCCCGTGCCGCGCCCGCCGACACTGCCGCCGCAAGGAACTTTCTGCGATTCATCCGTTAAACCCTCCCCGGTGTCTGAACACTATTCACTACATCCGGCCCGGCGCCTCGATGCCCAGCAATCGAAGCGCGGTTACCAGCGTCTCGGAAGCGAGAATCACTAGGAAGAGCAAGAAATTCTGTAATGTCTCGTCAGACTCATGCAGGATGTGGTGATGGTGGTAGAAATTGTTGAATGCCTGGGCAAGCCTGAAGCAGAACTTCGCGAGTGTCGCCGGCTCTTCGTCTGAGATCGATTGGTCCACGGCCATCTCCAGTTGCGAGCAAAGAAGAACCAGGCCCCAAAACGCCGGCCCATCCTTTCCGCAAAGCGCCTGCCGCAATTGCTCCGGGCTAAGAGCAGCCGCCCGCGAGCTGACTGAAATGTCCGGGCGCGCTTCCCGGTATTTATTCAGGATGTTGCGTGCCCGAACCACCGTATATTGCAAGTAAGGCCCCGTCTCTCCCTCGAACGCCAACGCGTCCCTGAAGTCAAAGGCGATCGTCGTGTTCCGTGTGAATTTAACAAGGAAATAGCGCAAGGCGGCAACGGCGATTCGCCTGGAAATCGCCTCCTCCTCCACCGCATCCACCGCGGTTTCGCGCGCGCGGATCTCCTCGCGGGCTTTGTTTACCAAGGCATCAATCAAATCGTCGGCTTTCACTCCCAAGCCCTTCCGCCCGGAGACTTCAACCGTGTTTCGCTTTCGATCTTCTTCACTGAGTGCGACGCCCATCTCTTCCGCGCATCGCGCGGAGAGTTCCACCACTTCGTAAGAAAAGTGATGCATATGGCGAGCGGCCTCGGCATAACCTAACGCGAGAAATGCCCGCCGAACCACGTCCTGCAAATACGCCTGGCGCGAGTCAATCACGGCATAAGCTTCTCCGGCGCGGCCGAAGGGCGGAGCGCCTTCTTCTTCGTTCAATGCCGTCCGCCAAACTTCACTTCCGTCGGAATAGCGGAAGAACGAGTGGTAGCCAAAGTCCCTGCCCAGCAACCCGAATTTCCAAAGATGATAAGCAATGTCTTTTCCAACGTAGGTGACGGTGCCGTTGGACCGGACAATGATCTTCACGTCCTCACCGGCAGAGGGCGCTTCAGACCTTTCCACCGAGCCTGGTGCGCCTCCCTCGCGGCTTGAGCCGTTTTCGCCGGCCAAATCCATGACCCAGCATCCCTGGTTTTTGCCCGTTTCTTCGTAACGGATAGCGCTCGCGGACTTCATCAGCTCGAAGGCGGACTTCCAGAAATCCAGACGAAGAATCTCACTTTCCTGGACGAGAAGATCGTAATGAATATTCAGGCGCGCCATCGTGCAAAGGTGCAGGCGGGTGATGGCTCTTGAAACTAGGTCCGCGATTGCCGCCGCTTCCCCTTTACCTTCTTCGATAACCTTTAACGTGGCGGCGCGGAATGCCAACGCGTCCGGTTGGGTTTCATAATACCGGGAGACTCGCGCGTAGAGGTCCCAACAATAATAGTCGAACCGCAGGCCGGATTCGGCCTGCGTCAGCTTGCGAACTTGCTCAAGAGATATCCGCTCCAGGCGCTCGAAACCCACCACCACGTCCGCCACCTGAACGCCTGTATTGTCGATGTAGTATTGCACTTCCACCCGATGGCTGCGAAATCGCAGAAGCCGCACCAGAGTATCGCCTAGAACCGCATTGCGCAGGTGCCCGATGTGAGCGGCCTTGTTGGGGTTGATGCTGGTATGTTCCACCAGAACCTTGCGGCCGCTGGCGGGTGAAGCGTCCGTGCCGGTAGGGCTGGTCATCACCGAGGGCGTCGCTTCGTCGGATGCGGGCGCAACCGGCTGCGCGTCCACTGAGGGGGTTGGGGGCTGCCCAACGCGCTGGCGGAACAAGCCGGAGGCGAGCGCGCCGCGGTCGAGATGAACGTTAATGTACCCGGCCCCGGCCAGACTCAGCCTCTCGACGCCTTCAATCGGCAGCATCCGCGCCATCACTTGCTCTGCAAGGCGTCGCGGCGGTTGCCGCAGCCGCTTCGCCAGATCGAAGCAAGACGTAATGGAAAGCTCGCCCATCTCCGGCGACGGAGGAAACCCTAGCGCCACCTCGGCCACCTCGAGCTGGAATAACTCCATAACTACGCGACCGAATCGATCGCGGACCGCCGTTTGAATTTCAGAGTACAAAGTGAATCCTTTCGATTGCTGCTCTCCAGGCGAACCCTCCGGGTGCCGGCTGTGCGGCTCAATAGGCTGCGGAAAAACTCGGCGCCGCCGCGAATGGTGCGCCGGCATCTTGCCGGCCTCCGTTGAATTGAAGCGAGTTGCCGGCTGGAAGCCGGCGCCACGTCAACTCCCGAAAGACTTTTTCCGCAGCCTGTCAAGTCACCCTGCCGAGCGTTTCTAATCTCGGGCGTGGCTGCAGAGTGACCGCTTACGCAGGTGCTGAAGCGACTTATTGGCATTCGTTCCTTGATTTTTTTGCCAGTCGCGGCAATCGGGTAAACTCGAGGTCTTTCCCTTCTTTCAGTTTGGTCGCGTAAATAATCTGCCCGCAGTGATACGCAAGGTGTTCGGTTACGTGAGCAACAACCTGCAGACCGGTCACATGAAATCCCTGGATCTGGTAGTGCGAAGAGAGACTCGCCGTGGGCAGGTGTCGAAGAGCGCGGCAAGCCGCCCGAACTTCGCGCCCGAGCAACGCCAGAAGCTCCTGCCGAGGAAGTGGTCCTTGTTCCTGGAATTCACCACCGCGTTTTCGAATATCCGGCCTTCCCTCCAATCCCGAACCGATCCACTGGCGGATGTTTCCGGCAAGGTGCAGCACCAGATTTCCGGTGCTGTTCGACGCACGGTTCGGCCTCCACCAGATTTCCTCTTCGGAAAGGTGCTGAAGGCAACGTACGATTCTCGGGTAGTAATGCTTTTCGATCGAGTACAACGCCTGCGCCACGAAAGCCGAGGCCAACGCCGAAGGCTCTGGCCGGGCGCGTTGTCCTCGGCGCAGTTTTCCGCCAGGAAGCGGTGAGCCAATTTCCACTCGCGCCGGAGCCCGCCCGCGGTTTCGCGCTTCAATCCGTCTAGCCATATCCCGGACCGCCAACTCCCGTCAGACGCCGAACTCGTCCTGGCCACGCTGCCCGAGGGCCGGCTAATCTGAACGCGATCGGTTAAATTTCGCTCTTCCGAAGAGCGCCACCCCACAAAAAGACGCTTAAACACCACGGGTTCTTTGTAACGTACCTCTCGGCGCGCTCATCCAACCCGAGTGGGGAGGCGCTGGGAGCCGGATACACCCGGAAGGGGCAAGTAGAACACCGGGTCAAAAATGCATTATACTTCCTGAGTGGCCCCAGACCTGAATCCTCTCCAGAAAGAGCCTGACGAGCCTCCGGATGTCGCATCGGGCTTGCCACCCGACGATGGCGCTGGGAAGCCGGAATCGGAACTTGTCGCTCAAGCGAAGGCAGGCAGCTCCGAGGCGTTTGAAGAGCTGGTGAACCGTTACGAGCGGCGGATTTTCAGGCTGGCAATGCGCCTTACCGGGAATACGGAAGACGCTGAGGATGTCCTTCAGGAGACGTTTCTCAAGGCTTTTGAGCATTTGCCGGACTTCCGGCAGGATTCGCGCTTTTACACCTGGCTGGTTCGTATTGCCGTGAACGAAGGGCTGATGAAGCTCCGCAAACGGCGCTCCGATCGCTCGGAGCCGCTCGAGGATGCCGTGGATGACGATGGACAGGTCATACCGCGGGATTTTCGGGATTGGAAGCCTAACCCGGAGCAGCTTACGAGCCAGGAGGAAATGGAAAGGATCTTGTTGGGCGCTGCCGCCCAGCTTCCGCCGAGCCTGCGCACGGTCTTCATGTTGAGGGATGTTGAAGAGCTATCCACGGAAGAGACGGCGCAAGCTTTGAACCTCACTTTGGGCGCCGTTAAGGCGCGGCTCTTCCGCGCCCGGTTTCAATTACGCGAGGAACTGAGCAAAACCTTCAATCGAGAGTGAAGCTTGACCTGCAAAGAAGCCTTCAAACAAATCTCGGCCTACCTCGATGGCGATCTGACGGAAGAGTTGAAGAACATCCTGAACGAGCACATCTGCAAATGCGCCCACTGCAAGGTGGTGTACGATACCACGGTCAAGACCGTCGAGCTTTACTGTGACGGAAAGCTTTTTCCCATGCCGCAGACCATCAGCAACCGCCTGCACACGGCTCTCCGCCGCAAGTTTCAGGACCGCCGCGCCGTCTAATCTCCACGCTCCCGTCGCCTTGACTTTGGTCCAACCGCAAAATAGAATTTTTATCAGGGTGTAGGAGGCTGTATGCAGAGTCCTGGTCACGCATCAAAGGAGCCGGAGCGAAGCCGGCCTACAAGGCCAACCTGGATTTTCTTCATGATTTACGCGCTCGCCTTCGCGTTCCTTGCGGCGAGCGTAAAGCCGGCTTTGGCGAAGAAGAAGGACTCCAGTGGGGACAAGAAGCTTTCCAAACAAGAGAGAAGGCGCGAGAAGGCCATTCAGAAGGAAATGCAAAGCCCTTACCTCAAGTGGTTAAACGGCCCCATAGGCTACATCATCACGCCCCAGGAGCGAACGGCGTTCAAGAAGCTGACCACCGACGACGAGCGCGAACAGTTCATAGAGAATTTCTGGGAGCGCCGTAATCCCAACCCGGGCGATCCGGAAAATGAGGCGAAAGAGGAATTCTTCCGGCGTGTCGCCTACGCCAACGAGCACTATGCTTCCGGTGTTCCCGGATGGCGAACGGATCGCGGGCGCATTTACATCATGTGGGGCCCTCCCAACGAAGTGGATAGCCATCCTTCCGGCGGCACCTATGTGGCGAATCCTGATGAGCTTCCCTATATGGATACGTCCGGCGACGACGAGATGGTCACGTACCCCTTCGAGGATTGGACTTACAACTACATCCCAGGGATCGGCGAAAACGTGAAGCTCGAATTCGTTGACCCAACAATGTCCGGTGAATACCGCTTGACGATGAACCCGTGCGAGAAAGATGCTATGGCTGAAGTTCCCGGCGATACGACCGGGTGCCAGGGCGCCGTTTCGATCGGTCCCATCTTTGTTCCGGAATCCGTCATCCAGCCCACCTCCGGTTCGGAAGAGGAGCTGAACGAGGGCATGCCGCAAAGCATGGATGAGTTCACTCAGCTCGATACTTACGCCAAGATTTTCCAGCCGCCTCCGGTGAAGTTCAATGACCTCCGCGCGGCCGTATCGCATCGCATTATTGCCAACCTGCTTCCCTTCAAAGTCCAGCCGGACTTCATCCGCTTGACGTCGGATATGGATTTAGTTCCGATCACGGTGCAAGTGGCAACCCGCGAGCTGGAGTTCGTCAAGAAGGACAACGTGATGCAGGCCAGCATGGACATCTACGCTCAGCTCTCCACTTTGAGCGGCCGCGTTGCCACGACGTTTGAGCAAGAGCTGCAGGCCGATGTGCCTCCTGACGACTTCTCCTCTTATTCCACTCACCAGCAAATCTACCAGCGGATTTTGCCCCTCACGCCGGGACGGTACAAGCTGACGGTCGTTCTTAAGGATCAGAACAGCGGGCATATGGGTACTACGGCGATCGGGATCATCGTTCCGGAATATCCGGACAATGCCTTAGAGCACAGCTCGCTGATTCTGGCAGACCTCATCCAGACCGTTCCCACGACGGATGTTGGAACCGGGCCGTTCATTATAGGTGGAACGAAAGTTCGTCCACGCCTCGGTGACCCTCCGATCTTTCAGCCTGACCAGAATCTCGGCATCTACATGCAGGTCTACAATCTTGGAACTGACCCCAAAACTCACCGGCCAAACGCCCAGATTCAATATCAACTGCTGCAGAACGGCAAGACGGTCTTCACCGCCTCGCAGAGTGCAGCCACCATCCACGATGCGTCAAGCCAGGTGACGATCGAGAAGACGATGTCTTTGAGGCCGTTGCAGCCTGGGCACTATACCATGAACATCAAGGTGACCGACGATATCAACAAGAAGTCCTTTGATTCTTCGGCGCCGTTTGTGGTGAAGTAAACGGACTAGGCTTCCAGGTTGTAGGCTTCCTCGCCGTGCTGCGACACGTCGAGTCCTTCCACTTCTTCGTCTTTTTCCACCCGGACCCCAATCAGCATATCGACCACTTTGAGGAGGATCAGCGTTAGGATTGCCGCAAGCGTCCAGGCAATGATGACGGCGGCAAACTGATTGAGAATCTGCCTCGCATGGCCATCGATGAGGCCCGACGCCAGCACGCGCCCGGCCTTGCTTCGAAAAACGGGATTTACGGCGCTCGCCGCGAATACACCGGTCAGTAGCGCGCCCACCGTGCCTCCGACGCCGTGCACTCCAAACGCGTCCAGCGAATCATCGTAACCAAACTTGTGTTTCACTTTTGAAACCATAAAGAAACAAACCACTCCGGCCGTGGCGCCGATGGCAAGCGCCGGCATAGGACCGACGAAGCCCGATGCCGGTGTAATAGCCACCAAGCCGGCCACGCCGCCGGAAATGGCTCCGAGCACGCTCGGCTTGCCGTTTCGAATCCACTCGGCCCCCGTCCAGCCCAGCACGGCAGCCGCGGCGCCCAGTTGCGTGGCTACAAATGCGCTGCTGGCCAGAGCGCCCGCGCTCAAGGCGCTGCCCGCGTTGAAACCGAACCAGCCCACCCATAGCAGGCAGGCGCCGATGACGCTCAAAACCAGATTGTGAGGAGGCATCGGCTCGTGAGGAAATCCTACACGCTTGCCCAGGTAGAGCGCGCAAACCAGCGCCGACACTCCGGAGGTGATGTGGACAACGGTGCCACCGGCAAAGTCCAGCGTTGGAAAGAGCCCACCGGCGGCGTTGAGCAGCCCTCCTTCGCCCCACACCATGTGCGCCATCGGATCGTAAACGAGAATCGACCAGAGAAGCATGAATAGGACCATGGCGCTGAATTTCATGCGCTCGGCAAACGCGCCCGTGATCAACGCGGGCGTAATGATGGCGAACATAAGCTGAAAAAGGAAGTACGTCTGCTGCGGAATCGTCGGTCCGTAAGCCGGATTCGGCGCGCTTCCAACCCCGTGCATGAACCGATAGCCGAACCCTCCAATCAGCCAGTTGCCCGTGTGGAAACAAAGGCTATAGCCGAAGAGCGCCCACAACACCGTAATCATGGCCATCAGGATGAAGCTCTGCATCATGGTGGCCAGCACGTTCTTTCTGCGAACCAGTCCTCCGTAAAAAAGGGCCAGGCCGGGTCCCGTCATCAGAAGGACCAAAGCCGAGCTCATCAAAATCCAGGCGTTGTCACCAGACGATCGCGCTTCCGCGACCTCCTGCTCCAGCGCGGTCAGCCGGGCCGCCGTCACATGCTGCGCCGTTGCCGCTGTTTGCGCCAGACAGGGCGATTTAAGCGCGGCCAGCGCCAACAACCCCACGCACAACATCCAGACTCTTCGTTTCCTCATCCACGACCTCCGGGCAGACGAATCGATCCAACTTCCGAAAGACGGCGATTATAACCGGTCAGGATTGAAACGTGCTACCCATGATATTGGACAATGGCGGGAACGCCGCACGGGACTCTTAAGCTATAGCGCGCGGCAGGCAGAGAAGGCCCTTGCGACGCCGCGGAGGCTTGCAGCGTCAGGACACTTGCGTTGTGGGATAATGGCAAGAGTAAACAATCTCAGGGATCGGCAACCGAATGAAGTCACCGGACATCTTCGGGTACGAGCGCACGCGCCACCTCAACTGGCGAGTTCTCCGCCCGCTGAAAGTATTGGCGCCGGGAACCTCGCTTCGGCGCAGGGTGGGCTATAGCCTCCTGGTAGTTCGCGTGGTTCTGGCTCCGGTCATCTTCATCGCGATTTACTATCTGGTGGTGATGGGCCGCTTGGTGGATCGCATCGTCAACGTCGATGCCCAGGTTTCCACTTTGGCCGAAAGTCTTTCGATAGAAATGCTTAACGCGCGACGCATGGAGCTGAATTATTTCCTCCTGGGTGATTCCGCAGACCTTAGCGCCAGCCGGGCATCGCTCGACGCGATGCAGCAAACGCTGCGCCAATGCGAGGACTTGCAGCCGGGCGACCGGGCCGCCGTAGGCCAGGTGCGAGCGGAAATCACCACGTATCGGCAAAGCCTCGAGGAGGCGGTGGCGAAGGCTGCAACGTCGCGACCCTCGGTTTCGGAGAGGTTTCGGAAAGTCGTCATGGCTTACGAGACCAACCTCGACAAAGTACTGGCCCGGTCGAGGCATGAAAGTCGTATCCAATTGCTTCAGGACCTGCGCGATCAAAGCGGGTCGTTCGATAGCCAGGTGGCCAACGCGCTCGCCGCCGGCAACCCCGAGCTGCGAGAGACCACTCAGGCTCTCGAAGCATCCAGCAATCGCATCCTGCAGCTTTCAGCGGAGTTGGAAGCACGAAGTTGGGACGCTGTCCGGCGTGACCACGTGGAGGCACGGCGGCTGGTCCGGCGAGCGGAGCTGGTGTTGCTTATCGTTTCACCGCTCGTTATCCTGTTGAGTGTTCTCGTTGGTATTATCTTGCCTCGCCAGGTGGTGAAGCCGCTGATGGATCTGAAGGCGGCGGTGGATCACGCCGCGGGGGGGGATTATGGCATTGAATTTGACATTCAAGGAAAAGGGGAAGTGGCCCAGCTTGCCCGCAGCGTGCGCGAGCTGATCGAGCACGCCAGCGAAAAAGCAGAAGAATCTAAAGCGCACAGGTCTGGCTAGCCGTTTTGGGGCCTCGCGCAAGCCGCGAGGTTATTGCCGCCAAAACCTGCCGGCCGGCGCGACGTCATCTTTCGAGCAGTTAAGCTCAGCACAAGGAGAAGACGATCATGAAGGGAAAGTCCGAAGTGATTGAAGTTCTTTCCGAAATGTTGAAGGAAGAGTTGGGGGCCATCAGCCAGTATTTTCTTCATGCAGAGATGCAGGAGAACTGGGGCTATGACCGGCTCAGCGAGGAGATCAAGAAGCAGTCGATCGGGGAGATGAAGCACGCTGAAATCCTCGTCGAGCGAATCCTTTTCCTCGAGGGCACTCCTGACATGCAGGACCTTCCCAAAATCAATATCGGCAAGAGCGTCAAACAGCAAATCGAAAATGACCTGGCGATCGAGATCGGTGCCGTCGCCGATTACAACAAGGCCGTGGCTCGCTGCCAGAAAGCGGGCGATTACGCTTCCGCGGATTTTCTCAAGGAAATCCTGGACGATGAGGAAGACCACGTCGATTTCCTGGAAGCCCAGCTCAGCATTATTAAGGATGTGGGGCTGGAGAATTATCTCCTCGGGCAAATGGGCGAAAAAGACGAGGACTAGAGCGGAATGTTTCCGTGCTTCTTCGCCGGCATGCTTTCCCGCTTGGTCTGAAGCATTCGAAGAGCTGCAATAAGCCGCGGGCGTGTCTCGCGGGGCAGGATGACGGCGTCAACATAGCCGCGCGCCGCCGCAATATAAGGATTGGCAAAGCGCTGGCGAAACTCAGCCGCCTTTTCTTTCCGTAACCGGTTTGGATTTTCAGCCGCGGCCAGCTCCCGCCGGTACACGATGTTCACCGCCCCCTCCGCGCCCATCACCGCAATCTCTGCTGTCGGGTAAGCGTAATTAACATCCGTGCGCAGGTGCTTGGATGACATCACGCAATACGCTCCGCCGTACGCCTTGCGCGTAATCACCGTGACCTTCGGCACGGTGGCTTCGGCGAAAGCATAGAGAAGCTTGGCGCCCTGGCGAATGATGCCGCCGAATTCCTGCTGAGTACCGGGCAGGAAGCCAGGAACGTCCACGAACGTGACGAGCGGTATATTAAAAGCGTCGCAGAACCGGACAAAACGCGCCCCTTTCACTGAGGCATCGATATCCAGGCAGCCCGCCAGAACTTGTGGCTGATTCGCCACAATCCCGACGCATTGGCCGCCAAGCCGCGCAAAGCCTACAACCAGGTTCAGCGCGTAGTGCTCCTGAATTTCCAGGAACGTTCCATCGTCCACCACGCCCAGGATGAGCTGTTTGATGTCGTACGGCTTGTCCGGCTCCGCGGGGACAATCTCATCAAGCGATTCATCGCTGCGGTCGTCGCGGTCGCGCGATGCCACCCAAGGCGGGTCTTCGTGGTTGTTCTGTGGCAGGAATGTGAGGAGATGCCGCACCCGCGCCAGGCAATCCGCATCATCCGCAGCAAGGAAATGCGCCACACCGCTTTTTCGATTGTGGGTGAGTGGACCGCCCAGATTTTCCTTCGTCACCTCTTCGTGCATGACGGTCTTGATGACGTCCGGGCCGGTTACAAACATGTAACTCGAGTGATCCACCATGAAGGTGAAGTCAGTGATGGCAGGCGAATAGACGGCTCCGCCTGCACACGGTCCCATGATGGCCGAAATTTGCGGGATCACACCGGAAGCCAGCGTGTTCCGAAGAAAGATATCCGCATAGCCTGCGAGGGATGCCACCCCTTCCTGGATGCGAGCGCCGCCGGAGTCATTCAGGCCGATCACGGGCGCGCCCACTTTAAGCGACAGATCCATTACTTTGCAGATCTTGGCCGCGTTCGCTTCACTGAGCGATCCTCCGAACACGGTGAAGTCCTGCGCGAAGGCAAAAGCCAGGCGGCCGTGAATTTGTCCGCGGCCGCAGACCACGCCGTCGCCGGGCACACGAACTTCAGCCAGGCCGAAATCCTGCCCGCGGTGCTCCACAAACTTGTCGATTTCTTCGAACGACCCTTCGTCGAAGAGCAATTCCAGCCGCGCCCTTGCCGTCATCTTGCCCGAGGACTCCTGGCGCGCTCGTCGCTGTTCACCTCCGCCTTGCTCGGATTCCGCGTTGCGGCGTTCGAGCTCTTCGATTCTTGAGTTGATGGTCATGCCGGGTTGTGTTTCAGGCTGGATTATAGCATTTCACTTCAGGCAACTGCCCGTTGCCAATGGATGGGCACTGTCCGGAGCAATGGCCGAAAATGACGTCTGCCCGTCGCTTGCTATCGACGTAATCAAAAGTTATACTAACCATGGTGTGGTTAAGTGGGCGAAAGCCCACTTTTTTGTTGGCACGCCGGTGTGTCCGGGACCAAGGTCGAGTCCCCGGCTTTTCCAACGAGACCGGAAGCGATTCTTCATGGCCGTGGACGTGGAGCTTATTCGAAACATGGCAGCGCGTGTTGCTGCCTCAGAAGGCCTCACCCTTGTAGATGTGGAAGTTAAGGGCGGCCGGACCAACCAGTTGTTGCGCATTTATATCGATAAGCCGTCTGGCGTTTCGCACGCAGACTGTCAGACGATGAGCGAGCAAATGAGCGCGCTTCTGGACGTTGAAGACCCGTTTCCCGGCCGGTACATGCTGGAAGTCTCGTCCCCGGGCCTTGACCGGCAACTTTCGAGACCTTCCGAATTCGAGTGGTTCGCGGGCCGACGCGCGCGGCTGGTTTTGCGGGATGCTGTGGAGGGACCGAAAGTCATCGACGGACGGCTTGCCGGCGTTGAATCGGGGCGTGTGCGCTTCGACCTGGGCGCCGGCGAGATTCGGGAATACCGGCTGGACGAGATTTCGAAAGCCAGGCTGGTCCCTGAATGACAATATAGGGCTACAATTCGAAAGTCACTTTGAGGTAGCGTTCTTTGACCACGAGTTTGTTGTATCAAACCATTGACCAGTTGAGCCGCGAAAAGGGTATTGACCCCCAAGTGATCATCGCCGCCGTCGAAGACGCCATCCTGGCGGCCACGCGCAAGTACTATCGCAGCGCGGAGGACCTCGAATCCCACTTCAACAAGGAAACGGGCGCGGTCGAAGTGTTCGCAGTGAAGAAAGTGGTGGAACAGGTTGAAGACGCGGACCACCAGCTTTCTCTCGACGAAGCTCGCCGCTACGATGCGGAAGCCGTTCTTGAAGGCCAGGTTCGAATACGCAAAGCCACGGATGTGTTGGGACGGATCGCAGCGCAGGCGGCAAAACAAGTGATTTTCCAGAAAGTCCGTGAGGCGGAGCGGGACACGGTTTACGCAGAATACCATTCGCGTGTAGGAGAGCTTGTTAATTGTACGGTCAAACAGATTGAGGGACCCGACGTCATTGTAGACCTGGGACGCACAGAAGGGCGCATGCCCAGGCGCGAGCAGTCACGGCTGGAAACTTATCAAATCGGAGACCGGCTGCGAGCGGTAATCACGCTCGTGGACCGGGCAGCGCGGGGTCCGCAGGTGGTCGTTTCGCGGGCGGATGCAAGCCTCGTGCAGCGCCTCTTCGAAATGGAAGTCCCGGAGATTTATGACGGGACGGTAGTGATCCGGGCCATTGCGAGGGAGGCCGGAGAGCGCACGAAGGTAGCCGTTTTCTCGAAGGACTCGGAAGTTGATTGTGTCGGCGCGTGCGTCGGCATGAAAGGGATGCGCGTGCAGTCGATCATCAGGGAGCTGCGAGGAGAGAAAATTGACATTATTGAGTACAACGAGGATCCGGTGCAGTTCGCAGCCAATGCGCTGAGTCCGGCGAAGATCAACCACGTCTCGGTCATCGACACTGAGGAAAAACAACTGGAAGTGATTGTCGACGACAGCCAGCTATCTCTGGCCATCGGCAAGAAGGGGCAAAACGTACGCTTGGCGGCGAAGCTCCTGGGTTGGCATATCGACATCAAGAGCGAAGAGGAAAAACGCCAGGAGATTGAGTCTCAAATGGCAGCCATGGCTTTGCGAGGCGCAGCCATTTCCGAGCTCAAGGGCCTGGGTGACAAGACACTTCAAAAGCTCAAAGATCATGGGGTGGAGACGGTTGAGCAGCTTGCGCACATGACGCCGGATGACCTTATGCAAATCTCCGGCATTGGCGACAAGACGGTCGATCGAATTCGGCGCGTGGTGACGGATTATTTCGAGAAGGGTGAGCCATCGGAAGAAGCGGCGGAAACCGGGGTAGACGAGGAACTGGAAGAGTCCGGCGCCGCCCAAGGCGCAGAGGCGGCGGAGCCGGCGCCTGCGCTTCCGGAAAATGAGCCCGATACCGAACCCCAGGCATCCCTACAGTCGTCGGCCGAAGAGGCGGCGGTGTTGGCGGAGCCGGACGAGCCGCAGAGCGAGGCCGGTGCGGAGCCGGACCGGCAAGTCCCAGCTTCTGAAGCCCAAGAGGAAGAGCCCGGCAAGCCGGACGAAAATCGATCGTGACGAGCGTACTGCCCTGTTTTAAGTCTGGAGATTCCAGTCACCAAGGGTGGCGCCGAGGAACCGCGACGCGGCGCAAAGCTCCCACGCGACGTTGCTCCTCAACCGGAGCATAGATGGAATTAAACGTGACGGCTAAGATTCGAATCAACGATTTGGCGCGCGAGCTGGAGGTCAAGAGCAAGTCCGTTCTCGATTATCTTCACGAGCTTGGATTTACCGACAAGAGATCGCACTCGAGCGCAATTGAGGATGAAGTCGCCGATAAAGTACGGGCGCACTTCCGCGGCCTCTCTGCCTCTGAGGAACCGCCTGTTGCCCTCGCAGAGACGCATGCTCAGCCCTCAACGCCAGCGCCCGTCTCTTCCAAGCCCGCAATACTGCACCCGCCTTTGCATCTTCCACCGCCGCCTCCCGTTCGAACCATCGAGCAAATCAAGGAGGCGGCTCGGAAGGCAACGACGCCCTTGCCGAGGCCTGCTCCTGCGCCGCCGGTGACGGCGGTGCGGCCCCCGGTCCACGCTCCACGGAGTGAGCCTCCTCCGGTTGTGCCGGCCGTGGCAAGCCCAGCCGCTCCTGGTCGTGCGCCTCTTGCGGCTCGGCCGAGTGCCGCAGCCAGTCCACCAGCCGGGAAGGAGCAGACCGCTCCGATGGCCAGCAGGCCAGCGGCTGCAGCCAGTCCGGCGCCTGCAGCCCCCGCTCAAAAGCGAGCTCGTCCCGCGGCAGGTAAGAAGTCAGCGGCCTCTAACCAACCGATTTATCCTGGCGTGACCGGCGCACGGCCAGCGGGGCTGCGGCCTGTGCCCTTGCGCCGGCCGGGTGAGCATCGGCCCATGCACCCGACAGCTTCAACTCCTGGCGCGGTGGCCGGCGCACGCCCCGTCGATGCCGGTGCTGCGGCGAGACTCCACCACGCTCGCAGGCCTGCAACGGCTGCCGGCGCGCCCCGCTTACAACCGATGGTGCCTCCGAAGCCCGTGGCGCCGGAAGAAGTTCCGATCACGAAAAACATCGTGATTACGGAAGGCATCAGCGTCAAAGAGCTGTCAGAGAAACTGGACGTGCGTGCCAAGGACGTCATCAAGCGGCTGCTGGACAAAGGCATCTTCTCGACGATCAATCAGACGCTGGACAGCCAGACAGCGCAGGAGGTGGCTTCAGCTTTTGGGGCGGAGGCGTCGGTTATTAGTTTTGAAGAAGAAGTGGCTCACGAAGTGGAACAGGCGGACAAGCCTGAGGATCTGAAACCCAGAGCTCCCGTGGTTACGGTCATGGGCCACGTGGACCACGGGAAGACATCGCTGCTGGACGCCATCCGCGAAACGAACGTGACCGCACGCGAGGCGGGCGGCATCACCCAGCATATTGGCGCGTACCACGTTGAGGTGCGAGGTCGCCAGGTGGTATTCCTCGATACGCCGGGGCATGAAGCCTTCACGCTGATGCGCGCGCGTGGCGCAAAAGTCACCGACGTCGTCGTGCTGGTTGTCGCGGCGGACGATGGCGTGATGCCGCAGACGAACGAAGCCATCAATCACGCTCGCGCCGCAAAGGTACCGATTCTTGTCGCCATCAACAAAATCGATAAGCCCGATGCGCAGCCCGAGCGCGTCAAGAAACAGCTCGCTGATCAGAACCTGCTTCCGGAAGAGTGGGGAGGCGACACCGTCGTGGTGGAGGTTTCGGCCAAGCAGAAAAAAAACCTGGACCTCCTGCTGGAAATGATCCTGCTGGTTGCGGACCTGCAAGGCATGAAGGCAAACCCGAACCGTCCGGCCTCCGGAACCGTTATCGAAGCCAGGCTGGACCGGGGGCGTGGGCCGGTGGCCGCTGTGCTCGTTCAAAATGGAACGCTGCATGCCGGCGACGCGTTCATCGTCGGCCCTATTTACGGCAAAGTGCGGGCCATGTTGGACGACCGGGGCGAGTTCATTACCAACGCTCCTCCCTCGATGCCGGTTGAAGTCCTGGGGCTTGAGGATGTGCCGCAAGCCGGTGACCGGCTTCAAGTGATTGAAGACACTGCCAAGGCCCGCCAGATTGCGGTGCACCGCCAGGCGAAGGCCCGGGAAGCCGCGCTCGCTAAGAGCGCCCGCCTTACGCTCGATCATCTGCACCAGCAGCTCGCGGCCGGTGACGTAAAGGAACTGCCGCTGATCATCAAGGCGGACGTACAAGGGTCCGTGGAAGTCTTGACCGAAACGCTCACGAAGCTAAGCGACGACAGGGTTAAGGTAAAAGTGATCCACGCGGGGGTCGGCGCCATTACCGAAACTGACATTCTGTTGGCGGCCGCATCGAATGCGGTTGTGATCGGTTTCAGCGTTCGCCCGGAACGTAAAGCTTCGGAGCTCGCGTCACTGGAAAAAGTCGATATTCGTCTTCACACCATCATTTATGAGCTCGTGGACGAGATCCGTAAGGCCAAGGCAGGGCTCCTGGCCGTGAAATACAAGGAAACCTCGCTCGCCCACGTCGAAATCCGCGAAACGTTCCGCGTCTCCAAAGTGGGGACCGTGGCGGGCTGCTACGTTCAGGATGGCAAGCTGGCTCGCGACTCGAGAGTACGCCTGCTGCGAGACAATGTGGTGGTCTATGAAGGGCGCGTTAAGTCCTTGCGGAGATTCAAAGACGACGTGGCCGAGGTCAGGGCCGGCATGGAATGCGGCGTCTCCCTCGAAAACTACAGCGATGTGAAGACGGGCGATCTCATCGAAGCGTTTGTCACCGAGCGCGTAATCGAAGAAGTTCTTGCCTGATCCGCCATGCCCGTCGGCCTGATGACGCTCGAGATTCAAATTCCCTACGCCCATTCCCTGAAAGAGAAAAGAGCGGTTCTGCAGAAGCTGCAGAGCCGTCTCCGCGTTAGGTTCAATGTGGCGACAGCCGAGTTGGACCACCAGGATGTGTGGCAAAGGACCACCGTAGGAATTGTTTCCATTTCCAACAGCCAGTCCTTGATTGATTCTACGCTGCGTCAGGCGTTGGGAGAGGCTGAGGCAATCCTCGGCTATGACGTGGACCACTACACCGTAGAATATCTATGAGGTGATGCGAAACCTCTGCCTGACGATTGCCTATGACGGCACGGATTTCCATGGCTGGCAGCGGCAACCTCACGCCCCCACAATCCAGGACTGCATCGAACAAGCCCTCGCACGAATACTGGGCGAGCGAGTCATCGTGACGGGCTCCGGCCGCACCGACGCCGGCGTTCACGCGGCCGGCCAAGTGGCGAACTTGAAGACGGCGTGCAGAATCCCAACGGAAAATCTGCAAAGGGCGCTCAACAGCAAGCTGCCCAAAAGTGTGCGCATTCTGAAGGTTCAGGAGATGCCCTTCACCTTTAATGCCCGATACGATGCCCGCTCCAAAACGTACCGATATCGGTTGCTCCTCGCGCCCGTTTGCCCTCCGCCGCTCGTGCGATTCGTGCATCATTATCCTTGGCCCCTTAACCTGGGCCGCATGACCAAGGCTGCAGCGCTTCTCGTTGGCGCGCACGACTTCACTTCGTTCATAGCGGCCGATGCGCGGCAGGCAGAGAATCGGGAAAAGGTGTCGCAGAAGAGAAGTTCCCGGCCCGTCCGCACCGTTCTCTCATCCCGCATCACCTGGAGGCCCGGAACTTCCCTGTTGGTCTACGAGATTCGCGGTGACGGATTTCTGCATCACATGGTTCGCAACATCGTGGGCACGCTCATCGAAGTGGGACGAGGAAAGATCGAACCAAAACAGATCCTGACGATTCTTGCGGCGCGCGACCGCTCGCTGGCTGGCCCGACCGCGCCGGCATGCGGTTTGTGCCTGGTAAAGGTGGAATACTGATCAGGGAAATCTTACGAAAAAGACGTCGCCACGCGCCAGCGCGCTGCCGTTTGCGGGTGCGCGTCGGGCCAAGGCCGGCGAGGCGCGGCGGGCGGCGCGCGAAAGACGATAGACCAGCAGTCCACGCCCAAAGCAGATTCTGAGCCGCAGCACCGTGGCCCGGCGCCACTTGCCCCCGGGCGATTGGAACTCTACGGTGGCGCCATCATCCTTTCTCAAAAGGGCGCCTAGTTTTGCACGCTCCGCATCGTCCCGATAATGAAAAATTACCAAACGGACGCCATAACGCGTGCTTTCCTCCGCTTCAAGGACGCGGCATGCAATCGTCTGGCGCGTCATTGAGTTTTGGCGGCTCTGGGCCAACGAAACAGCCGGAAAAACCAGTCCGGCAATCACGAAAAAACTGATCAGCGTTATGCTGTCCACCTTCGGTTTCAGTTTCAACCTGCGCCCCTCCCGGTTTTGACTTTATCCGAGCTTGCGAAGCAGGCGCGGCGTCAGCCACCAAACGAGCCGGCCAGGAGACTTGGCGGGCAGGCGATCAAGCTCGATCAAGCAGCATCCACCCTTTTTGAAGCCAAAGTTCGCTGCGTGGGACGCGCCGATGAGCTCAGCGGCAAGCTGGCTCAAGGAAGGCTCGTGACCTGCCAGCAACACGCGCCTCCGCTCCGGGTGTTGCTCAAGAAACGCCGTCACCTTTGCCGCAGAAACCTGGCCTGGAGCAAGCGCATCACACGATTCAAGCACCGCGGTAGCTGAGAGCTCTTGGGCGAGAATTTCGGCAGTTTCAACGGCGCGCAGCAGCGGGCTGCTGACGATCCAATCCAACTCAACGCCGGCGCTCTGCAAGCCTTTTGCGATGGTTCTCATCTTCAACCGGCCTTCGGATGTCAGCGGCCGCTTCGCATCGTCTGAGCTGCCCTGAGCGTCCAAATCCGCCGCAATGCCGTGACGCATCAGGTAGATCTGGTAAGGTCCGGCGTCCGCCCGTTTCCCTGCAGGTTTCTTGTCATGAGCCATGGTAACCGCCCCGTCCCTGGCAAAGTCAGATTCCGATGACGACGCTATCTGCCCGGAACCCGTAATTATACTCTTCCCTTACGCCTCATCCGTTCCGTCGGCAGACGACTGTGCCCAAAGCAATTCGAATTCGCCGGCATAAGACTTCGCAACAATCGGATCGTGGACGATAACCAGATTCTCGTAGTTTTCCCTGTCGGATTCTACAGTCCAGTTATAACTTCCGGTAATCGCCGTTTTGCCGTCGACAACGGCGAACTTATGATGCATTTTCGTCTTCGGTCCCAAGCGTCCGAAGGACAGGCGCCATGCCACCGCTCTCTGTTCTTCGATCAGTTCGGCGGCAAGGCCCTCCTTGAACTTACTTCGATCCAGGATCAAGCGAACCCGAACACCGCGGCGCGCGGCCTCGGCCAGCGCCTTCTTAAGCTCCGGGTGGCCGAGACGGTAGAGGGCGCAATCGATCGATTTCGTCGCTTCGCCCAACATTTCGTCAATCCGTCCCGCAATGGGATTTGATCGGCTGAAGAGGAATTCGGCGTCCATCTCACTTCCCCTGGGCACGAACTGTGGGTGGCATTCCGATGCCTCGACGAAGCTCATAAAAACATCGAGTTGCTCCGGCTTTCTGCATTCGGATGAATCCTGCCACGCTGTAGCCGGCCTTAAAATAGTGCGTGAAAATCCTGCGCGTCTGCAGTCGCCAGCGCCGGGCCAAATCCGGAGCGTCACGCCGCATCGAATCCGAGTCTGCGGGAATCTCAACCCAGACCTTCGGGCCCGCGAGATTCAGGATGATCCGCTCGTTCTCGAGAAAGCCGTTTTCGGAGGGTCTTGTAAGGTTGGCGTGAGTTGAGGGAAGCTGCAGCGGAACATCCGAACGGGTGCGCAACCCAATCTCTGCTCGCGCGATTTGCCAATTTACGATGAACCGGTCGCTCGGCAGGCCTCCCTCGATGGTGCTGGGAAAATCGCCATAACAATCCGGAACGTATTCTTCCACCTGCGCGCCCAAGCGCCCTAAGTTGAGAGCAGCGTTGCGGCTCTGTAAGGGATCGAAAGTCCAACAGATCGAGCGAAGACCTTGCCGGAGGGCAAGGCGGCGATGGGCGCGTTTCATCAGGAAACCCAGACCTCGACCCCGGTGGCCCTCACTCACTGCCATCAGGTGAGACCAATGAATCAGCCGGTCCCGATACCGGCCCAGGAAAGCATAGATGAAACCGCACAGCCGCTGCTCGAGGAAGGCTCCGAGAACGGCCCCGCCATGTTCCTGCGTTACCTTGAGCACTTCTGCCGACACGGAGATTCGGCCCCAAACCGCCCTTTGGATTTCCTCGCACGCTCGGAATTCCTGCAGGGTTCGAAGCAGGCGAATCTGCGGCAAAAGTCTCCCTGCCCGAGTCATTCGCCGCACATTCCCCGACGAGGGGCGCCACAAGCCCCACACGGCCCCGGCTCAGGGGAGGAAACCGCATTTCCCGAAACCGCAAAAACAGAGAGGAGTTGCTGGATGCGCGGGCTGGAACATTGGGTGCAAACAGCTTTCGCGGAGCCCGAAATCAAAATCTTCTCGAATCGCGCACCGCAGTCGCGACACTCGTATTCAAAGATCGGCATGGATTTTCCTCTTTCCGAATATATCCAACCGGGTTTCCGTTTTCAATCCGGACGGTTGTATGATGAGGGTGGCGATAGTTACCCTCATCAGGATGGAACAGCGTGCGCGTGCTTGCATGGCTCCAGAGAAGCCGAAACGCTGCATTATGGCCTTTCGCAACAGCCTCTGGCATGAAGACGGCCGGCCCCGGGGCAGGCCGCCCCAACGTGCTGGCAGGCGCATTGCCCGTCTGCCTGGTGTGTGCGCTTGCTGGCCCAACCCTGGCTGCAGCTACGAAGACTCCGGAACAGCCACTCTACCTCGTTGCCCGCCGCGGTTTGCTGGACCCCTACTTTCGACATTCGGTAGTGCTGATGCTACCCCTCGACGCAGTGCCGATACCGGTGGTGGTGGGTATCATCATCAATCGTCCCACGCCACTCATGCTGCGGACGCTGTTCCCCTTCAACGTACGGCTCAAGCCGAGCGCCGCGGTTGCCTACTTCGGAGGGCCTGTAGACATTCGTGATGTCAGCATCTTCTATCGGTCAAACCACCCACCCGATCATGCCATCCCCATTGGTCCGGGCGTTTATGCCTCTTTCGACGCAGCCGGAGTTGACAAGCTGCTGGCGGAAAAGCCGCAGGACGCAAGCCGGAGGGTGTTCCTCGGACGCGCTCAATGGTCGTCCGAGCAGCTTCGAGGCGAAATGCTTCGGGGCTCCTGGTACAGTATCCGCGCCGCAGGTAGCCTGATTTTCAGCAAGCAGGATTCAGACCAAGTGTGGCAGAGCTTGCTCGACCGGGCTCGCCCCGGTATGCTGGCAATCAAAGTGTCAGCCAACAACCGTCCAGAAACAATCCGGAGCGACCAGCGCTCGGCAAATCCTTAGAACTCCGCCCTCGCCGACAGCGTAGCCGCTGACAGCGGTTCCTACGCTCTCCTGCGCCGTCTGCCGAGCCGCGCTGGCGCCACGCTGGTTTCAGCGGCGGACCAGCGTCCTAGCCTGAACTCGCGGTGGAACTGATCGGAAATTGTGGTAAGCTCCACCGCCAGCATTCCATTCGAATCGCAAGAAGTCCGCTCCTCAACTTCGCCAGCGCTGGTGTTCGCGACGCGCCTGACCGGCACCCCGGTCAGGCTGGCTTCGCTGCGCAGCGCAGGGTCAAACGGAAAGCGGATCTCGTCCCAGACTGTGATGTCTCCTTCGGGACGGCCGCCGCTGCCCAGCCGGGAGCATTCGAGATAGCGGTAATGGCCCACGTTATGGACTGGAAGGTATCGCCGGTTGATGGAAAGTGGCGGCTCGT
This sequence comes from Terriglobia bacterium, assembly GCA_030041095.1. Lineage (GTDB taxonomy): Bacteria > Acidobacteriota > Terriglobia > UBA7540 > UBA7540 > JASHON01. The sequence goes on from JASHON010000169.1 coordinate 46,347, forward strand.
CCGGGTTCGGTAACGTCAAGCCTTTCGCAAACAGCGGATCGAAAACGATCGTCTGTCCCCCTTCACCCTCCCTCCAGACGCCGAAGTAACGGGAGAACTGCTCTCGCAGGCGGTAGCCTGACTGAGCGTCGGCCTGGATGGCCAGCCCAATCGCGGTGGCTGAGCGCGTATAAGCTGACCGCCTGACTTTGCGCCCAAAAGTTTCGCGCAGCATGCGGCCGATCAGCGGCAGCTCACTCCCTCCCCCCGTCACATAGAGCGCCTCCGGCGTCACGTCGCAATTTTCGCCCGGGCTGCGCGTGGTCAGGACTTCTCCAGCAATTCGGAGCGTTTCACCTACGAGCGGCCGGCAGGCGTCGTAGAACTTGGCTGCAGCCACGGAAATCTCGGGCCATGCCGGCCTCACAAGACCCAGGTCGATGGCGATTTGTCTCGTGTTCGGGTGCAGGCCTTCTTTTCGTCGCTGGCATTCCTCGTGGAGCTGAAACACCTCAGCTTGCTTCATGCCTTCACGTTCATCCTCGGATATGCCTGCCTCATCGAGTGCCAGCGACGCCAGCAGCTCGTCAAAGTCATCGCCGCCGCAGGTTGCGTTGCCGGCCGATGCAATCACCGTGTGCTCGCCTCGCGTAAGTTCCACCAGAGAAGCGTCAAACGTCCCTCCGCCCAGGTCGTAGACGAGCAGGCGAGCTCGTTCTTTTTTCTGAAATGGCGATCGCTGGCCGTGCGCGAACTCCATCGCCGCCGCCGAGGGCTCATTCAGCAGCCCCAGCACCTCAAAGCCGGCCGCCCGAAACGCTTCGACCGTAAGAAATCTCTGGTTGCTGTTGGCGTTGGCGGGCACGCCCAGCTCAACCTCGAACCGTTCCTTCGAGGATGCTTCAAGGCTCGACTGTCCCATCAAGGCGGCGCGCAGGCTATTGGCCATGCCAAACAGCACGTCCGTAAGCGGAAACGATTCGCCCGCCACTTCAATTCGCGTTTGCGGGCCGCCGGCCGCCAGCAGGCGCTTAATGGAGCGAACCACAGTCCAGCCTGCCTCTTCTTGCGCTTCCCATGCCTGCCAACCAAACAGCAGTTGCTCGTGCCGCACGGCCAGGAGCGGCGGGAACCAATCTCTGGACGTAGAATCCGGAGCATCGAAGGTCACAAGAGGATAGTTACCTCGGTCCGCGTGGGCCACCACAATGCGCGTAGTTCCAAAATCGATACCCAGCTTCATGCTTCAACACACTCCCGATTTTTACCAGTATATCAAGACGCCTTAGCGTGCTTCGCTCAACGAGGGCGGAGCATCTTCCGGCGCTGAGCCCCATGCCGTGTTTGGCTTCGTCCCGAGCACAAATCGCAGCGTGCCACCGGAGCTGAGATCATGAAGCGGTATCCAGTTCCGCGCATGGTTGTGACTGTCGAAGGTCACGCTTTGGATATAAGGCGTGCTTTCCGGATTGGAGGACGCTTCGATGGTCAACGCTTTTCCAGGATACGGAGCGCGCAAGGCCACCACAATTCGGCTGAATAGTGGACTGACGAGCTCGTAGGCCAGGCTCGCCGGATCCACCGTATAAATCCCCATCATGCTCAAAACCGCCCACGAAGACATTGCCCCGCAATCGTCGTTGCCCGGAATGCCGTCGGGTGCAGCGGTATAGTTCTCGCTCAGGACACGGCGGACGACGCGCTGCGTTTCCCAAGGCCTGCCGGAAAAATTGAACTCGAATGGCGCTTCCAGGTCGGTTTCGTTGTAAGGGTTGTAATACTGGCCGTACCAACCCGGTTTTGTATAGCTGAAGAACTTCGTCAGCCGGTTGTTGAAGCGGTTCACGCCTACCGCATGGATCAGCCACGCCATATCCTGCGGCGCCAGCCATTGGTAATGCCAACCGGAACCTTCGATGAACCCGTGTTCTTCCACGACCGGATTAAAATTCGGCGCCCAGCTTCCGTCTGAATTTCGCGGACGGAAGTAGTGGTCCTGGGAGTCAAAAACATTGCGATAGTACAGGGCGCGCCGGTAAAAGGTCTTCGCTGCCTCGCTTTTCCCCAACACCTTCGCCAGTTGATAGAGAGAGCCATAGGCGATGCAATCTTCCTGGATCTGTGAAACGGAGCCGTATTGATCCTTGTCATTGGGAACGTAATGAATGTTGTTGATCCAGTCGATCCCCTCCTCGCCTTGGTAGGGATGGCCGGGCGGCGGCGCCTCCGTCGCGTCCCGAAACATCCCGGCCCAAGCCGTCTTGATGTCAAAGCCGTGGAGTCCATCCAGCCACACCATGCATAACATAGTGGTCAGCGGACTCCCGGCCATCACATTCGTATAGAGATTGATTTGGGGCCAGCGGCCGATCCAGCCTCCTTGCTGGTACATCAGCACGACGGACTGTGCCATGTCTTCCAGACGCTTCGGCTCGATGAGCGCAAGCAGAGGGAGTTCGCTTCGATAGATGTCCCATCCGGAATAGTTGCAATAGATGAGGTGGCCGGCGGCGACATGATGAACCTTGCGATCAAAGCCAAGATACCGCCCGTCGGAGTCGCTGAAAATGCTTGGCATCAGCAGGCTGTGATAAAGCGCGGTGTAAAACACGCGGCGTGCGCTGGCGCTGCCTCCAGAAACCCGAATGACGCTGAGCGCTCGATTCCACGCTGCGAAGGCATGGTGCCGTAATTCGTCAAAAGTTTTCCCGGCCGCTTCCACTTTCAGGTTGTTCTCCGCCCCCGCCAGGTCCACGTAGGAGATGCCCACCCTTGCAATGATGGTCCGCGGATGGGACGAGGCCGGCCAGCTTGCGTACGCGCCGATCCACTGTCCGTGCCTGGTTTCGAGGGCGTGACGGTTTCCCGCAGATATTTTTCCGGGTCCCATCGGGATATCGCCATACCACGTTCCGAACGAAGAAAAGGGCTCGCTCAAGGTCATGACAAAGTACACCTTGTACCTTTGCCGGCTTCCGCAGAACGCGTGGTCTTCCACCCAGCCGGTCATTTCGCGATCGCCAACCACTTCAATCTCCGCCTGTTCCGTGTCATTGAGAGTGTGGCTGATAGGAACCAGTAAGTTGGCCGTCTTGCCGGCCGGGAAAGTGAATCGCGCAACGCCGGTGCGGTCGGTTGCGGTGAGTTCTGTGTTAACGCCCCAGCGCGAAAGAAAAACCCGATAGTAACCGGGTGTCGCCGATTCCCGGGTGTGAGAATAAGGTGACTCAACGTCGCTGGCGCCCGTTAACACCGGTCCGGTCGTGGGAGTAAAGAACACATCACCTTCGTTGTCGCAGCCCGGACCGCTCATGTGCGTCATGCTGAATCCCTGGATCTCGTTCTGATAATAGTGGTAGCCATATCCGTAGCCTTCAGTGTCCGGGCTCAATTGCACCATCCCAAACGGAGTCACAGCCCCTGGAAAGAGATTGATGCTTCCGCCCGGCCCTTTTCCGGTGCCAATAAACGGACCGACAGCGTCCGCGGGCGCCGCGGGGTCTACCGCCTGCCTGGCCTGCGCGTCCGAAGCAGCGAACTGAGCGCACAGGCAAAACATCAGGCCGAACATGACTCCGGCAAAAGCCTTCCGAATCGTCGAGTCGAATGGTGCACGGAATCGATCCATCTGCGCCTCCTGGAATCAATGCAACCCAACAACATACACCATTTCAGCGTAGCGCATCGGCGCCAAGTTCCTTCGCGCAATTTCTTTGAGCGATCTCCTCCCGAGAACCGTCCGGCGTTTTTCAGGAGCGTCAGCGGCTGCCTTCGGTGTAAAATTCCTTGCCGTGATCCTTCCTCTCACTCCGGTGCGCTTTAAGCGTCATGCGGCTCGAATTTTCGGCTCAAAGACGGGCGTGGTTTGCGGCGCCCTCCGCTTCACGTACCGCGAGTTCAGTGAGCGCTCGAACCGGCTGTCACACGCACTCCGCGAGCTCGGAGTTGTGGCCGGGGATCGAGTAGCCTTCCTCTCTTTCAATTGCCATCGCCTGCTCGAAGCTTACTACGGAGTGCCGCAGGCTTCGGCGGTACTCCTGCCGCTCAATATTCGCCTGAGCGCAGAAGAGCTGGCCTACATTTTGAAGGATGCGTCGCCGCGCGTGCTGTTTTTCGACCTCGATCACTCCGCTCTGGTAGAAAGTTTGCTCCAGCATGATGTGCGCTGCGCGGAGCTCGTTTGTCTTGACGGCGCTCCTCCAACCTGGGCGCGCAGCGAATGCTATGAGGAGCTGCTTTCGGCTGCCGATACGAGCGAGATCGAATATCAGAGCATTGAGGAAAACGCGGTTGCCGAGCTGTTCTATACGAGCGGCACGACAGCTCATCCCAAAGGCGTGATGCTCACTCATCGTAATCTCTATCTCCACGCCTTCTCCGTAGCTGCCGCCTTGCGGCCCGCGGACGCGGACGTCGGGCTTTATACCGTTCCCCTTTTTCATGTGAATTCGTGGGGCATGCCGCATGTGCTCACCTTGGCGGGCGGACGCCACGTCATCCTGAAGAAATTCGATGCTGGCGAGACGCTGAGGCTGATTGAGCAGGAACGAGTGACGCGGCTGCAGATGGTGCCGGCCATGCTGATCGCTCTTCTCAACCATCCGCACTGCCAGCGGGCGGACCTTTCCAGCGTCAAAGAAGTGATGATGGGCGGCGCGCCGGCCAGCGAGGCGCTGGTGCGCCAGGCCCAAAAACGATTCGCCGGAAGCGTTGTGGTGGGCGGCTACGGGTTAACAGAAACTTCTCCCGTCGCAACCATTGCCTATCCGAAGGATCATCTGCAGAATACTCCGGAAGAAGTGCGGTTGCGGCGCGCCGCCAGTGCGGGATTCCCCATCGCAGGTGTGGAAGTTCGGGTAGTCGATTTGATCGGAAAAGACGTGCCGGCGGATGGCAACACAGTCGGAGAGATTCTTGTCCGGGGCGACGGCGCAATGGCAGGCTATTGGAACCAACCGGAGGAGACGGCGCGCGTGCTCCGCGATGGCTGGCTCGCGACCGGAGACCTCGCTACCGTTGACGAAGAGGGATACATCCTCATTGTCGATCGTGCGAAAGATATGATTCTGAGCGGCGGTGAGAACATCGCCACAGCGCAGGTGGAGCGAGCCATTTACGATCATCCAGCCGTCCTTGAATGCGCCGTCATTGCCGTTCCCGACGATCGTTGGGGAGAAGTGCCGAAGGCTTTCGTGGTGCTCAAGCCGGGCGATCAGGTTTCGGAAGGCGAAATCCTGGCTCACTGCCGTGAGCATCTGGCAGGATATGAGGTTCCGAAGTCGGTTGAGTTTCGCGACGCTCTTCCCAAAGGCGGAACAGGCAAGATCCTGAAACGGGTTCTGCGCGAACCCTACTGGCAAGGGCGGGAGCGCAGGGTGCATTAAGAGACCTTCGCATCCCACGCCGAAGTGCAACCGATCCTAAGCCGGTGGAATCGAATACTAAGAGAGCCGTTCTTCATGCGCTGAGGAGATGATGCATGAAAGCCTGTTCCAAGAGTTCGGCTGTGATGGTGTGCGTTGCGGCAAGCCTGGTAATGGCAGCGTGCAGCAAATCCCCAAGCGCCCGCAATAATGACGCCCGGATCGCCGAATCCATCCAAAGCCAGTTGGATCGCAACCCGCAGTGGAAGCCGCTTGCCATTACCGTCGCATCGAAAAATGGTATCGTCACACTCAAGGGAACGGTCCAGGCCGGCTATCAGAAGCTCGCCATTGAAGATCTGGCGGATAAAACGCAAGGTGTTCTGCGCGTGCAAGATCAGCTACAGGTTGCGCCTCAACCTGCGGCGGCGCAGGCGGCCAACGCTCCTTTAGTCGTTCCCCGGGCGCAGTCCCGTTCCGAGGCTTTGAATGCTCCGCCTCAGAGTCACCGGCAATCGTCCCACACCGCTTCTGAGCGCTCGAGCTCGGTGGCAAATGAGAACCAATCCACTCGTGCGGTTGCAGAGAATAGCCCGCCGCCGGAAACACAGCCCCAGCCGGCATCGAGCTCTCAGCCTGCATCTTCCGCCCCTACTGAGGCGCCACCACCGCCTCCTCCTGTGAGCGTTACAATCCCTCGAGACTCCGTGATCAGGGTGCGGATGATAGATTCCATCAGCTCTGAAACGGCCCGGCTCGGGCAGACCTACGCTGCAAGCATCCTGGCGCCTGTTGTGGTGCAAAACAAAATGGTGGTTCCGCAAGGCGCGTATGCCCGTGTTCGCGTGGTCGGCGTGGACAGCGCCGGCCACCTCGGAGGCCAACCCGAGCTAAGAGTGGAGCTGGTTGGATTCACCGCTCACCACGAGAGCTATGACGTCAGAACGGATCCTTACGAGAAGATTGGAAAGTCTCGAGCAAAGACTACCGCTGAGCGAGTGGGCGGTGGCGCCGGACTCGGGGCACTGCTTGGCGCCGTCATAGGGCGCGGCAAAGGAGCGGCCATCGGCGCCGCCATTGGCGGAGCCGCCGGAACTGCGAGCGCAGAAGCCAATCACGGAGAGCCCGTAACCATCCCGTCTGAAGCGACCATTAATTTCGTGCTGAGAGCTCCGGTTACCGTTACCTGGAATTCCGGAGAATAGGTCTTCTAAGTCGGAAATGCCCACGATCCCTGAAACGTTGATCCATACCCGGCAATCGCCGGCCCACCCATATGCCCGTTTCCGCCGGCTCGAGAGGGTCTCACCAAGCCTGCCTGCGGCGCCGGACGTAGAGACGGTCATCCGTCGCAGCCTGGACCACCTCGCGCTTCCGTCCGCAACCCTCGCGGGCCGCCGCATTGCCGTGGCGGCAGGAAGCCGGGGAATCGCCAGCTTGAAAGAGGTCGTGCGCGCAACCTGTGGGTGGCTGCGCGATCGAGGAGCTCATCCATTTGTCTTCCCGGCCATGGGCAGCCACGGTGGCTCAACGGCCCGAGGCCAGCGCGCCATCCTCGAATCGTACGGAATCACCGAAGCGTCGATCGGCTCATCCGTCGAGCCATCGATGGACGTTGTGCGGGTGGGGCAGACGCCCGGAGGCATGGAAGTCTTTGTGGGACGCAACGCTTGGGCGTCCGACGGCATCGTGGTCATCAACCGGGTGAAGCCGCACACGAATTTTTCCGGAAAGGTTGAAAGCGGCATTCTTAAGATGATCGCCGTCGGACTTGGCAAGCGGAAAAGCGCAGCAGAAGTTCACCGGGCCGCGGTGAGCCGCGGAATGGAGCAGGCCATTCGTGAAGCGTCGGGATTCGTCCTCGAGTCCGGCAAAGTCCTGTTCGGCGTAGCGCTCGTCGAAAACGAATTTCATGAGCTCTGCATGGCGCACGCGCTCCATGCCCGTGATCTTCCGGCCCGTGAGGAGGAGATCCTGATGCAGGCCCGGCAGTTTGTGCCGCGGATTCCATTTGCCAGCCTGCAATTGCTCGTTGTGGACGAGATCGGCAAGAACATCAGCGGGACGGGAATGGACGCCAAGGTGATCGGACGAAGCCGGTCAGTGGCCGGCCACGATGGCGTTCCGAAAATCGACCTTATTTACGTGCGCGATTTGACTGCGCCGAGTGAGGGCAACGCCGTCGGAGTGGGGTATGCAGATCTCATTCACGAACGCGTTCGGCAGAAAGCGGACCTCCAAAAGACTTATCTCAACGCACGCACATCTCTAAATTGGAACTCCGTACGCTTGCCCATGTCGCTGCCTTCGGACCGCGAAGCGATGGACTTCGCCCTCGGTGTCGCCGGCGGTCCATTGCCGGCCGCGCAGCGGTGGATTTGGGTTCACAATACTCTCGAGCTGAACCGAATCGCCGTTTCCGAAATGCTGGCGCGGGAAGCAGCCTCGCTGGAGGGATGGAAACTCGCAGGTGAGGCCTTCGATCTCCGCTTCGATGACCGCGGAGACCTGATTCCCTGTTTCTCCTGATGCATATCCTCGCGCTGGACACAACGCAAGAGCACGGTGGTGTGGGAATCTTTCGGGATTCGGAATGCCTCGCCGTCGCGCCGCATGAAAGCCCTCAAGATTATTCCAGGACGCTGTTTCGAGAGGTAGACGACGCTCTGAAAAAGGCCGGCATTCGCCTGGAGGACATCGGTCTGTACGCCGTGGCACAAGGTCCCGGATCGTTTACCGGGATTCGCGTCGGGATTTCTGCCGCGCTCGGCTGGCGCAGTACATTCCGGCGCGCTTTGCGGGGTGTGACTCTGTTCGACGCGATGATGGAGCAGGCGCAGCCGCGGACGCCCACTGCGCTCACTTTACTCAATGCGGGCCGTGGAGAGGTTTACTGCGCGCTGTTTCGCCGGCCGTCTTCCCACCTTGGCTATGTGCGGAATGGACAAGGTTTCCTCTTCAAGCCTCATGAACTGGCGAATTTTCTCGCGCCGGAGTTACAGGCCGGCGAAACCCTCACCTGTATTGCATTGGACGTGGATGATGTCGCGCGCTCGTTCCAGGCCGTGATTCCTCCGGCCTGCCAGTGGCAATGCTTGAAAAGCTTTCTCGTCCCTCCCATCGCGCGTGTGGCCCTGCGATCTTTCCAGCAGGAGGGATCGCAGCAGGAAATCGATGCCTATTATATCCGCCGTCCCGACGCGGAATTGCACTCGTAAGCTTCGTCCAGCAGCTCGATGACGTGCATCACCCGGCGCTCCGGCCGGGAACTGGCTCGCACCCCGGCGCTCAGTTGGAGCAGGCAGCCCGGATTGGCGGTCACAATCCAATCCGCTTCCGATTCATCCACCCGCTTCATTTTGCTTTGAAGAAGGCGGGAAGCCATCTCCGGATGCAGCACGTTATAGATTCCTGCGCTGCCACAGCAAATTTCGCTCTCTTTGAGCTCAATGAGATTGATTCCTGGAACGTGAGCCATCAGATTGCGCGGGGCGGAACGGATGCGCTGAGCGTGTAAAAGATGGCAAGAGTCCTGGTACGTGACGCGCCGCTCGAGCCGGCCAAAGCTGGAGTTCAAGCCGATCTCGTCCAGGAATTCTGTCACGTCCCTCATCCGCTTGCTGAAGGCCTGCGCCGCGGTGTAGTGCGCCTGCTGTTCGTGCTCGAAAAGCTGCGGATATTCTTTCAAGACGGAGCCGCAGCCGGCGGCGTTCGTAACGATGGCGTCAAAACCACCGTCTTCGAAGACGCGGATGTTCCTCAGCGCGAGCTCCCGCGCCCGCTCCCGCAGCCCGGAATGAACTTGAAGTGCGCCGCAACATCCCTGGCCGGCGGGTATAACGACTTCGCAGCCGTTCCGGGCGAGCACGCGCACCGTCGCTTCGTTCAGGCGAGCAAAAGCGAGTGAAGCGATGCACCCGGCAAGGAACCCGACCCTGTACCGTCGTGGACCTTCGGCGGGAACCACCGCGCCGAGCCGTTCGGTGAAGAACGGCTTCTCCATGCGAGGAGCGAGCGGAGCGAGCGCGGCAACATGACGAGGAAGAAGCTTCAGCAGACCGGAAGCGAGAACCACCCTTTCCGCGCCTGAGCGTTGATAGAAGCGGAGCAGCTTGCCTAGCTTCTCCAACCGGCTGGGATGCGGAAGGATCTGGCAGAGAAAAAAGCGTTGCAAAAGCCGAAAGGCTGCGGGACGGCGGTAATATTCTTGAATCTGGCCGCGGGCGGCTTCCACCAGGCGCCCGTACTCAACGCCCGAGGGGCAGGCCGTCTCGCACGAGCGGCAATCGAGGCAGAGATCGATGTGACGCACGAAGCTCTCCGCGACGGCAAGCCTCCCGCGATCCACCTGAATCATCTGATGGATTCGGCCGCGCGGGGAATCCATTTCCAAACCCAACTCGCGATAGGTTGGGCAGGCATTCAAGCACAGCCCGCAATGAATGCACTTCGAGTATTCTTCCCAGCGAGGCTTCTCGCCCGGGCCGTAGCCGACAAAGCCTCCTCCTGCTGCAGTCGTCGCTTTCACAATCCTCCTACGTAACGGCCGGGAGAAAGCGCCCCGTGGGGATCCCAAACATTTTTCAGTTCTCGCATAACCCTGAAATCGTCTCCCATCGGGCCCCAGGAATCAACGCCCGGTCCCATTTCTATGGGCCAACGCTCCACCACCAGCGAACCGCCTTTGCCAACTACGGCGCCTCGCAGCCGCTCAACGAGCGTGAATAAGTTCTCGAACGGTGGCTCCGGCAGCAGAAATACCCGGACGATGCCCGTTCCGAGCTGAGCGAAACACGCAAGGGGCACTCGGGCACGCCCGGTTTCACTCCGGGCGTGCGCGAGAAACTCTTCCACGCCATCAATTGGAAGAGCCGCTTTCAGCAGGACTTCATGCGAGCCGCTGGCGTTTGGCGGCGGGTTGCATTCCGTAATTCGCTGCCACCCCGGCCGAGCTTCGTCGTCCGCTATCTCGCGTGGTTCAAGCCCCACGCTGCGTGCCAGCTCGATCGCAGCGGCGATCGAGCGGCGAATCACCCGCTCGGAGCCTCCAAACTCAATCCAAATATCGAAGGTGTCTGAACCCTGCGACCATGGCGCGCCTGCCAACCTTCGTCCTCCCTCATCCATCAACACTGCGCGGAGTGGATTGAGCGGAGATCTCAACAATTTCCTCCGGAACATTTGAGTGCCATTGAGAGCGGCGGCATGGAAGGCCCATGTGGAGCGGCAGGCGGGCGCGGGAAACAGCTTCAAATTGATATCCACAATGACGCCGAGCGTTCCGAAGGAGCCAACAAACAGCTTCGTCAGGTCATAGCCGGCAACGTTCTTTACCACTCGCCCACCCGTCTTAATGATTTTCCCCTCAGTGGTGGCTATGCTTAAGCCAAGCACCATATCGCGAGGCGCGCCATACCTCGCGCGGTACGGGCCGGAAGCGTTCGCAGCCACGATCCCTCCCAGGCTGGCACGGTCCCCTCCAGGCGGATCGAGGGGAATCCAAAGCTGGTGGCGCGCGAGGAAATGCTGGAAGTCGCCCAGCTTCATCCCCGGCTCGACGCTCACGGTAAGATCGTTCGGCTCGTATCGCCACACCTGATTCAATTCTTTAACGGAAAGCGCGATGTCGTAACGGCGAGGAGGGTTTCCGATGGGAAGTTTGGTCGCGTTGCGGCAAGGGATAACGGCCAGACCGCTCTCCGAAGCAAAGCGAAGAGCGGCAGCCACGGATTCCGGAGTGGTTGGGTACGCCACGCAATGCGGGGCTATTCCCCCCGTGGCCAGCGCAGCGCAGGTCGAAGGCTCAGCGGTAACTTGCTGCCCGCCCATCGTCGAGGCAAGCCCGGCGAGCCAGACTTCAGCGGCGTTCGTCACCTGGCCCTCCCGCGCCGGCGCTGACCCGTAATTCTCCGCACATCTTGCCGGTCGGCAACACCTTGCCCGGGTTAAGCATTCCGTCCGGGTTAAAAACGGACTTGATGGTCCGCATCATCGCAAGGTCATTCTCGGAGAAAAGGACCGGCATCAATTCGTTTTTCTCCAGTCCCACCCCGTGCTCTCCCGTAATCGATCCACCCAGCTCCACACAGCGAGTAATAATCTCGCCTGCCGCCTGAACCACGCGGCGCGATTGTTCCGGATTGCGGCTGTCGTACATCAGCAGCGGATGCAGATTTCCATCGCCGGCATGAAAAATGTTGCCAATGCGCAGCCCGTATTTGCTTTCCATGGATGCGATGAACTCCATCATCTCCGGCAGGCGCGTGCGCGGGATTACCCCGTCCTGGACGTAATAGCTGGGACTGATGCGGCCCAGCGCGCCGAAGGCGTTCTTGCGCCCACGCCACAGCAATTCGCGCTCCGCAGACGTCCGTGCCCGGCGGACCTCGCGCGCGAGGTTTTCACCACAAACGGCTTCAATCTGCGCCGCGTCTTCTGTCGCCGCCTCCTCGATGCCTTCAACCTCAATAAGCAACACGGCGGCAGAATCCATCGGATAACCGGCATGCGTGGCTTCCTCAACGGCGCGCAGCGTAAATCCATCCATCATTTCCAGGGCCGAGGGCGTAATGCCGCGTGCGGTGATGGCGGCGACGGTGCGCGTCGCGTCCGCCACTGAATCGAACACGGCCAGGAGCGTTTGCACCATTTCCGGCTTCCGGCAAAGCCGAACGGTAATCTCAGTGACGATTCCAAGCGTTCCTTCTGAGCCCACCATCAGCCCCGTCAGATCATAGCCCGGACGGTCCCAGCAACTGCCTCCGGTGTGGACGACGGATGCGTCGGGAAGCACCACCTCGAGGCCCAACACGTGGTTTGTCGTCACGCCATACGCCAGCGTATGAGGCCCTCCGGAGTTTTCTGCGACGTTCCCTCCCAGCGTGCACGCTTTCTGGCTGGAAGGATCCGGCGCGTAATAGTAGCCCTCCGCGGCGACGGCAAGCGAGAGATCGGCATTCACCACCCCGGGTTGCACGCGGGCTCTCTGGTTCTCAAGATCGATGGCGAGAATCTTATTCATTCGCGAAAAGCCCACAACGATGCCCCCAACGGCAGCCACGGCGCCGCCACTCAGTCCCGTCCCGGCGCCCCGAGCCACAATGGGGATCCGCTCCCGCGCGGCCAGCCGGACGATTTCCACCACGTCTTCGGTGGACAAGGGAAAGACGACGGCATCCGGCGTTCCATGCGTCGAGAGCCCGTCATATTCGTAGAGCATCAGGTCTTCAGGTTGGTAGAGCACGTGATCGCGGCCCAACAATCGCTGAAGCGAATCGACCACCCGCGCCTTCTGAGATGGCAAAATCCCGCCCGGTTCCACGCTCATTCTGAAGTCCCGCTCCTTGTTCTGATTGTAACGCGCCATCGCCGAAATCACGCTCAGGCAAGGCGACTTTCTTTTTGTTTTGTCCGGCCGGACTTTACCGCTACAATCCTATCCGATGGCCAAAGCTGCATCGAGCCGGTTCCGCATCGTTGGGATCGATCCGGGTCTGAATCTCACCGGTTATGGACTGGTCGACTTGCGCGCGGGGGAAATCGGGCTCTGCGAGGCGGGAGTCATCCGTCTGCCGCGAGCCGATGGAGAGAATCTACCGGAGCGCCTTGCCCTGCTGTTCGGAGAGCTGGTTGAATTGCTGGACGAATTTCGGCCTCAACAGATGTGCCTGGAGGAAGTGTACAGCCACGCGTTTTATCCCCAGACTGCCATCTTAATGAGTCACGCGCGGGGCGTGATTTGCCTTGCCGCCTGCCAGGCAGGCATTCCCGTCCTGAGTCTTCCCGCAAAACGCATCAAGCAGTCGGTCACGGGAAATGGAAACGCCAGCAAGCTCCAGGTGCAGCGCGCCGTGCGCCAGTTCTTTTCCCTCGACCGTACTCCACATCCGCCTGACGTTGCCGATGCGCTTGCTTCAGCGCTCTGTTGCGCCAACTCGCTGCAGCACGGAACCGTTTTCGTGTCATCGGCGGGCAGAACAGGAGCAACCGGCAGCAAGGCTGAGTCGCTCGTTCGCGGGGCGCGACTCGTCGGCAAAGCCCGAACCAAAATCCGCAGGCGCCACTCTCCTGGACCGGCCCTGCCTGCGACTCTTCTATGATTGCCGAACTTACGGGAGAAATTCTCTACGACCGGATTCAGCGGCACTCTCTTCTGCTCAAAGCGGGGCCCATGTGCTTTGAGATTCTCGTGCCCTCCGGCATCGCCTCGCGCCTGCGGCAAACAGCGGAAGCGGAGCGACTGAACCCCATGACGATCTATACCATTTTCTACATTGACGGCGCGGTGGGCAGAGGCCACCTGACCCCGCGCTTGGTGGGTTTCCTCGACCCGCTCGACCGTGAGTTCTTTGAGGCCTTTACCACCGTACCCGGTGTTGGCTTCATGCGTGCGCTGAAATGCCTGGTGCGGCCGCTCACCGAAATTGCAAGCGCCATCGAAAACGGCGATACCGCGCTCTTGAAGGAGTTGCCGCATATCGGCGCGAAAACGGCCGAACGCATCGTAACAGAGCTTCGCGGCAAAATGGCGAAATTTGCGCTCGCGGAGCGGGTTGAGCCCCTCGCCATCGAGAAGGAAACAGATGCTGATCTCAGGGCTGAAGCGCTCCAGGTTTTGGAGCAGTTGGAATATTCCCGCGCCGAAGCACAACGCATGGTGGAAAAAGTCTTCGCTCAGCATCGCCACTTGAAGACCGGCGAAGAATTTCTCCGCAAAGTCTTCGAGCAACGCCGCGCAGGGCCGGAGTCCCAGGGTTGATTCTCTGTCGCCGGAAGGCAGACAGGCTTTTTCCGCGGCCTGCTAAGCGCCGGCGGCCTTTTGCTGATAACGCGGTACGAAGACTTCGTCGATGAACGTTTCGATCGAAGTGGGTGTCGTGTTGGCTTGGGAGCGCGGCTCGAGCGCGCGCATGTAAGTGGAGTTCAGCGCGTCCGTCATTTCCAGAATCAGGTCCGCCATGTTCGCAGACATGCCCAATTGAACGAAAATGGGCCTCACCTGTTGAGGTGGAAGCTGTTGGTATCTCAGTTCCGGCTTCCCAATCGCCTTGCCAATGATCGTGGCGACTTCGGCATAGCTCACATCCCGCTGGCCAAGCAGCTCAACGGCCTTCTTACCTTTGAAATCCAGCTTCAACAGGAATTCTGCCGCTGCGTTGCCAATATCCTTCGTGGCGATCAATGGCAGAGGAAGGTCTGCTCGAAGGGGTCCTGCTACCATTCCAAAGTTCCGAACCACGTCTGTCTGGGGCAGAAGATTCTCCATAAAGTAACCCGCCCGCAAGTAGACGGCGTCCAGGGCCGCAATCTCGTCCATCTGGCGCTCGAGGTTGTGCAACCCCATCACCGGCCCTGTCTTTTCCGGTTTATCCGCACCCACGCTGCTAAGAACGACGGCTTGGGGGACGCCTGCCTTCCGGATGGCCGCGGTTACTGCATCCGATATTCTCTGGGAAACCGAAAGCACGTCCGGGGCCGCGGGGCTCGGCGGGATCAGCACAAACGCCGCTTGCGCCCCTTCGAATGCTCTCGTAAGCCCTTCCGTGTCCGCCAGGTCCACGGCCATCGCCTGAGCGCCTTTCGCCGTCAAGCGTGCCAGTTTCGCCGCGTCCCGGCCAAGCACGCGCACCTGCCGCCCGCGAGCCAGGAGCTTCTCTGCCACAACGCTTCCGGTATTTCCACTGGCGCCTGCAATGACGTACATATCTCGCACCTCCCTATGGGATGTATCTTTGATGAATTGAGGGGTGAGAGGGGTTCAAGGCTACGCCCTGTTCCGCTCTTCATGAAACAATTGAAGCTCGCGGTTAGCGGCCACGATTCGTTCCAGCCCGGTAATGAAAGACGAAAGCTTGGCTCCCGGAATGGCAAAATAAAGATCGTTTTCGCCGAGCCCCGTGTAGACGCGATTGCCAATGCACCCGAAGCTGGGAATGACGCATCCGGACTCAATGGCTGCGGGAATGAACGCACAGGTCGGCCTTCCCATCAAGCCGCCTGGCAAAGAAATGCCCGCTGCGATTGCAGCCTCGCTGAGCAGCATCAAGCCTTTCGCGTTTGTTGAGAGAATCACCACGTCCGGTGGAAACGGCGACCGGGCGAGTGGCGCGTAAACAGCCACCTGCAACGGGGCAGCACGATGGGGGATCGATCCCACTTCTTCCGCGCGCAGGTAGCCGATCTCGAGCATCCGCCCCACCACCGATTTCATCTCATCCGCTTTTTCAGGAGGCAGTGAGGCGCCGTGCGTGTACGCCCCAACGGTGCAACCCAGATGGTCTCCCGCCGTTGTGCAGAAGACTTCTCCATCACTGGCTCGCCTCCAATAGGCGCAGCTTGCCGGCGCCGCAGATTTCAGTCGTGGAACGGATGCCGGAGCTTGATCCATAAACGCGATGGAGACAGGCTGGCGCTCCATGTCCAACAAGTTCCCAAGCTTTTTTCCTAACTCGGTGTAGTCCATCATTTCTCCTTCTTCCTCGCCTCCGGTAGACCGGCGAAAGATTGAATCTGCGGCGCTGAATTGCTCAAAAACTCCCGCGCATCCTATGACACGTTCTCGATGATACCAGAATAACAAGGCTGCAGGTGAGCCAGTCGGCCCCGAACAGGCATGTTATAATTCGGCCTGGATCGATTCCACACATCAGCCCGGCGTTTCGCATCGGGCAGCGCGTTGAGGAGCATTTTTAGATGGCGATCGATTACTACGAGAATGTCTGGCACAACGGGAAGTTCATCCCGTGGGAGGAAGCCACGCTGCACGTGGCGTCCCACGTGGTGAGTTACGGCACGTGCCTTTTTGAAGGGATCCGTTGCTACGAAACGCCGCAAGGCCCCGCGATCTTCCGGCTGAAAGATCATGCCCAAAGGCTTGCGGATTCTTGCAAGATCTACCGCATGGAACTTGCTTACTCCGTCGCGGACCTGCAGCAGGCCATGACGGAGCTGATTCGCGTGAATCACGCGCAGCACGCGTATATCCGTCCGCTCGTTTTCCGAGGCCTCGGCGATCTGGGCGTCAACCCGCTGAAGAATCCGATCGAAACCTATATTCTTTGCTGGCGCTGGGGAAAATACCTGGGCGACGAGGCATTGAAAAATGGGATTGACGTTTGCGTTTCATCGTGGAATCGCATTGCGCCCAATACCTTGCCCTCCATGGCGAAAGCTGCGGCGAATTATATGAATTCCCAGTTGATCAAGATGGAGGCTGTCGCTAACGGGTATGTCGAAGGAATCGCGCTCGACCACACCGGTAATGTGAGTGAAGGAAGCGGCGAAAACATCTTTGTGGTTCGAAACAACCGCATCGTGACCCCGCCTCTTGCCAATTCGGTGCTTCCCGGCATCACGCGCGATTCCGTGATAACGCTGGCGGAAGAGTTGGGCTTGCCGGTCAGCGAGCAAGTGGTGCCGCGGGAAGCGCTTTACATAGCAGACGAGGTTTTCTTCTGTGGAACCGCTGCGGAGATCACGCCGCTCCGGTCTATCGATCGGATCGTGATTGGCAAGGGCCGGCCGGGCCCGGTCACGCGTGAGCTTCAGGAGCGCCTTCTGGCGATTGCGTCGGGACGCGCTGAAGATAAGTATGGCTGGCTCGCTTACGTCCATCAGCCCGTTGCCGCCCGCTGACGCGCTTCCAGCAGGATGCTGGAAAACGCTTTCAACGAATGTCATTCTGACCGCAGCGAAGAATCTCAGCATTCGTTGGCGGTAAAGCTGAAACAATGGAGCTTACGCTCGCTGCCTGGCTGGCCCGGTCGGACGCCGCAGGAGTGACCGATGCGGCAGAACCTGCGCGTGAAAGACGATGAGTATGGCTCAGCGAACGTCAGGAAGTCTCCAGCTAAAAGCAGCTCGCGCGAAACGAAGCGCCTCAGTTCTGGGCTCTCGGAAGCTCGTGGCTTTTGTGGCTACGAGTGACGCGGCTCGTGCCAAGGTCTTTTATCGCGACACTCTCGGTCTGCGTCTGATCCGCGAGGACAGATTTGCGCTGGTGTTCGACGCAGATGGAACCATGTTGCGGGTGACGACCGTCCCGGAAGTCGTGGCCGCAAGCTATACGGTTTTGGGATGGCAGGTGCCCAACATTGTCCAGACGGCGAAACGGTTGCAAAAGGCTGGCGTCACGCTTGCGCGCTACCCAGGCATGAAGCAGGATGCACGGGGCGTCTGGAGCTCGCCGGGTGGCGCTAAAGTAGCGTGGTTCAAGGATCCGGATGGAAACACGCTGAGCGTCACGCAGTTTTGATGGACGACGAAACGGCTGCCGCCGGGCGGGCCTGCTTGGTCAACCTCACCTCAACCCCAACCGGCCCCGTGCTGATCTCGCAACCTTCGAAGCAGCTCTCTGCCGCCATGCGCCGGAATTCCTCCTTGCTATACGCGCGCTTCAGCAGTAACCAGCGGAAAGTCTGCTTCGTCATCCACGCGTCGAACCGGCTCCTTCCGCTCTGGTTCACATAAGCGTCAATTTCATCGAGCGAGGCGTCTTTAGTAAGATCGACCACCACGGCTCTCCCGCGCGGGCACAAAACCCGATGCATCTCGTTGATGGCCTTCACCGGCTCCGAGAAATTCTTAAACGCCGCTGAACAATAAACGAAATCGAAAGCTTCATCCGGAAAGGGCATGGCGGACGCGTTGCCCCTGCGAAAATCCGCCGTCACCCCTTCCGCCCGCGCGTTCTGCGCCGCAATCTCGACGAACGTGCGGCTGGCGTCGAGCCCCGTAATCCTGAAGTTTCCGAGCTTGGCAAGCTCGATCGCGAAAAATCCAGGTCCCGGCGCCACTTCCAGTACGTCGCTGCCGCTCGGCAGCGAAGCCGCCACGGCTTGGGCTTGCCGGTGAAAGTCCGCCATGTCTTTCCGCCGCGTTCGCGTGTACCAGCGGGCCACAAACCCCTCCATTCCCATTCCTTTCCACCCTTTCTGATGCTCGGCTCGCATGGCTTGCTCCTGAAGTGAAAATTCGCTATTATCTTAATAGCGCAGCATCTTAGCGATGCATGTAATTAGCTTAAACTTGCAGCTATTCGATGTCAAGGTCCATTTCGAAAAAGACGAAACGCCGCGAGCTGCTGAAGAAGCTCTGGAATCTGGGCAGAATCATGAGCACGCAAACCGTCTTCGTTCATCAGGCCATCGCTCAGACGGTGGGGCTGAACGCCACGGACACGAAGTGTCTTGACCTGATTCTTAGCGGCGCGGGCGGGCCAGTCACGGCGGGCGCGCTCTCTGCGCGTACGGGGCTTACGACGGGGGCCATCACGCACATTCTCGACCGCCTGGAAAAGCGCGGTTTCATCGAGCGCGTGCGGGATGCTGAAGACCGCCGTAAAGTTTTCATCCGCGTGCATGAGGAACAGCTTGCGGAGCTCGTTCCGAAATACGAAGCGATAGGCCAGGCTTATATGAGCCTGGCCAGGCAATATGACGACGGGCAACTTGAATTGATCTGTGAGTACATGGAGAGAACTTCCGAAATGTCGGAGCGCGAGCTAGCGAAACTGGTGGCCGCCCATCGCTCGCTCCCTTCACAGCCGAGCCAGGCGCCCCGGCCGCGTGGCCGGAAGCACCGCACTCCCTCCGGAAAGCTTTAGCAGGAAGCTGAAAAGCGCCCTCAACGAATGTCCTGAGACCTCACGCAACGGTCCGTGGCAAACCCGGCTCAGCCTGAAACAACAAAGGAATAGTCTCCCGAGCCCACTTGGATGGCGATGCCGGCGGGAGTCTGGCTGGCGCCGGTCACGCCCGCATCGCCCGGCTGGTATTGACCGGCTTGCCACACAAGGTGGCCGCTTTCCCTTACCGTGATGTTCGTCCATTGCGGCTCGCTTGGCAGGATCACCGTACTTTCCGCACCCACTGGAATCGCCACTTTGAGGGTTATCACCCCAGGCTTGTGCACCCAGGATGAGGAAACCATGCCACGAAGCGTGTAGATGGAGCCACTGGCCCAATGAAGGTCTTCAACCACTTGCGGCTCAATAAGAATGTGGGCGTAACCGGCCGTTCCAGGCTGCTGGTTGATTCCGGCCAGAGCTTTGTAGAACCACGTGCCGACGCTGCCAAACATGGCATGGTCCTGAGAGTTCATGGACGGGCCGGTCTTCTGCTGCCAAAGTTCCCAAAGGGTCGTCGCGCCTTTCTTTACCATGTAGCCCCAGCTCGGAAAGGACGTTCTCGTCGCCAGCTCGTACGCCACATCGGGATGACCCGTAAGGGTAAGCGCTGGCATCAGCCAGCGCACTCCGATGAAGCCTGTGGTGACATGCGTGTTGTGGTAATAGACGATGTCGTTATAAAGATTCCCTGCCACGTCGCCGCGCTGCCCGTGCGGCACAAGGCCCATTGCCAGCGCCATGGCGTTTGCCGTCTGCGTTCCTGTGGCGTACTCACCCGTTTGGGAATCAAAGAACTTGCCATTGATCGCGTCCTTGATCTGGCCGGCGAGCGCGCTATAGCTTGCCGCGTCTGCCGTGCGGTTCAACACCCGGGCGATTTGTGAGAGGATTCGCACGTCGTCATAGTAATAGCAGGCGGAAACAAAGGCGCCGGGCGTCGGAACGAGAGAGACCCAATCTCCGTAATAGCTGTAGCTAAGAATGTTGTTGGGAGCCCGGCTGCGCAGGAATTCAACGTACTTCTTCAAACCGTCGTAGTTTTCTTCCAGAATGCGGCGGTCGCCATATTGACGCCACATATTCCAGACGATGACGGGATACGCCGTTCCCCAGGCCGGATCCGCCGGCCGGGAGCCGTAACGGTGAGGAACCGTGTCCGTCACCGTGCCGTCCGGTCCTTCCACATCGTGAATGTCGCGGATGAAATTCGTGTAGAAGGCCGGCATAAAGAAGTTCATCATGGCTTCTTCAGCCGTTACCTGAGCGTCGCCCATCCATCCTTGCCGCTCGGAGCGATTGTCGCAGTCCGTGGGAATGCTCATCAGGTTCGTAAGCTGCGACCAGTGGATGAGGCGCTGAATCCGGTTCAGAATCTCTTTGGAAGCAAAAAATCCGCCGGCCGGCTGGACGGCTGTGTGCGCCACCTCGCCTCGCAAGGAATCCAGGCTGGGCGTTCCGGGGAAACCGGTCAATTCGACGTAGCGAAATCCGTGATAGGTGAAATGAGCGTGAAGAGTCTCCCACCCACCTCCTTTCAGGATAAAAACATCGCGTGACTTCGCCGACTGCAGATTGTCGCGGTTGATCATGCCATCCGGATAAATCAGCTCCGCGTAACGGAGGGTGATGCGTGTCCCGCGCGGCCCGCGGACGCGTAACTGAGCCCAGCCGCTCATGTTCTGACCCATGTCGTAAACATAAACTCCAGGCTTCGGATGGGTGATCCTGCTGGGAACAATTTCATCCACCACGCGGATCGGCGGCATCATCTCGGCAGAGAGAACACCCTGAGAACCGGGGACTGCTTGTGCGCTTTGCCAGCCAGAATCGTTGAAGCCGGGACGGTCCCAGCCCGGCGTCTCGCGCCGCGCGTCGTACACTTCGCCGTTATAAACGCTGTCGCTCAGAATCGGCCCTTGCGTCACTTTCCACGTGCGATCGGAGCTGACGCTCAATTCATGGCCGTTCCGAAGCTTCACGTTGAGCTGAAGCAGGAGGGCCGGATGCGCGTAATAACCTTTGAACGCTCCATCGAGGCTCAGCGTGGCCCAGCCGCCGCCCAGCGTCACGCCAAGCGCGTTCGCTCCAGGCTCGAGCTCGGAAGTCACGTCATAGGTGGCATAGAGCACGCGCTTGGGATACGTGGTGTACGCAGGGTCGAGCACGCGATGGCCAATCCGGTGTCCATTCATGCGAAGCTCGTAATACCCGAGAGCGGTGACATAGACGCGGGCGCTTTCAACGGCCGCCGGAATGCGAAATTCCTTGCGCAGCTCGTTTCCGCCGCTGATCCATTCTCCCTTCCAATCCGAGCGCGAGAGCAGCCCCATCCCAAACTCTGCCGGATGACTATAGGAGCTTTCCCGCCCATCCTGATCCCACCAGCGGACTTTCCAGTAATAAGTGCTGCCGCTGGCCAAGGGATGGCCGGCATAAATCACATGAGTGGAATTTCCCGACTCCACTTTGCCGCTATCCCAAACGTCGCCCGGGTCCTGAGAGAGCAAGCTCGGACTGCTGGCCACCAGCGCCTGGTACGCGGACTGCGAAGCTCCGCGCTGGCTCTCTCCGAGAACCCAGGAGAACCGCGGTTGGCGGACGTCGATTCCGAGCGGCGCCACCAGATATTCGCACCGGAGCCCGTAGGGAGCGGCGGGTTCTTCAACGGCTCCGCTTCGCGTCTCGAGCGCCTTCCTGCCGGAATTCGGGCCGGGCGCCGCAGCCGGGCACAAAGCGCCGCTCAGCGCTAGCGCCACCACAACCACAGACACTGAGAACAATCGATCGAGAAGACGCATCGCCATCCCTCCTCGGGGAGAATCGAATTCGGATCGTACATGAGGTTCCTGGTATCAGGTCTGCCCGGGCCAGCCAAGCCTCACTTCGCGGGTCTCGTGTCGCGAAGAATCCGTCCTATCTTTCCCGCTTTCCAGCGCTGGCGAAACGAGCGCCGTGCGAGCGCGGGGAAGTCCCGGTGCAACGTCCAGCCGGAAACCGGAAACAGTGGGACGTGCTGAATCCAGCCGTTCCTGGCGAAAAGGCGTTGAGCCAGGCGCAGGAGCCCGCTGCCCCAAGCGTACACTCTTGGCCGCTTCATCGCCCAAGCCCAAAACCGGAAGGATGCACGCTCGCCACGTGGAGCAGCGTTGCGGGCTCCCGGGGCATTTTCCTCTTGGGCTCGGGTACGCAAATGGAGA
>JASHON010000170.1 GCA_030041095.1 Terriglobia bacterium
CTGCATGGTAGCGCCACAAAATCTGCGCTCGTTGCACCTCCCTCCAAGGTGCCGTCTGCGATTGACGCAACTGCCGAAGCCGTTCCAGTTCGTCGGAGGTTAGAATCAACTTGGGCCGCCGGGATTTTCCCGCCACGCCTCAAGACTAGCACGAAAGGGCCGCCAACAGGATATGTTTTAATGAAACGTTATACTAGGAAGCCGGACTGGCTTTCCAGGGCTGCCGCCGCCGAGAGAAAATCAGATTGGCAAGGGCTGGCGAAACTTTCGCTGGCCTGGACGAAGCAGGAGCCGGGCAGCCTCTTGGCGTGGGTAGCCCTGGGCGAAGCCTACAGGAACCTCCGGCAGTACGACAAAGCTTTGGAAGCAGACCAGGAGTCCGTGCGGCTCGATCCCAAGAATGCCGACGCATGGAGGGACTTGGGCATCGATTACCACGGTCTCCAGCAGTACGACAAAGCTTTGGAAGCAGACCAGGAAGCCGTGCGGCTGGATCCCAAGGATGCCGACGCATGGACGGACTTGGGCATCGATTACCACGATCTCCAGCGATACGACAAAGCCCTGGCGGCCCTTCAGGAAGCAGTAAGCCTCGACCCTAAGAACGCCATCTCGTGGAGGGAGTTGGGCGTAGACTACAGCGATCTCCAGCAGTACGACAAAGCCTTGGAAGCAGACCAAGAGGCTGTGCGGCTTGGTCCCAAGAACGCTGGCTCGTGGATGAACCTAGGCATCGACTACTGCCAGCAAGGCCAGAAGGATGAGGCGATCAAAGTTTATCAGGTTCTCCAGACGCTTGAGCCGGGCAAGGCGGAAAAGTTGTTTAATTCGTGCATCCTGCCGTAAACGAGTCGCGCGGGGTCGCCCCGACGAACGCGAGCGTTGCAAGGGCGCTCGCATCGGTGGCCGAAGTTTTTAGGAGACGCAGGTCCGGGCGCCTTCTTTTCATCGACCACATCTCGCTGGCTTAACCGGCGCACAGGAGGGACGAAATGTACTGGTATATTGCCGCCTTGAAGAAGTACGCCGTGTTCCGCTGGCGAGCGCGGCGGAAAGAGTTTTGCTACTTCACACTTTTCAGTTGCCTTATTTTTATCGCACTCGGAACCGTTGACGGCGTGATAGGAGCGCACAGCCCGCGGTATCCGGATCATCTCTTCAGCCTGGTGTACCTATTGGCCGTTGTGATCCCGTCGTACGCCGTAGTAGCGCGCAGGCTCCATGACACCAACCGCAGCGATTGGTGGCTCCTCGCGCTCCTCATCCCAGGGCTCAATCTGTATGTCTGGGTAAGTCTGTTCGTCCGGAATGGCCATCCGGGCAAGAACAGGTTTGGTCCCGACCCCACGGTCGATACTGATTTCGGAGGGCCGCAGAGGGAGGCCGTTGCGAGCGGCCCCGCGCGACTCGGGTCCGGCGCAGGTCGCTAGCCCCCCAACGTGTGACTTTTTCGTTCACCACACCTCGCCGGTTTTTCCGGCGCAAAGGAGAGTAGAAATATGAGGAGAGCTCTTTTTATGACCCCGGTTGTATTTATCTTAGCTCTGCAGGTTATGGCGAAAACGCCGATGGTGTCCGTTCGCATCGTGAACAGACAGGCCAGCAGGTCCGAGTACGGCTACGTTGTTCCGGGATATGCGAGTTCCAGGTGCACCGCTGACGGCTACGGGAATACCGCGTCGTCCGGCTGCTCGGTTTCGGGAACGCCGGCCCTAATGGAACGCTTCCAGGTTCGAGGAGCGACCCTTTCCCTGCTCCTGCCAGACTCTCGGATTGTCGTGGTGAACTGCGTCGCTAAAATGAACTGGACGGATCGGTACCAGGGCCGCTACCGAAGCTGCCGCGTTCCGCTCGCCGAAACCGTCGAGGCTGAATTCAAGGGCGACAAGGCGAAGCTGACATGGAGCGTTTCCGTGGACGGAAGGAAGAAGGAAAGCGAAACCTACAGGATCATCGCCGTCCTTTCCAAAATGCGCGCGGACTGAAGGCGTGGAAAAGTAAAGGGCGATCCGGGTACCATGAGATGCGAACTGGAACCGTCTAGCCGAGACGGCCCAGACTACGAATTGTTGGCGGACCTTGGCGAAGCTGCAAGGACTTCGGCGGGGATCGGGCCGGCGTTGACGAGCTGGTGGCACAAAATTGGAGTGAAATTGTGTAGCCATTCAACAACCGGACCGCGCGCCCTTGGCCTCAACCTGTCAAAGAACCTGCGGGCGCCCCTTGCTTGAGACTTCCGCGCCCCGGACGCCGCACCGTGTGCTCCACCGGGTCGGCCGCTGGGGAATCCTATGAGGACAGCGGGCTCGCCCGCGGCTCAGCAGCGCTGCAGCGAGTGGGCAGGACGGGAGTTAACCCAGGGCGGGAGGGAACGACGATGACAGCCAAGATGTGCCGCTGTGACGATGGCGTTCCAGGTAGGATTCGCTTCAACTTTCGACTGGGTGAGGAGCTATCGGAGGATGTGACTTTCGAGGTGAAGGCAATGGAAACCGTCAACCCAAGCCTTGTCGGACATTCACTCTTGCCACCCAACTCAAAGGCCTACGACATCCGAACGAACGACTGCGGCTACTCTGCGGAGGCGTTGTGGCAGCAGCCTGCGCCGCACACCGGGACGCTTACGCTAAAGGTTGGGGGCTCCGCGGCGAAGCAGTACCACGGCAGTTCCCTGGATCAATGTGTCGAGCAAGCATACGACAACGGCGCATTCGGTTAAGATGAGTGCAATTGAAGCGCAGACGACGCGTCCTCTTACCGGCAGCGTCCGACACTGCGGGCAGCGCCTCTGCGAGAACGTCCAGGTCGGTCGCGCCGCGCTGTGGTCCGGTGGCCGAGACCCTTGATGCTGGGATAGGAGCATGTCGCGCACGCCCACCCGCCGGGGACCTCAAATCGGCCGGTTACCGATTGGCAGTATTCTGTGGAAAGAACTCAGCAGATGTGGTTCAAGCACAAGCCGCCGGGTGGGCGCTAGACTAGGTTGTTGGATAATGAAGGACCGGCTACAATCAGGGTAACGTCGCCGTTGGACTTCGCACCGAGGGGGTTCATCGCAAGGAGGCCGAACTTGTGTTATTGGGGCCGGCCTAATCGGGAGTCAGGCGTACGGGGAGACGTGTCGAGTTGTGGCTGACCTGAACGTATTCGTCGATGGCACGTGGCTTCTTGTTCAGTGCGGAGCTGGCGGCAGTTTGGCGAATTCCACAGACACACCCGATCGTCGCTTCCCGCTGGACTTTTCTCGTTTGAACAGCGCGCTACTGGAACATGTCCGTGTAAACTGGCAGTGCGACGGCATTGGCGAATGTTACATCTCGACCTCGATCTTTACCCTGCCGCACGGCTTCGACGATTGGCCTACTCAGTACGTTGACATCACTCAGGAACAAGTCGAAAAAGCCAAAAAGGCTGTCGCCGCACGAGAGGCCTTCGTCAGAAGCGCAGCACGGGCGGGATACAAGCAAGACGCGGTGTTTCGTCCACCGATTCGAGATTACATCATCCGCAAGTTGGCGGATCGGAAGTATCAGGAGAAGCAGGTCGACACCTCAGTGGTGGCTCTTCTCGTCAAGGCTGCAATCACCAAGGCTGGGGACTTTCACGCGGTCGTCACCGGTGATTCTGACATCCTCCCAGCCGTGCGTGTAGCTTACCCGGAGTTCACGAAGAACGTATTTGTTACAACGACGCACCCGGATGAACTGAACGCCCGCCATCGGCAGACCGCATTTTCGCTGGTTGAGTTTCAATTCGACGTTCCACCCTTTTACATGCAGAACAAGGAGAACGCCGTTCAGATCATTGAGGGAAATCATGCATACAGGTGTGAGGAATGTGGCCTCGTGTTCTCGCAACCCCGCCCTGTCCCGGCGAGGCAACGCCCTCGTTGCCGCAACCACCGCCCGGCACGGGTTGCGCCATAAGAAAGGCGCGGCCGATCCGTACAGTTGGTAATGCGCCGCGTGGCTGTGCAAAAGCCTAAAACTGGCGAATTGTTCGATGCGTTTGCGGAAGATTTACGTAGGCGCCTCAAAGGTCGACCATCTTCTATTTGAGGTGCTGCGACAAGGCTTCCTTTCAGCGCCCGTGATGCTGCTGCCCGGATGCTACCATTTGGCGGCGTCGCCACGGAGTGGAATCTCGTGAATTCTGCCCTCGGATTGCCGTCTTAAGGTTGCGCGGGCGGACCCTTTGCCAGCTCCGCCATAAACATGGTAGGCTCGGTCTATGCGAACCACAGTGGACATTCCCGACACCCTTTACCGGCAGCTTAAGGCGAGGGCCGCGAGTGAGGGGCGGTCCGTCAAGGAGTTGGTTCTCCAGAGCGTTCAGATGGAATTGCGCGGAACTCAAGCGAAACGACACGGACGAGTGAAGTTACCCATCGTGCCCTCAAAAAAACCTGGAACCGTCCAATTAGACAATGCCGCTCTCTACGAGATCATTCCTTTTCCCTGATGTGAACGTGTGGGTTGCGCTGACGTATGAAGGGCACGCGCATCATAGTGCAGCGAGGCGATGGTTTGAGTCGCTCGACGATAGCGCGCGGCTTTTTTTTTGCCGGATCACGCAGCTTGGCCTGTTACGCCTGCTGACAACGGAAGCGGTCATGGGCAGCGATGAGGTGATGAGCCAGAGCGGCGCGTGGCGGGCTTATGACCGCTGGCTTCAGGATGAGCGCGTTTCCTTCGTAGCCGAGCCATCCGCGGTTGAAGAGGCGTTCCGGGCGATGTCCCGTCTGCGGCGCCCTGCGCCCAAAGATTGGGCGGATTCCTACCTTGCAGCGTTTGCGCTGGCTTCCGACCTGACGCTTGTCACTTTCGATCGGGCGCTTCATAGTAAGGTCCGGCAAGCTATTCGTTTGGAATGAACCCAGGCTGACCGGTTGAAGCACAGGGGGGCGAATTGCTTTTTCCCGATGCTGCCCGGCGTTTATACATCGACAAGAAGATTCAGCCCATCCTTGTCCGGCCGCCCAAGCGAGCGTGTGAGGCGCGATGACTGACCCCTACCGTTCGCGGAGTTTTGCAACCCGTCGAGATCATGCAGTGGCGAGGGCGGGCCCGGTGCGACAGGAGTCGCGCGGTTATCCAAGCTGGGAATCATTAGCAAAATTTAACTTGACTTTATCGGCTGCTTTGCGGATATTGATAGTGAGCATCAGGAGTGGTTCAGCCTGCGGGCTGAATCCGGCAACCGGGCTGGGAGACGCTACGGTGCCTTGAGCGGAGAAAACGCTCGATGCGCGGAACGAAAGTTCCGAATGCGAGTCTCCCCGGAGATAAACCGCCTGATGCTTTGGGCGGTTTTTTTATTTTCCGGCTCCTGGTGCATGTCACTGATAAAGGAGCATGCATCAATGGAGAAAGTAAGGTCTTTTCCCCTTCGCGCGGCGCCGGACAGATCTTTGCTCTCCGACGCTTTCCCCCATCCCGTCACCACCGTAACTGACACCGGCCATCTTCTTACCCTCCTGCCCGGCGTTCCGCCGAACATGCGGTACGCGGCGGCGTTTTCTCAACACATCGTGAACCTCTTCGGCACGCAGAAGCCGCACGCGAACTACTGGGTTGACGCGGCGCGGCAGAGTCGTTCTGTATCGGGCTCCAGGGCTTTTCAACGCTGGCGCCCCGGGTACAAGAAATCCAACATCCCTTCCAGTGAGGTGCTGCAATGACAGAAAAACCGAACGAGGACGCGAGGGCTGTCGCCTTCAGCCAGGAAGGTCAGCCGGATCGCGAGCAATCTAATGGCTGCGCGCCAACCATCGACGAGTTGGCCCATAACGTTGCAGAAGGAGTACGAAACGCCCAGGAGTCGGCACAGGCCAAGTCCGCTGAAGATAAGCCAGATGAGGCTCAAACACCGGAGACCCCGAAGGAGCCGCGGTGGGGGCCGGATTACACGAAGGTCCTTGCAGGTAAGGTGCATTTTCTGAAGGACTATTGCAACCTGGAGGAAAGCGCGTGGATGCGTGGCCGCACCATAGTTTCCGACTACGGGATACGGATGTTCTTCGCTAGCGCGTGCTCGTATTGGCAGCGCTTTCAGCCCGGTCTGTATAAGGACGGGGAGGCTGACGCCGCTCTGTCACGGGTGAAGGTCTTTTCCATCGCGGAAATCGCGAAGTTGGTTAGAAGTAGCCGTCGCTATGTTTGGTTGAGCTTCTCGGTGGGCTGGATTGCCAGCCCAGTGCTGCACGGGAGATACCCGCACATCGTCGAAGCGCTGGATTTCGTAGGGATCGCAGTGGGATCCGCACTCAGCGGCCTGTACTTCGGTATCCACCTTTATCGAGTCGTGCCAGGTTGGGCTGGCTATCGTGACAATCTGATCGCTAAATTTTATGGAGGGCGCGTGTACGAGAACCATCGGGAGATAGAGCGCCTGCGCGCGGCGGGGCTCCTCTAAAGGGCTGGCAGCAAGATGGATACCTGCATGGCGAGCTCACGAAGGGAGGGCGTCGCGCATCCGACGAGGAGTTCCAGAAGCTCAGCGGGCGGCAGGAAAATGGTGTGCCGGTCGGATTGGGGCGTTGTACAACCTGCGACCAATGGAAAGGTGAGTGCCTTGACCCAAGCCCAAATTTTCAGGGTGACGTAATGGCCGTCCACTGCCTTTGCGGGAACAATAACCTGTGTGCACGCCGCGGTCGGCTGCTTCACGGCCGCAACCTCAACACCAATTACTTCAACGACGCCGATGGCCAGGTCAGGCACGTACCGCAATTCATGGCGTTCGGACATCGTTGCAAGGAGGAACTGCAATAATGAGCTCCCACACGTACACATTCACTTCTGAATCGGTTTGCGAAGGGCACCCGGACAAGGTTTGCGATTACATCGCCGATTCCATCCTG
>JASHON010000018.1 GCA_030041095.1 Terriglobia bacterium
GATTACCTCTGCACGCTGCCGGAAGTCGATGCGAGCAAGATCGGAATTACCGGCCATTCTCGCAACGGAAAGCAGGCGGTGCTGGCGGCCGCCTTCGACGAACGGATAGGAGCGGTAGTGGGCTCGAGCGGCACCACGGGTGAGTGCCTTCCCTGGCGATATTGCACCATGGATTTTTGGGGTACGGGAAGCATTGAAGCTATTACGGAAGACCCCTGGAACATGAACTGGTTTCATCCCCGCTTGCGTTTCTTCGCCGGCAGGGAGGATAAGCTGCCCGTCGACCAGAATCAGCTCATGGCGCTGATCGCCCCGCGCGGACTTATGATGTACGCCGGTTACAGCGAGCATGAAGGAAACGCCTTCGGATACGAGCAGGCCTACCGTTCGGTGCGGAACGTCTACCGGTTTTTGGGCCATGAAGAAAACGTGCAGCTTCACCTGCGGATTGGCGAGCACGACATTGTGCCTGGCCGAACGGAGGAATTTGTGAACTTCTTCGATTCGGTTTTTGGGCGGCGCCATTTCCCGAAGTCGGAGACTTGGATCAACGGTTACACTTTCGAGGGCTGGCTGAATGCCAGCGGCGAGCGGGTCGACCCGTTGCAATATCCACGCCGGACGCTGGCTGATTATCTGCCTGCTCACCCTTCTGCTTGGCCGGCGCGAAGGGACGACATCAAAAAGGACATTCTTTGGGCCCTGGGAGATGAGCCTGCCGGTCTGCCTTTTGCCGGAGTGCACAAGCTGCCCGCCTCTGAGACCGTTTATTGGGTTCATCCGAAAGATCAGCCTCTGGTTCTGCTATTCCGCCGCCCGTTGAAGCTCCCGAATGCAGGATCCGCCGTCGTTCCCTATGGGGATGGCCTGCGTGCTGACCTCTACTATCCGCTCGGCCCGGACGGGAAGCAGAAGCCGGGCCCTATGCCCGTGGTCATCTGGCTCCACGCCTATGCTTACGCCCAGGGGTATTCACAGTGGGTGCATGCGGCGTTTGATGATCTCACCCGCAAGGGTTTTGCTGTCCTGGCATTTGACCAACTGGCTTTCGGCACTCGCGGACCTGATTTCCACGACTTCTACCAGCAGCATCCTCATTGGTCGTTGATGGGCAAGATGGTTTGTGACACGCGGGGAGCCATCGACGCCCTATGCGATTTAGATTGCATCGACCACGCCCGCATTTATTTGATCGGCTACGCGCTGGGAGGCAAGGTGGGATTAGTGACAGCGGCCTTGGACGAACGGGTGAAAGCGGTGGCGTCAGTCTGTGGATTCGATCCCTTGCAACACACCGCTCCCGGAGATGGTACGGAGGGTGTCGGCCATTATTCACTTCTGCATGGGTTGTTGCCCCGGCTCGGTTTTTTTGCCGGAGAAGAATCGCGTCTGCCTTTCGATTACGACCGAGTGCTGGCGCTGGTGGCGCCGCGGCCCGCACTGCTGGTCGTGCCTACTCTCGATCGGTACGCCCATGTTGAGGCGGTGCGGAGTGAAGTCGAAGAGGCGCGGAAGGTTTACCACCTTCTGAGCCGTGATCAGGCGCTGCAATTCGAAACCCCGCTCGATTTTAACCGGTTCACAGTGGACCGGCAGAAGCAGGTAATCGACTGGATCGCCCAGCAAGGATGAGTGGCAGGTGGCCTGGCCTGCGCGAACCCCCCAGCTTCGTAGCGCAGACCGCGCTTTTCGGTCTGCGGCCTTTCTCTCTTTGGGGGGAGAGGGCGGCGCGCAGGTGCCGGATGAGAGGTCACCCAACCACTTTTCAGGGTACGGCTTGAGGCAATCCCGCGACGCGTCCTCCACCGGCCCGCTGGTGCCCTATGAAAATCGCACTTGAAAGCCGCTGCCACAGTGGTAGTATGACCGTCTCGGTATGGAGCCCGAGAGGAGGTTCAGAATGGAAAGGCGTGAGTTTACCAAGCAAATTGCCGCTACTGGAGCCATTGCCTCGGCTGCTGCGCTTTCTTAATCGAGGCTGCTCGGCGCGAATGACCGCATTGAGCCTGCTTTGGTCAGCTACGAGCCGCGCCGGGGCGTGAGTCTTGCCGACGGCCAAGGAGGACCGGGGAATGAAGATTGAGCTGAGCGGCAAAACCGCGGTTATTACGGGCGGAAGTCGCGGATTAGGAGAGGCAATGGCGAAGGCGCTTTCCGAGGCCGGCGCCCGTGTCCTCCTTGTGGCGCGGGACGCAAAGCGTCTGCAGGCTGTGTGTGATGATATTACGACGCGTGGAGGCATGGCCGAGTTCTTCCTGACGGACGTTACGCAGGAAGAGCAAGTATCCACGCTGGCCAGCACCGTAACCGAGCGGTTTGGCCATCCCCAAATTTTGATCAACAATGCGGGAACGAATCTCCGCAAAAACCTCGTTGACTTTTCGGTTGAAGAATTCCGTAGCGTTGTTGACTCGAGCCTGCTATCCACATTTCTGATGTGCCGCGCGTTTGTGCCGGGAATGATCGGCTCAGGATACGGGCGCATTTTGAACATGACCTCGATTATGAGCCATGTCTCGCTGGCGGGGCGGACTGCCTACTCGTCCGCCAAGGCGGGGCTTCTCGGCTTAACGCGAGCCCTCGCTTTGGAGCTGGCTCCCGAAGGAATTACCGTGAATGGCATCAGTCCTGGACCTTTCGCAACGGAAATGAATACGGTTGTGATAAACAACCCCCAGGCGAACGCGCAGTTTCTAGCCAGCCTCCCAATCGGGCGGTGGGGCAAAGTCCAGGAAGTCGGTGCGTTGGCCTGTTATCTCTGCTCAGAATCGGCTGGATTCATTACAGGAACTGATATTCTGATCGACGGCGGTTGGACAGCCAGATAAGCTGAAGGTGTGAAAAATCCGTCCGGCAGTCGAAAAATCTCAGGCACGGCGCTCAATGCTTCGGGCTCCGCAAAGAAACTAAACGGGTCAGGCTTTGCGCTCCCTTTGCGGCTTAGCGCCTTTGCGAGAGGCCGTTGATTTTTTCCCGGCTCCGCTCCGCCGTGAATTCGAATGGCGTGTTGCTCACGTTCCATAGCGCGCAATTTGGCTTAGCCCGGAATGAGTTCACAGGACAATTCGGAGGAACAGGCTCTAGCGATGCGTTCTCCTAGACGGCATGCGTTCTTTGGCGCAACCGGGCTGCTCGCAGCAGTGACCGGGTCAGACTTTGCGCTCCCTTTGCGGCTTAGCGCCTTTGCGAGAGGCCGCTCATTTTTTCCCAGCCTCGCTCCGCCGTGAATTCGAATGGCGTGTTGCTCACGTTCCGTAGGGCGCAATTTGGCTTAGCCCCGAATGAGTTCACAGGACAATTCGGAGGAACAGACTTTAGTGATGCACTCTCTTAGACGGCATGCGTTCTTTGCCGCAGCCGGGCTGCTCGCAGCAGTGACATTTCTTGCCGTCTACACCTTGCTCTTCGGCGGGCAAGGCGCCGCGGCAGGCTCGCGCGGCGCAGCACAGACGCCAGCCCAATTGAAGGAAAGCGGAAGGGCTCTCTCCACCCGAAGGTTTCTTGGATTGGGGACTCTCCCGAATCCAAAGGCCGCCGCCGCAGGCTCCAGGATTTTCGCGCGAAACTGTAGCTTCTGCCACGGGCCCGATGCACGCGGCGCGGAGGCGCCGGACCTGCTGACGTCCGAAATCGTCCTGGACGATAACGCGGGCGAGAAGATCGGGTTGGTGATCCAGCATGGCCGGCCGGGACACGGGATGCCTGCTTTCGCCTCCTTGACGAAAGAGCAGCGATACGATGTCGCGGAATTTCTCCACGAGCAGGTTGAGCTCGAAGCGAACAGGGGCACCTATAAGGTCCTCCATATCGTGACTGGCAATCCGCAGGCTGGAGAACGGTTTTTTGACGGCGCAGGCAGGTGCAACACCTGCCACTCCGTCAGGGGCGATCTGGCGCACGTCGGATCGAAGCTTTCTCCGGTCGAAATCCAGCAGGATTTGCTCTATCCCCGAATTCAAGATCGGAAGGTCACGGTGACCTTGCCTGACGGCACAAAAATAGCCGGCAGGCTCATTCATCTCGACGACTTCAACGTCGTGTTCCGGGGCGCGCACGGGCAGTATCATTCGATCGCCATGAGCAGCGGCGTCAAGGTTTGCTTGGACGCGGATGACAGGCTGGCTTTCCATCGCGAAATGCTTGGGAAATACACCGATGCGGAAATGCACAACCTCACGGCGTATCTGGTGAGTTTGAAATGAAGGACTCTCGCATTTTCTCAGCCTTCTTCCTTTCGCTGGTCCTGCTGCCGGCTCGATCGGGCGCGCAAATGCTACAACCGCAAGTGCTCCTTCAAAACGCGCCGTCGAGGACATGGCCGACTTACAACGGGGATTACTCAGGCCGGCGCTTCAGTCCATTGGCGCAGATCCGAGCGCCCAACGTCCATTCTTTGAAAGTGGTTTGGACGTTTCGCAGCGTGGTTCCGGCCGGCATTCGCGGAGCGCCGCCGGTTATCAAATCAACGCCGTTGATGGTCGCCGGAGTTCTCTACTTCACGGTCCCCAATCACGTCTATGCGGTAGACGCGCGCACGGGGCGCGAGCTGTGGCATTACGACTGGGTGGCGCACGGCGGTCATCCCATGAACCGGGGTGTCGGCATGTACGGCGATTGGCTCTATTTCATGTCGACCGATGACTGGATCATCTCTCTCGATGCCAAAACGGGCAAAGAACGTTGGCGAAAGAAAGTGGCCGACGTGAAGATGCAGTATTTTACGACGACGGCGCCGATGGTTGTCGGAGACCACGTCATCCTCGGCGTCGGCGGCGACGCCATGGACGTCCCGGGCTATCTTGAGTCTCGCGACCCGGTCACGGGCGATCTGCAATGGATTTGGTACACCGAGCCCAGACCCGGTGAGCCAGGGTCTGAAACGTGGCCGAACAACTCTGCCATGGAGCATGGCGGTGGTATGCCTTGGTTGCCCGGTACCTACGATAAGCAGCTCAATCTTCTGTACTGGGGCACGGGCAATCCAAACCCGGTGATGGCGGGGCAGAGCCGGGCAGGCGCCGATTTGTGGACCTGCACGATTGTTGCTCTGAATCCGGATACTGGGAAGATGGTTTGGTACTTCCAGGGATCTCCGCACGATACCCACGATTGGGACGAGACGGAAACGCCTGTCTTGATTGATGCGACGATTGATGGAAAGCCACGAAAACTGCTCGCGCAAGCCGCACGCAACGGCTATTTCTTTGTATTGGATCGAACGGACGGGAAGAACATCCTCTCCAAGCCTTTTGTTCCTCTCGATTGGTCCAAAGGAGTGGAGGCGAATGGGACGCCCATACCCAACTCGACGCGACAGCCGACAATTAACGGATCGCTGCTGGCGATGTCTGCAGGAGGCGCGACGAATTGGATGCCTCCAAGTTACAGCCCGCAGACAGGCCTGTTCTACGTGAACGCTACAATCGGCTATAGCATTTTTTATCTGACAGACGCGGGCAACAGGCCCGAAGGATACGGAGGTGAAGGTCGCACCTTGTGGGCCCAGCATGTGCTGGAAGCGATTGACATCAAGACAGGCGATATCCGGTGGCGTCACCCCTATACAACTGCGGATAGTGTGGGCGCGTGGCTGGCCTTCCCGGGAACTCTGACTACGGCTGGCCATCTCTTGTTCACGGGCGACTACAACGGAAACTTGATCGCTTATAATGCCGGGAATGGGAGGATTTTGTGGCATTTCCCAATGCGGACTTCGCTCAGCAATGGCCCCGAAACGTACATGCTCGGCGGGCGCCAATATGTGGTCGCCGGAGCCGGCGATACCCTGTATGTTTTTGCGCTGCCCCGCTGAATTGCTGGGGCGGAACTCGAGATTCATTCCGGCTTCCTTAGTCCAATGAATCGATCTAGGCGCAACACGCTTTCGCTTTTGGCGGCCGCGGCGCTCTTCCCGGGTGCGGCCCTCATGTTTGCGCAGGCGGTTCCGGCATCCGAAGGCCATCTACTTCCATACAGCGCGGCGTCGCCGGATAATTGTTGCATGTACCAACCGCCTCCAGCGGAAGCTCAGAATCCGAATGGTATGCACATTTTTATCTTTGCAGGTTTGAAGTCGCATGGGCCGGGTGAGCACGATTATCCACAGTTCCTGGCCGATTGGAGCAAGTTTCTTACGGCGCACGGCGCGGTGGTCAACGGCGCGCTGCAGGCGCCGTCGGCGGAGGATCTGGCCTACACGGACGTCGTTGTGATCTATAAGGGCGATGCCGGTTTTATGACTCCGAAGGAACATGCAGCATTCCTGGCCTACGTCAAGCGCGGTGGCGGCTTAGTGAGTATCCACGATTCGCTCTGCGGACCCGACCCCGAAGATATGGCCGAGTTCGTCGGCGGCGGCAAAAAACACGGCCAGGTCAATTATACTCTCCTCGCGCGCCTCACCTACGACGCAGTGGACCGATCTTCTCCAATCATGGAAGGTTTCCCCAACAGGTTCTCAACTGATGATGAAGCTTTCTACCGCATGACGTGGGCGACCGATCCCAAGATTCACGTTCTGGCGACCGTGAAGATTCCAAACACTCCGTCTGCCCGGCGGGGCGGCGGGGTGGGACAGGTGGTTCCTCAAATCTGGACGTATGAGCACGCGCTTGACGGTGGCCGGCCGGCCCGGGCGTTTGTCTGGATGCAGGGGCACGCCTACGAGAATTTCTCCAACCCGGTGATTCAGAATATGCTGCTTCGCGGCATCGCCTGGGCGGCCAAGCGTCCGGTCGACGAGCTCGTTGATTACAAGCCGCGCGTCAAGCCGCGTTCCGCTTTTATCCCGATGCGCAAGCGATAGTGGCGTCCTTACGCGCCATACGCTGATCACTGAATTGGCGGAAAGCGGCGCAGGTAACGAAATGATGATGGACATAGCCGGCCATGTATCCCGCCGGACGCTGAGGCACTATACAGGCTGCGGAAAAACTCTTTCGGGAGTTGACGTAGCGCCGGCTTCCAGCCGGCAACTCCCTTCAATTCAACGGAGGCCGGCAAGATGCCGGCGCCACGTTCGCGGCGTCGTCGAGCTTTTCCGTAGCCTGTATAGCCACATCCGAATGCAGCCCAAGCGGGAAGCTCTCGAGGCCCTCTTACAGAAACAGCGAGCCACGGCAAACAAGGAAGAAGCGGAGCAAGCGCAGCCGTGCCTACCAATTGTACCGGTTTCTACGGCTATAGAAGGAGAGCCCTTCCAAAATCCCGTACATAGCCTGCAAGAACCGAGGCAAAATTGGTGTCAGTAGGTTTCTAAGCTCCTGAAAAGAAATGGCTCCTCGGGCAGGACCCGAACCTTCAACCATTCGGTTAACACTAATACCATCAATACTTTGAGCGAGCCGCAGGATTGCGACATGTTACCCGACCTTGAGAACTTAATCGGGCCGTCGTGATCGCAGCCTTGCGGGCCGTTGATCGTTTTTTGCACTCATTTTGAAAGAGCACTCCTACAAAAACCCCTACACTTTTTTGCTGCAAAATGGTGCAACCGTCTTTGTGCTTTCGCCGAGAGTTTCCGGTTTGTTGAGGCCGGCTTGCCTCGTGCGGCAAAGTCCCTACAAAAATCCCTACAGTCGGTGCGCAAGCGGCCGATAGTTGCCAACCTCTGAATTCCTGGTGGTGCATTCCTTTTAACCGGTGGTCTTCCTCATAAATTTCTAACCCGCTCTGCTATTGACTCGGCGGAGCATCTCAAGTTGAATATATGGTAACGGAGGGGCGCTGCCATGACCACGTCGCTGTCCGGGGAAACAGGCCTCGAAGGCTTGATCCGCGACAGAGCTACTCGTCTATTCATTTATCTCAAGGAACTGACCGAGCTACGGAGTGAGGTCAAGCGGAACTGCGACGAATACGAGCAAGTCATTTGGTGGGGTGAGATTCCGCGAGAAAAAGAGTGCTATTGCGCCGCGTGGGACCTCGGACGCGAGAGTGCTTACGAGGATTGGATCAGAATAGAGCGCCCGCACCGGAAGGCGCCGCCAAACCCACCGCCCACTTTAGCTCCCTGGTTAAGTCGGCGTGATCTCGCTGATTCTTCGCTAGACGCCCCTGCGCTCAAGGAGAGCATCGTTGAAGATCTCGGCGCTGGTGCTTCCGGGGCCCAAGTCGAGCGGCAGACGGTTATTCGGAGATTGGAAGAATGTCCGACCATCACCCGACAGTGGGAGCTTTACGTTGAAAACCTGTGGTGGCCGTGGGCTCTGGAAGATCGTCGGTTGGAAGCGATCCAGTCGAGCTACAACCAACTATTTGCCGCCTACCAGATGCAGGACCGGCTGGGAGAAGCATACGAGGTGGTGGTTGGAACGGGCCTTCTCGCATGGAAGCCGGCCCATGGCCCGAACGTCCGCCGTCACGTCGTCGTCTCCCAGGCCACAGTCGAATTCGACTCCAAGACCGCAGTAATTTCAGTGACACCCGCCGCGGCTGGAGCCCGTCTTACGCTTGAGCAAGATATGCTTGAGCCTCAAGACCGTCCCTTGCCTGAGGTCCAGAACCAAATCCAACAGCAGCTATCGGGAATTGGTGACGAGATCTGGTCCAGGCCTGAGTTGGTCAACTCCCTCAATGCGTATTTTCAACAACTTACCCCAGAGAATGTCCTAAGCCTTGCCCTGGAGCCGTCCAATGGTACCGGCGAGCTTACGCGTCCGTCTATGACTCTTGCCCCGGCGTTGATCGTTCGCAAGCGCACAGAGGGAAATTTGGTTCGGGTCTTTGATGAAATTGCAAGTCAACTCAGATCCGGCGGGCTAGTTCCTCTCGGAGTAGAGAGTCTAGTTAGCATAAGCGACGACACGGCTTCTGGAGAAAGTGGCGACGCTCTCGGGGAGGATTCAGTCCCGGAGGAACTGTATTTTCCTCTCCTTGCGAATGAGGCACAACTGCAAATCGCCCGCAAGCTCCAGGGTCGCCAGGGTGTGTTAGTGCAAGGGCCGCCGGGCACGGGTAAATCACACACGATTACGAACCTAATCTGCCATCTGCTCGCGACAGGTCAGAAGCTGTTGGTCACCAGCCATACTGCCCGCGCACTGCGCGTCTTGAAGAATTATTTCCCTGCGGATCTTTCTCCGCTTTGTGTATTTCTCATGGGAGACGACACCGCAGCGCTGAGCGAGCTTGAGGAGTCTGTCCAAGGCATTTTGAATCGCTTGAACACGTGGGACACAGGTACAAGCCGCGCACACATCCACAAACTACAATCTGGCCTGGATCACTCGCGGCGCGAACTGGCCGAAGCCCAGACAAGTCTGAAACAAATCCGCGCCGGCGAAACCGAATCTGTTGACCTCGGCTATGGTGGATACCGGGGAAGTCCGCAAGCTTTGGCAGAAAGACTGGCAGAAGAGGCGGCCGAATTTGAGTGGGTGACCGGAGCCGGTCATTTTGACGGTCCGCCTCCCTTAACCAACAGCGAGGCGCTGGAATTGCTCTCATTAGCGCGAGAGTTCGGTAGCGGCGCGGACAGCGATGTCACAGCAGGGCTTCCGGAGTTGAGTTCTCTATTGGAGCCGCAACTGTTCAATGATCTAGTTCTGAAAGAAAAAGAAATCGTCGCAAGGATCCAATCTGTAGAGGAGCAGGATAGGCCCATCTTGGGATCGCTCGCTGATCTGGACCGCGCAACGAGAGAAGAACTGGCCGTGGCCTTGCGAGACCTGTGCACCGCACTCGACTCATTTGCGCAGAGGCCGGAAGCTTGGATAGGCACTGCCGTGCGTGACGTTGTCCTCGGTAAACACCACACCTGGGACCAGCTCCGCACGATCACGATGAACAAGGTAAAGACTGTGGCAAGCCGCATCTCTAAAGTTTCGGAGATGAAGCTCTCTGGTTTGGAGCAGCGAGACCTGGCCAACGTAAGGGCTGACGCTGAGACGCTCCAGGCACGCCTGGGGTCAGGGAAGGGTGTCAGCTCCGCAGTGAAATACAACCCGTTTGCGCCCAAACGGGTGAGGGCCGCATTGTACTTGGTAGATGAGGTGAGGGTCGACGGACGGCCGTGCGATTCCTCGACCGCTATCGGCGATCTTTTGGATTTCATTGAAGTGACGAAGGCGATTGAGTACGTCGACCAGCAGTGGGCGCCATACGTCCAAGCGGTGCCCGCCCCTGTCCTGCTAAGTTTTCGAGAGCACGAGCGGCGCGCGGATGTGCTCGCGGAGATCTTGCGATTGCGCCAATTGGTTCCTGATTTGCGAGCCGGACTGAGCCGGGCTCGTGGTCTCTCTGTCGTAGATTTATCCGATAGGCAGGCGATCTCCAAAATTCTTGGTCTTCTGAAAATCGCAACGCTTGAGGATGAACTCAGCGACCTTCGGCAAGGGTTCGCTAGGATCCAGAAACAGCTGGGTTCGCTTCAACGAGGATCTGGCACCCACCCGGTGATCAGCGAGTTGAGCGCTGCCATAGAAGCCCGTGACCTATCTCGGCACTCGCGCGCATTTGAGCAGCTCGTCAATGCCTGGAGACTTTGGACGCGCGCTCAACGGCATCAGTTTCTCAACGAGCGGCTTGGCACGTGCAATCTTGGAGAACGGATTGGGTCTAACCCCCTCGACAACACCTGGGACAAGCGGCTGGCACGTTTTGAGTCCGCATGGAACTGGGCGCGAGCCGACGCTTGGCTTCGCCTCCGGTCGGATCCCGGCAGAGAAAGAGCAGTCCTCCAAAAGATCGACATCGCCCAGGAAAGAATACGTCATGACCTTGGCGAGCTTGCCGCCTGCAAGGCATGGGAGTACGTTCTGGCGCGTCTGAAACCCGAACAGCGGGAACATCTGATGGCCTGGAAATTAGCTGTCAAGAAGATCGGAAAAGGGACGGGAAAATACGCAACGCAGCATCGGAAGGAAGCGCGCTACCACCTGGAGTACTGCCGCGAAGCGATCCCGGCTTGGGTCATGCCCATTTTTCGTATTGCCGAGACCACGAAGCCCCGGCCCAATATGTTCGATGTGGCCATAATCGACGAGGCCAGCCAGTCTGGCCCAGAAGCGCTATTTCTCTCTTATATCGCGAGGAAAATTGTGGTCGTCGGTGACGACCAACAGATCAGCCCCGAGTCGGTAGGCCTGGATCGGGAAGCGGTAGACAGCCTGCGACAACGGTACATCAGGGACGTGCCACATTGGGATGCCCTCGGTGTTGACGACAGTTTCTTCAATCAGGCGCAAATTCGTTTCTCGGCCAGAATTCGGCTCAGGGAGCATTTCCGGTGCATGCCCGAAATCATCCAGTTCTCGAACAATTTGTGTTACCAAGCCGAGCCGCTCATTCCGCTGAGGCAATATGGGTTGGGCCGCTTGGTGCCGGTCATTACGCGGCACGTACGGGATGGATACGCGAAAGGCACCGGCGACCGAATCGTAAATAGACCAGAGGCTGAGGCCATTCTGGATCAAATTGTCCACTGTATTGCTGATCCGGCCTACGAGGGAAAGACCTTTGGGGTCATTTCCCTCCAGGGCAGCGCACAGTGGAATCTGATTCGTGATTTGCTGTTGGATCGAATCGGCGCACAGGAGATGCAGAAACGCCGTTTAGCGGGCGGTAACGCCTACGCATTCCAGGGTGACGAGCGAGATATAATTTTTCTGTCGATGGTTGCCGCAACAAACGACGGCCGGCATGTCGGTGTGCTTTCAAAGGAGCCTGATAAGCGAAGGTTCAACGTGGCTGCAAGCAGGGCTTGTGACCAGATGTGGCTGTTTCATAGCGTGACCGTGGAGGATCTCAGTGTACATTGCTTCAGGCGTCAGTTGCTTGAGTATTGCCTCAATCCGACGGTTAAGCACGAGACTGTTGGAAACGTCGACGTCAGCCATCTCCGTGAACGAGCGCTGCAGGCGGGCCGGGCGGATTCTCGACCATCACTGCCGTTTGATAGCTGGTTTGAAGTTGACGTTTTCCTTCGAATTGTTGATCGTGGTTTTCGCGTAATCCCGCAGTACTCAATCGCTGGCAAGTTTATCGACTTGCTGGTAGAAGGTATGCAAGGGCGGCTGGCAGTGGAGTGCGACGGGGATGAGTGGCACGGCATCGAGCAGTGGGATGCGGACATGGATCGCCAGCGAATGCTCGAAAGGTGCGGACTAGAATTTTGGCGGATAAGAGGCAGCGTGTTCTACCGGTCCCCGGATTCAGCACTCGACCCTCTGTGGCGGCGTCTTCGAGATCGAGGAATCCATGCGAATGCGGCTGACGCACAGATCGCTGTGGACGAGCCGTCTTGCAAGCCGCCGGACCAACCGCGAAATGGCGATTCGCAACAAGGCAAATTTGACGACGAGGTATCGTTATCATCGATCGCCGACGAGTCTGCTGCGAATGGCGCGGACCTTGACTCGGAAGTCGAAGTTATCGACCAGGCTCCCGGTGAGAGCCAGCGGCCGCTCTTCGGATCGGACTCGCACGGAGACCTCCCTGTTGTGCTGGCTCCGTATGTGCCTTGGGTTCCCGACGCCGCTCCTGATCCTAATTTGGTATCGCTTCCTGAATTGATGGAGGGCCTGATCGATATCGTGACGGTCGAGGGACCGATGATTTGCCATCGAGCATATTTGCTTTACAACAGAGCCGCAGGCAATGCCCGCCTCGGCAGCCAGATTGTCCGCCTGATGAATCGCGCCATGTATCGCGCAGTCAGATCAGGACGCTTAGAGCAGAGCGACGAGCGCCGAAGGGGTGGCCAAATAAACCAAATCGTTCGAATCACCGGGACACCCGAAGCAGTTGTTCGGCAACGCGGCCCCCGAAAACTCGAAGAGATCCCTCCCCTGGAAATCAAGGCAGTCCGGGAAGCAATCTTGAGCAAGAATCCAAACGTCGGGGAAGATCACCTTGTTCGCCGGCTAGCGCGCGTATATGAGGTCGGGCGGATAACCGCGCAAACCCGGAAACTGCTTCTCGGGTGAGCACTAAGCATCAGGAAGGCCCGGGAGAAGCGGCGGTGTCGGCACCCGTCTGGAGACAGTCATTTTCGGGTACAAGCCTCGACCACCGCAAAACAGTCGGCACACAGTCGTGCCTGCCTAACCATAATGACAAGCCCACTACTCAAACATCGCGAGGGGATCCGTAAACTCGCCAAATCCCTTCGGAAAACCGACATATATCACTGGCTTGTCGAGTTTGGCTACTTTCCTGAAAACTACGTCCTGCCGCCGTGTTTCCGCGTAGCAAGAAGACCGACCAAACCAAAGTTGCTCTTTGTGGTAACAAAGAACGGAAAATTTTCTCCAGACCGGACCCAGTGCGTGAATGTTCATTTTCCGAAGACGGCTCTCACAGACAGGACCTTTGGTGTTATTCACCCCAAGATACACAATGACATTGCTTACCATCTCTCTACAAATTGGAGCACGGTCGTTCGAGCGATGTTCCCCTCTGATAGCCAAGTTTGCTCCTACGGCTTTCCAATTCCAATTGACGCTAAATCTCCTGCCCGGATCGGCTATTTACGAAGTGGTTGGATGATTTACGAATACGTCGGCCAAATGGAGGGAGACGTGACAGCCGCTTAGTACAGCTATACTCACATTGTCAGGACCGACATTAAGAATTTCTATCCGTCGATCCACACTCACAGTATCGCGTGGGCAATTCATGGTAAGGACTACGTACGGAGACCTGCGAACCGGAACAACCCCAGGTTTCTGGGTAACCGGCTGGACAGACTGTTCCAGAATGCCAACGACGGGTGCACAAACGGGGTTCCAATTGGACCTGTAGTTTCAGACATGATAGCGGAGATTGTTGCCTCGGCCGCGGACCGGCTGTTCTCCACGCGGCTAGCCAGGAAAAAGATCGACTGCGAGGTGGTTCGGTTTAAGGACGACTATCGCATTCTCACAAAATCTGAAGAGGCCGCCAAGTCGGCGGTGAAGCTACTCTAAGCTTCCCTAAAAGAGTACAACCTAGAGCTGAGCGATGAGAAGAGTACGATCTCGGCCCTTCCTGACGGATTGTTCCGCGAGTGGGTTTCTATGTATCACGCCGCAAACCCAAAGAGGAAAAACCAATATAACTGGAAGGATTTTAGGGAATTATATCTGTCGGTGCTTCGAATTGACAAAGCCTGTCCGGGTAGCGGGGTCATCGACCGATTCTTAGCGGACCTCGTGACAAAAGGGGGAAAGCTTCGGGTCACTGTGGGAAAATTCAACCTCCAAAAAGTAATCAGCATGCTGCTCATGCTAGGGACGCTCCGCCCGAAGGCTTTTCCAAAGATTGTGGCGATTCTTGAGGCGATTCTTTCGAGCCGCTTCGGTACACTTCATCGAAAGCTCATAATCGATCATCTTGAATCCTACGTCAGTTCATTATGCGGCGAGGAAGAAAGAAACAAGTATCTCATCTCATGGATCGGGTACTTCTTGGTGAGTAATGGCTTGAAGAATAAGCTCTCACGGAATCCACAGCTGAAAGACACAATCACACGGTCGGTGTTTAGCAACAGGGGACTACTGTTTAAGGGATGCAAGGAGTTTAAGCTTTTCGTGGGCTGCCGGAGCGCCAGAAGGAAAATGTCGATGCCAGAGCACCTTGATGTCTTTCACCCTCCCAAAACCGCTTAGTCCACTAGGATGGCATTTGGCTGTGGTTAGAGAAGGACCTCGTGCGCAGAGGACAATGATCGGCAAACCTGACACTGAAAACCATCAAAACACGCCTGCTTCCAGCCTATACCGGGGTTCAAATGGACGCCACGTAGGGTAGATTGTTGCGATTGTCAACAGGGTGCAGCTTCCAAACAACTGGTCGCCTGAAGAAGTGGGATGGCTAGAGGGCATACCCGAAGTCGTGTGACTGCTGATGGGCAGGTT
The DNA here is from genome assembly GCA_030041095.1 of Terriglobia bacterium. GTDB lineage: Bacteria > Acidobacteriota > Terriglobia > UBA7540 > UBA7540 > JASHON01. Next base: position 14,838 of record JASHON010000018.1, read on the forward strand.
GTCTGGGCTGGGTCTGAACCTGCTCTTGATGGTGTTCCATGGCGGCGCGCTTTGAGATTTTGCGGGTTAGCTCAATTCCCACGCCTCGTGAGTTGTCGGTGCAAATCTTGGCTTCGTAGCGGGCGCGGGAGATTGAGACGTACGCGAAGCGGCTGTTCAAAAGCTTCTTGTGGGCTTGGCGCGTATCAACGTTCACCAGGACACGGTCCGCCGTTAGGCCCTGGCTGCTGTGGCTGGTGACTGCGTAGCCGTAATCAAGATGCGGATGCTTTCGCATTGAGAATTCCACCGTTCGGCTCGAATCGAGTTGGATCGAGAGCATTCTGTTGGATCGAAGCTCCTTGATTCCGCCGAGGTCTCGACTGGCAATCCGTTTGTCCCGATAAGGGGCCGTGAACTGGATGTGGTCGCCAACTGAAATACTGCGCTCGACCTCCTGGTATACGGTCACCCCTTGCAGCCGGCGGGGATCGTAAGTCACTGTCTTGGCGTTGGCCCTCTTGACTGTCACGAGATTTATGCGGCGATCGGAATCGACCACGCGAACATATTCCCCCGCCTTGAGCTTCAGGACGTGGCTGCCTTTCGTGAAGCGTACCACGTGGCCGCCCGGCACCGCCCGGCCCATTGCCGGTCTGCACCCGTCATTTCTTGCCGTGGCACCAGCACCCTCATGATCGTCCTGCACCGTGCGTATATACCGGTTGAGGACACGCAAGAAATTCCCGGAGTGCGCTGCACGACTGCGCTGCGCACCATGATTGATCTCGCGGGGGAACAGCGCACGGACACAACGCTCCTTCGGCAGGCCGTTCGGGAGGCCCTGGCGCGCGGGCTGGTACGCCGCGATCAATTAGAGCGCGAAGACCTGCCCCCACTGCTCCGTCGCGAATTTCGAGTACTCGCTAGCGCTCATGCCTGAATCGAGAGAATACAAAACGGCTTCCGCCCTTCGGACCGCGCTCGAAACCCGGCACCTGCGAAGGATACTTGAATTAGCATATTGCATGCAATATCATAAATCGTAGTATGAGGGCGTACGTTGTGGACACGGATGTGCTCATCGCAGCATTTCGAAGCGATGCAGGCGCATCTCGGTGGCTGTTGGAGGCGGCGCGAGCTCGCCGGTTTCAGTTGCTGTTGTCGGTGCCGCTGATGCTGGAATACGAGTCCGTTCTCACCCGCACGGAGCATTTAGCTGCTTCCGGAGCGACTCGAGAAGACGTATCTGCGGTTCTCGACGAATTGGTTTTGGTATGCGAAAGAGTTGAGCTGGCGGTCCGCCTGCGTCCGATGCTGCCCGATCCGAACGACGAGATGGTTTTGGAGACCGCGATCAACGGAAGGGCCGATGCGATAATTACATTCAATGAACGGCATTTTCGAAGCGTTGCGGGTCATTTCGGGTGTTCAGTATTGCTGCCCGTCGAGGCCGTCCGCCAACTGGTGCGTGATGACGAGGAGGAAGCGAATCAATGAGGCGAAGCAATTTTGCGCTGCGAGTACCGCCCACGCTATTGGCCGAAGCGCGTAAAGCGGCCGAATCCGAAGGCGTAGCGTTGAACCAGCTCATTACCCTTGCGCTTGCGGAAAAGGTCTCTGCCATGCGGACCGAAGAATATTTTGAGGAGCGTGCACGCCGAGCGAATTCAACTAAGGTCAACCGCATTCTCAGCCGTGTGGGCAAGGGTAATCCTCCTGTCGAGGGTGACGAACTTCCTCCGGACCTAATTCGGAGGAAAAAACAGAGCAAGAAGTGAGGAAGAGTATGTCGGTTCACAAACGAGGAAATGTTTGGTGGTACGACTTCACATTTGCCGGTAGACGAATTCAGGAGTCGACGAAATCACCCTCGAAGACAGCTGCGAAGCTGGCAGAGCAAAAACGCAAGCGCCAGTTGGAACTGGGGATTAACAGCATCGAAGATGCCCGCGAGGAATTCATCCGGCCCCTCCGCGAAGTGGCTGACGAATACTTGGAGAGCTATTCGCTTTGGTCATCGGTCTACGATCTTTGCCGAGTACGCGGTCAAGCTCGCGTCAACAGGCCCGCCGCAATAGCGCTTGATAGCAAGCAGTAACAATAGGTAGTATATAGGCATGGTGTTTCACGTGACGCTTACCAGGGCCGAGGATGGATGGGTTGTGGCCGAGTGCCCAGCTCTTCCCGGCTGCGTCTCTCAGGGCAAGGACGAGCAAGAAGCGCTCAGCAACATCAAGGAAGCTATTTCCGGCTGGCTTTGGGCTGAAGACCAGAAAGCCCTATCCGAATCTTCGAGAGCCAACCAACCCGAGATTCTCGTCTCTGTCTAATCCAGGTGGCCCGGCTTGCCAACATTTCCGGCAAGGAAGTTGTGAAGGCTTTCGAGAAGGCCGGGTGGCAAGTTGCCGGGCAGGTAGGGAGCCACGTGATTATGACGAAGCCCGGCTCCCGTGCCAATCTCTCCATTCCGCAACACAAAGAACTTTCTATCGGCACATTGCGCGCCCTCATTCGGCACGCCGGACTAACGGTAGATCAATTTCTGATCCTCACAGAATCCTGAACGTGGAAAAGCACCAAATTTTGAGGGTGAGGTACACCAAATTCCCGGTAAGAAAATCGCTCTCACGCCAACTCATTGAAAATAATGGCTCCTCGGGCAGGACTCGAACCTGCAACCCTTCGGTTAACAGCCGAATGCTCTACCATTGAGCTACCGAGGAATGGAAGACCTCCAGGTACATTCCAGAGGTCCTGAGATGAAGGGTCCATGCCCGATGACGAACTGAGGCCGTAGCCAGGAATGAACTAGGGGTTCTTAGGTCCAACACTTTTTGTGGTATCGCTGCCGCCGAAACCACCCTTGACGGCATCCTTAAACTCGCGAATCCCTTTACCGAGCCCTTTACCCAATTCAGGCAACTTGCCAGGACCAAAGATGATCAAGACAATTGCAAGAACAAAAATCATGTGGCTGGGCTCAAACAATCCATCCAACATAAATCCTCCAGGCCCAGCGGCATAATGCGCAAGGCTCTTGAATTCTACTATAAGACTTCCGGTGGAAGCAAACAGCCTATTGCGCTTTGATGCTCCAAAGGCTGAAAAGAACCCCTAACGCTGCCAGTTGCCAGGCAGGCCACAGGTGGCCTAAACCATCTTCCTCAAACGGACGAAAAGATTATGGTAAAGCAGCGCCAACCGAAATTATGAGGCCATCACGACAGTTTTTCAGATATGCACAAATTGGTTGGCCTCTGGAATTATATCAGGCAATCAGACTGTCGAGGCACAGGCTTAACCACTGAGCAGTGAGCGTGCCACCAAGCGCCCTCATTATCCTTTATTCTGCTCAGCCGGCTTGTCGCTTTCCTTGCTCAAGCCACCCTTGAGCGCATCCTTGAATTCGCGAATGCCTTTGCCGAGCCCCTTCCCTAGCTCGGGTAGCTTGCCAGGTCCGAAGATGATCAAAACGATCACCAGGATGAAGATTAGATGAGTTGGCTCAAATAGCCCGTCCATAGGCGCGCCTCCAGGTCCGAAACTGATGCTGCCCGGACCACCGATTACTGCTTATTATAGCATGCTCATGGCAAGGGCCGACGCTTCATTTTATAAATGTCCACACCAGCCTCACTGAGCAGGGTTAAATAGCTCGAAGTCACGTAATCATCTTTGCTAAAGCCAAGCTGGGAAGCCACCCTCCGGATCCACGGGCGCGGCCCTTCAAGCTCAATGTAAGTGCCGGCAGCGGTTTCGTCAAACGCCACGACGATGTGGCGCCCGGAGGGCGGCGCGTAAGTGGTGCGATGTTTTTCGTAGAAGACCACGGGGCGCAAGCCTAGCTCACTCAAGATCATTGCAACCGATTTCCCTTGCTCTACACTGCATTCCAATTCACGGCGAGTTTTGTACTTGTGAGAACGATCCGGCTTCCCCTTAAAGGTGAGCCAGTGCCGGCCGCCGGCCGACCTCAGGCGCAACGCGCACCCCGCCTTGGCGAGTCTTCGATCGGGAAAATCAAAAAGCGCATTCCACTCGTAAACACGAGGAGCGGATTGGAGGAATCCCAGCGCCTTGAGGCGCCGTTTCACTTTTCCGGGATTGGCGACCTTCAGCTTGATTTCGGTCTCGGTGCCCGACTTCATTCGTTCAGTATTGCCGTTCCGCAATAAACTCAGCCAGCGAACGAAGCGCGTCCTTACAAGGAGATTCCGAAATCCCTACCAATGATTGCTCCGCTGTTATCGCCAGGTCCTGTGCCTTGGCGCGAGCGACCTGGAGAATGTCATAACGCTCGATCAAGTCAAGCACTTCAGTGAACTGAACCGAATGGAACCCGCCTTCGCGCAACACGCAGGCAATTTTCTCTGCTTCGCTCGCCGTGCAGCGGGCCAGAAGATAAATGAGCGGAAGGGTCACTTTGCCTTCGCGCAGGTCGCTTCCAATCGGCTTTCCCAGCGTCTTTTCGGAGGAGGTAAAGTCCAGCAAGTCGTCAATCACCTGGAAGGCCAAGCCTAAATGGGCGCCGTAAGCGCCAAGGTGCGGCTCTATCTCGTCACTCTTGTTACCCAGCAGGCTACCCAGGCGCAAACAAGCTGAGAAAAGGCACGCGGTCTTCCGATAGGCGAGGTCCAGGTAGTCTTCCTCGGTCAGATCGATTCTCCTCAGTTGATTGAGCTGAAGCAGCTCGCCTTCCACCATCACCTTTGTGAGGCTGATCAAAATGTCTAAAATCCTGAAATCACGCTCGCCAAGAGCAATGTGGAAAGCCTGCATATAGAGCCAGTCGCCGGCCAGTACGCTCGTATGGTTGCCCCACCGGGAATTTGTAGACGGCCGTCCCCGACGGGTTTCCGCTTGGTCAATGACGTCATCGTGGATGAGAGTGGCGGCGTGGACAAGCTCCATCGCCGCGCCCATCCGGACGGCAGACGGACCCTCGTAGCCGCTCAGTTTCGCCGCAATCAAGACGAGCGCCGGGCGCAGCCTCTTTCCGCCACTGAGCTGCAGGTATTGGCCAATTTCAGTGATGGGCCGCACGTTTGAGACACTCTGGCGGCAAAGTTCCTCTTCCACTTCGACCAGACCCGCGCGGACCAAGTCAAATAGTTCCCGTCCAGTCTGCGTTTTGACGAGTGGCGAGCTCTGCATTACTATTTGTTCCTTGTGAAGACTAATTGGGCGACGGCGCCAATTTCCGGCTTTTGTACCGACCGGGTAGGCGCCGCTTCCGCGGCTGTCGCGGTCCGGCCAGCGCCCCCCGATTCACCTGAAGTTAACATACTCCCACAAAAAGGACCCGGAAAGAAAGGACGAACTGGCCGCTATCCGCGCTGCCACGCGGCTCCTTGGCTACAGAGTTGGTCGAGGGCCGCTTGAACTTCCGAAAGCTTTGCAACTTGCTCGTCCGGGCCGGCATCTCGATCCACGCGGATTGGCGGCGCGATAAACAACGCACATCGAGTGAAGGGACAAGGAATCTGGAACCGGTCCCAGCTCTTGCGGAAAGTGTAAGCCCGGCGAGGAGCGATATGGAAACACAAGATGGCTGCACCGGTAGCTTTAGCCAGAATCACAGACCCCTGCTTGGCCACAAACCGCGGCCCACGCGGGCCATCCGTCGTGAATGCGGCATCCAATCCATTCTTCAAGCAGCGGACCATTTGCGCCAAGGCGCGTCCTGCGCCGCGGCTGCTTGATCCGCGCGCCGCTCCATAGCCGTATCGATTGATAATGCGCGCAATGTACTCGCCGTCGAAGTTCTGGCTGGTCATCACCACGATGCCGCGCTTTCTCCAAAACCACGTTGCGGCACAAATCTCCCGATGCCAGAACGTGTAGATAAGCCCGTGGCCAAAGCTTTGCGCGGCTTCCCAGTTTTCCCAACCGTGAATCTCCCATCTTAAGTTTCGTCCAACCACGAATACCATGAGAGCGCCAAGCTGCGCCGCAATTGAGATTTTCAGCCGCTCGCCCGCGGAAAAACGGCGGGAATTAGATTCCAAGCTGAACTCGGTCGTGGATTGCGCACCTGTGTTCATAGGCGTGTGCCGCTACATGCCGTTATAGGGCGGTCCACTGCCGCCTTCCGGTGGAAGTCAGGTAATGATCTGATACGGATCCTCGATGTCGCAGGTTTTCGCTGGGTCATAACGGCATGGGAGACGCCGCGGTCACGAGCGGCGGCTGAGCGCGGCGAGAGTCACTCATCACCGGCATTGCAGCGAGCGTACCATTGCGCCAAACGATCTCCGTGCGGGCGAGCGGCGGCACGCGGTCGCCCGGAAGAACGATTCCAATCAGGTTCAGTGGGTCCGACGCTGAAAGCTTGACCGGCGATCCCGAAGGGCGCGCGTTTCTTGCCGCCCGCAACGATTCCACGGCCAGCGGCAGCGCGAACTGTTCGCCCAGGAATCCATCCACAAACCGGCCGCCGCGCACTTCGCCGCGGTCTTCCAGCCTGCGAAATGTCATCAGCAAATCGCGCCATTTCACTTCAAAACTCTCGCGGGCAAGCAGCTCTCGAAAAACCACGCCGTAGCGTGCGAGGAGCAGCTTGCAGATGCTTTCCAACCGCCTGTTTTCATCATCGACCGATCCTGGATGGAGCAGCGCCCATCGTCCAAGGCTGTCTCGGGGTCTTGCCATCCGTCCTCGTCCTTTTCCCGCCCGCCGCTTCGGGTCAATGAGGGCGCGCAGGTTATCGAATCCGTCCGCGGTGACCAGGCCCGCCGCCACAAGCTCCCAGAGCCCCGTTTCTACCTCAGATTTCAGCGCGCCCGTGCCGCGCACGATGTCTGCGAAAAATGATGCACCGTGTTCGGCCAGGAATTCGTAGCCAGCCCGCGCTGCATGGCTAAGACGCTCAGCGGCGCGAGTAGTACTCTTTGAGCGCGGCGTCATCCAGTCTGCTTCACCGCGCACGAAAAAAGTAATCGGAGCAACGCTCGAAGGTGACAGTCGGCGCGTTCCGGCTTTCGGCGCCCGATCGCCTCCCTCCGCTAGTCGAATCGCCGGATTCGGTGACATTCTCCCCCACCCAATCCTGCCGGCCAGGCACAGCCGGTCGAGCAACTCCGGTTGGTAGTTCACCACGCGACGCGCGAGAACGTGCGGCTCCCACGCGTTGGCGGGAATCTCAAATCCCTGCAACTGGCCGATGACCTCCAGCAAGCCGCGCTCGCCATGCGCCTGCGTGCCGGGCAAAACGTGCTGCCACTCGAGCAGCCATTGCAGGAATTGCGAAGGCGTTACGGGAGCAATCTGGGCCCGCAGCACGCCCAAAGTCATTCGGTGGATGCGAGCCAGCAGCCGCCGCTCGCACCATTCCGTCGATTCGGTCAGTCTGAATCGGCCTCGCAAAACCACTCCGTCTGCCTCCAGGCGAAGCAGCGCCGCATCGACTTCGTCTCGAGATAATTGAAGGATTCGCGCAAGCTCAAGAACCGTTACGGGTCCAAGGTGGCTGATCCAGCCTCGAACGATTTCGATGATTGCGTCTTCGCGCGATGGGACATCACCGCCCAGCTCCGCGGGGTCATTCTGTAGCTGGGCATCCGGAAAAACGGCAAGGAAAGCACCTCGCTTCTCTGCCAGCACCCACCATGCCGCCTCGCGGCAAAGGGCGCGGGCGGCACGGCGTCCGGAGCGCAGCGAATCCATATAGGCTTGCCACACGTCGAATCCGCTTCTCTGCTTCAAAAAGCTTTCCGGCAATGCAACGAACGTAGTCAGCACGTCGGCCAGCTCATCGGCGTCGCGAGCGTCCGGCCAGGCGGCTTCGCGCACCGCGCGAATCGCTTCGGGATCGAGCCGGCCCAGGCTGTCAAGTGCGGCTTCAGGAAGAGCGCGGCGCATTTCAACAGCACGAGCCCTCCGCTCTTCGAGCGGAGCGTCGTCAAGGTAGGCATAGGGATTTGCGTTCAGGATCTCGTGCGAGAAAAGCGAAGGCTCGGGAGTATCGACCGCGACGCACTCGATCGTGCCCGCGGCGATCTCCGTAAGGACGCGCTTCAAGCCGTCAATATCCATGGCCTCAGAGAGCGCGTCTTTCATCACTTCCGAGACCAGCGGGTGATGAGGGATATGAATATCGCCAACGATATTTTCCTGGCACGCAGCCGCCTCCGGGAATACAGCCGCCAGCAAGTCCGCAGCCCGCATCCGTTGAAGATAAGGAGGAACCTTGTTCCCGTTTCTGAATCGCAACACGGCCAGAGCGCGGTTTGCATCCCAGCGCCATCGCGTTTCGAAGATGGGTGACGCCAAAACGGCTTGCTCCAGGATGGAGGCAACCGTTTCCGAATTGAGAAACCGGAAAACGTCTGCGAGAGGGAAGCTGTGTTGCTCGCCAAGAGAGATGTTTAATCCATCATCCGTGGCGGCTGCCTGCAGCTCAAAGTTGAATGAGCGGCAAAAACGTTTTCGCAGCGCCAGGCCCCAAGCGCGATTGATGCGCCCGCCAAACGGCGCATGAATGATAAGCTGCATTCCTCCACCTTCGTCGAAGAAGCGCTCCGCAATCACCGTCTTCTGCGTGGGTATCGCGCCAAGAATGGCGCTGCCCGCCATGATGTATTCAACCAATTGCCCGGCGCCCGAAGGGTCGAGCGCGCACTCTTGCTGCAACCAGGCGGCGCGAGCGGCATCATTTCCGGGCCGGCGATCGAGTTCCACGCTGGAAAGAGATGGGCCCGGCTCCGCACGGGCCGCCTCACGCTCGCCAGGCTCTCCTTGCCCGCGTGCGAGCGAACGTAGGTCGCGCTCGCCGTTCTTCAACACCTCTCCGATCGCTTCGCGAAGTTCTGAAACCTCCGCCGAAAGTTCGGCTGTGCGTGCCGGCGCCTCGCCCCGCCAGAACGGTACGTTGGGAGCGGCGCCATGGGCATCTTCCACCAGTAAACGCCCGCGCGCGGATTCCACGCGCCGAATGCGCCACGACGTGTTGCCAAGAAGCATCACATCACCCCGCATACTTTCAACCGCAAAATCCTCGTCAACCGTTCCGACGATGGTTCCCTCCGGCATCACTATGACCGAATACAGCGCGTGGTCGGGAATTGCGCCTCCGCTGGTGATCGCCACCAGGCGGCTTCCCCGGCGTCCGCGCACGCGTCTATTGACGCGGTCGCGATACAAGTAAGCGCCGTAACGACCGCGGCGCGGCGCAATGCCTTCCGAAAGCATTTCGAGCAGTTCGTCGAATTGGGCGCGTTCGAGAGCGCGATAAGGCTGGGCGCGGCACACGAGTTGATAGAGATCATCTTCCTGCCACTCCTCACAAGCGCACATGGCAACGAGCTGCTGCGCAAGGACGTCGAGCGGAGCGGTCGGAAGACGCACGGCATCCAGCCGGCCACGGCGGATGGCCCGCACTAGGGCGGCGCACTCTGCCAGGTCGTCGCGCGTAACGGCGAAGATGCGCCCCTTCGGTATGGCGCCATGCCAGTGCCCGGCGCGTCCGATCCGCTGCATGGCAACGGTGATTGAGCGCGGCGATTCAATCTGGCAAACGAGATCCACGGCGCCGATGTCGATGCCCAGCTCGAGTGACGCCGTCGCCACGAGCACCTGGGCTTCCCCCGCCTTCAACTTTTGCTCGGCTGCCAGCCGCAACTTGCGCGACAAGCTGCCATGATGCGCGGCAACCGCTTCTTCTCCCAATCGCTTCGCCAAATGGTGCGAGACGCGCTCCACGAGGCGGCGCGTATTCACGAAAACCAACGTGGATCGGTGCGTGCGTGCAAGCGCGGCAACCCGGTCGTAAACTTCATCCCACATCTCGTTCGTCGCCACGGGCCCCAACTCGCTCGAAGGGATTTCGACGCCGAGATCCATCGCCCGCCGATGCCCGATTTGAACGATCTTCGGTTCAGGCCGCGCCGTTCCGCCCAGGAATTGCGCCATCAGCTCAATCGGTTGTTGCGTGGCCGATAAGCCGATTCGTACGGGAAGGCGCCGGCAGCCGGTCGTGACCAGAGCGTCCAGCCTTTCGAGCGAAAGCGCCAGGTGGGCGCCGCGCTTATCGCCGGCGGCGGCGTGGATTTCATCAACAATCACCGTCTTGACGTCCTTCAATACGGCGCGGCTCTTCTCTGCAGTCAGCAGAATGTAGAGCGACTCAGGAGTGGTCACTAGAATATGCGGGGGTGTCTTCAGCATCGAGCGGCGCTCGAGCGCGCTCGTGTCCCCGGTGCGGACAGCCGTGCGAATCTCAGGCGCCTGCAGCCCTTGCGATGCCGCGAGGGCGGCAATTCCGGCAAGCGGCGTCTCCAGGTTCTTCCGGATATCGTTCCCGAGCGCCTTGAGCGGAGATACATAAAGCACTTCGGTCCGACTTTCGAGCGTGCCTGCCAGAGATTTGCGCACCAGCCCGTCGATGCACGCCAGAAAGGCAGCAAGAGTCTTACCGGAACCGGTAGGCGACGAGATGAGGGTGTCTTCGCCGGCGACGATGTGGGGCCATCCTTGTTCCTGCGGCTCAGTTGGTATTCCCAAATTCTGCGCGAACCATTCCGTGACGAGCGGATGAGCCCAGGAAAGCGACGCGGAAGCATCAGGGATCATTGAAATCATTCTAGCAGTTTGGCGGAATAGGTGTAGGGCGGCCAAGCCGCGACCAAAGTGTAAGTCTCGGCAACAACGTGCTCGATCCGGACATGCGACAGTCGCGGCCGCAGGTCCCCAAACTGACCGCCTTCACGACTACAGCTTCGCTGCTTGAACGCTGCGTTTGGTTTGGGGTAGATCAGTATCCATCAGGCAATTACCTTGCGCCACCTTGCGGTGACTCGCTCGCCGTCGTCCGCCACAGTTGCACGGTCCCTGCCTTTTCGAGGCGCGCTGGCGGCTTTGCAGCCGCCGGTGCTTGCCGCCCCGCTGTTCCTCCACACCGTAGTCGTCTGAATGAACAAAATCCCCTCTTGACATTCCATCCTTTGTGGAAGTAGTTTATCTACATGCTAAGAACTCGGGACCTTGGTTACCAAAACCGGATTGAGCTGCAACGATAAAATCCTTAAGCTTCTCGTGTGATGTTGATCATGCATTCGGGCAGGCTGGAGGTGCGGCCATGAAATACTTCGGATGGTTCATGCACAGAAAAGAGCGTGAGCAAGGTCTGGATGAAGAAATCCGTGTCCATTTTGACATGGCCATCCGTGAGCGAATCGAGCGAGGCGAAAACCCTGCCGAAGCGGAGGCCAATGCCCGGCGTGAGTTCGGCAACTCGACCTTAGTGAAAGAGGTCACGCGCGACGTATGGGGCTGGCCCTGGTTCGAAGCGCTGCCGCAAGACCTGCGCTACGGCTTGCGACAATTGCGACGGAATCCGGGATTCACCGTAGTGGCCGTTCTCACGCTGGCGCTCGGCATTGGCGCGAATACCGCGATCTTCAGCATCGTGGATGCGGTCCTCTTGCGATCCCTTCCGTATCCGCATCCCCGGCAACTTGTTCTGATGTTTGATGTCCCGCTGAAAGAACGAGACGCACTGTCAGCAATCTCATACCGAGATTTCCGCGAGATCCGCGGCCAGAACCGCGTGTTCAGCGACGTGGCGGGCAATTCATTTCACGACCTGACCCTCACCGGGGCGGGCGAACCATCCATCGTGAATACTGCGGACGTGACCCCGGAGATTTTTTCGGTGCTCGACGCAAAGCCTTTGTTGGGCCGCACACTGCTGCCTGAGGATGGCAGGCGAGGCGCGGCGCCCATGGCGGTTCTGAGCGAAAGTCTCTGGCGCAGCCGGTTTGGCTCCAATCCGGCGATTATTGGCCGGCCCATTATCCTGGATATGCGCGCTTTCACGGTTGTCGGAGTTCTTCCAGCAAGCTTTCGCTATCCGGACGGAGCTGCGCATCAAGATGTATGGATTCCCATCGCGCAGGATCCGGAGTTCGGGCCTTTGCTGTGGAAGTCCGGCGTGCCTGTGCTGAGCGGTATTGGCCGGCTCAAGGCGGGTGTTTCTGTGGCGCAAGCTCAGGCCAACTTGAAGATGGTGAGTGCGCGACTCGCAAACGAATTTCCCGCCCAAGACTCAGGATTGACCCTCCGGATTGTCCCCCTCCGGCAGTTCGTCACCGGGGATGTGAAGTCCCCGCTGCTCATTTTACTGGGAGCGGTTGGCGTGGTCCTGCTCCTCGCCTGTGCCAATATTGCGAATCTGCTTCTCTCGCGCTCGACTTCTCGAGCGAGAGAGATGAGTGTGCGAATCGCGCTGGGGGCGGGGCGCGCCCGAGTTGTCCGGCAATTGTTGACGGAAAGTGCTCTGCTGGGGTTGCTTGGCGCAATTGGAGGTGTTGTTCTCGCGGTCTGTGGCGTTTGGGGCTTCCGGCCTTTCTTGCCGCCCGATGTGACCCGGATCAATTCGATTCACGTTGGAGGTTCGGCTCTTGTGTTCGCAGCGTTATTGTCGCTTGCCGCCGCATTGGTGTTTGGCCTGGCGCCCGCGCTCCTTGCAACCCCGTCTAACTTGGGGACGAGCATCCAGGAGGGAAGTGAACGCACTGGCCAACAGCACGGCCAGCGCTTGCGGAGTTTTCTGGCGAGCGCTGAAATCTCGCTGGCTATGGTGCTTTTGGTTGCGGGCGGTCTGCTGATCCGAAGCTTTGCGCGGGTCTCAGCGGTGAATCCGGGCTTCGATCCGAAAAACGTGATCGAGGCCGAGGTTTCACTTCCGCAATTTGAATATTCTACTCCGCAGCAATGGACGGCTTTCTCCAAACAGTTGCTGGCGCGGCTCCATGCGCAACCGGGTCTTGGAGATTCCGCACTCGCAGCCCCACTTCCGATGGATCGCCAAGGGGAAGCCTCTTTCCCCTTCACCATTGTCGGTAATCCTCCGCTTCCGCCCGGCAAATCCAACACCGCCGATTACGCAACGGTAAGTCCTGAATATTTCCACGTCATGCAAATTCCGTTGCTGCGCGGCCGTTTCTTCGCCGGGCAGGACTCCTTGTCGAATCCGAGGGTCGCCATCATCAGCAAAACGCTGGCGCGGCGTTTTTTCCCGAACGAGAATCCCATCGGAAGGCAAATGAGGTTTGGATTTCCGCCAAACACCAATGTGTCGCGCGAAATCGTCGGCGTGGTTGGCGACGTGCGAGATGCGGCGCTCAGACAGAGGCCCGGGCCCATGATGTATGTGCCGTTTGCTCAAGCGCCTCTTTGGGGAGGCGAGGTGGTTGTGAGAAGTTCATTGGGCGCAACGAGCGTGGCCGCTGGCCTTCGCCGTGCCGTACGCTCGATTGACAAAAATCTGCCGGTGACGGATATCGAATCTTTTCCGGAAGTGCTCGGCGCATCGGTCGCCCAGGAACGATTCCGCACTCTGCTGATGAGCTCATTCAGCGCGATCGCCCTGCTTCTAGCCGCAGTAGGAATTTTTGGAGTGATTTCTTATTCGGTGTCGCGGCGCACGCGCGAAATTGGCATCCGCATGGCTTTTGGCGCGCGGCGGCGCGACGTGTTGCGGCTGATTTTAGCGCAGGGAGCGAAGCTTGCATTGATCGGTTTAGGCGCCGGAGTTGTGGGCGCGCTTCTCCTCACGCGCTTGATGGCGAGCCTGCTCTATGGTATTTCTCCGACGGACCCAGTCACATTCGTCGGTGTCGCACTCGTGCTCGTCACTGTCGCGCTGCTGGCCGCATACATCCCTGCGCGCCGCGCCATGAAGGTCGATCCCACAGTCGCTTTGCGTCACGAGTAAGGGATGCCGTTGATCTCTCTACTCAGATATCCCTGTCCGCGCACCTGACGCGAGTCGTTATCTTCTGTAGCAATCCGACCTTACACCTACTGCAGAAATCCCAGGCACGTTGGGGGATCATCAGGCTCGGTGGCAACCTTTTGGAACCGCGCTTATGGCTGCCAGCCGCCGCCGAGCGCTTGATAGAGTTGCACGAGCGCGAGCCGCACGTTGAGTTGTGCCTGGGCAAGGTTCAGTTCAGCGGCAAAATAGTTCGTATCACTCGTCAACACCTGGAGGTAACTGGCGCCTCCTTGCCGGTAGAGGACAAAGGAGAGGCGGTCCGCGTCCGCGGCGGCCTTGGTCAGTAATTCTTGCTGCTTCAGAAACTCCCGGTCTTTCTGATAGGCAATGAGAGCGTCCGAGACTTGTTGCAAGGCCGTTTTGATCGTTTGCTGGTACGTGAGCAACATCTGCTGTTCCTGGGCCTGGCTCAGTTCGAGGCCTGCACGGAGCGCGCCCGCCTGAAAGATGGTCTGGGTTGCCGAGCCGCTGATGTTATACAGGCCGGCGGAAGCGAATGAGAAGAACCGGTTGAGCGCAAAACTCTCCAGCCCACCGATCGCGGTGAGGGAGATGTTAGGAAAGAAGTCCGCCTTGGCAACACCAATATCGGCGTTGGCCGCCATCAGATTCGCTTCCGCTTCCCGAATATCCGGACGGCGCTCGAGGAGCTCGGAAGGAAGTCCGGCGGGCACCCCCGGCGGGGCAGGTTGCTGCGCGAGCGGGAGGCCGCGAGGAATTGGGCCGGGACTCTCGCCCAGCAAGTCTCTGATCAGATCCTCTTGTTGCCCAATTTGCTGCTGGAAATTCGGAATCGTCTCTGCCGCAGTGTCAACCAATTCCTGGGACTGGCGCAGATCGAGCAAGGAAGCGGAGCCGTACTTAGCCAGCACCTGGGTAAGCCGCAATGAAGCTTGCCGCGAAGCCAAGGTCCGCTGCGAAATCTCCAGGGCTGAGTCCAGCTCCCGAAGCTGAAAGTAGGCGCTCGCTACGTCGGCAACCACTGACGCGATGACCGCCCGGCGGCCCCAAACGGTTTCGAGCACATTCTCGCGGGCGGCCTCTGTCTCTCTCCGGTATTTGCCCCAGAAATCGAGATTCCAGATGACGCCCGGGTCAAGCTCGGCGGTATTCACCTTGTATGTGGGGAAGAACGAGTTGATTTTGGGATTGCGTTCCGAGAGCAGACCGGCGGATGCTTCGACGGTCGGAAACTGGTTGGACCGTGTGAGGCGAAGCTCCGCCTGTTCCTCGAGAACACGCGTCGCGGCGATGCGGATGTCGTAGTTTTGCTTGAGCGCCGCATGGATCAGTTGCTGCAGTACGGGATCACGGAAAATGGTCCACCATTTTTCATTGCCCAGAGACGCAGTGGGGGGTTGAGGCGGTGAGGTTGAGACCTGGCCTCGATAATTTGTGGGAAGATTCACGACGGGTCGATGGTAGTTGGGACCCATCGTACATTCAACGAGCATCCCGCAGGCGATCATCAGCAGCGGGAGGGCGAGCTTCCAGCCTGCACGTGGTGACCTCGGAATGCAAAAATTCTCCGCTCGCTCTGCATGATGCACGGCGCTAGGCCCGTTTTGCTCAACACGCCCGTGGTGCCGGGTGTCACGATCAAGGTTGGCAGCCGAAGGATTTGCGGGCTCAAAATAACACGTCCCTTGTTTGCCGTCATGAAGCCATACTGCACATTTGGACAGGAGGCGACCCATCATTTACCTCCCGCGGGCGCTTCATCCGGCCTGGAAGGCTCCATAGCAGGCGCCCTCCGGGCGCGGGCAACCTTTTCGACCACACAGAAAATGGCTGGAACAAAAAAGATGCCGATGAGACTTGCTCCAATCATGCCGCCGATGACCGTGGTTCCCATAATGCGCCGGGCAACGGCTCCTGCCCCCGAGGCGACCCAAAGCGGCGCGACTCCAAAAATGAATGCGAACGACGTCATCAGAATGGGCCGCAGGCGGAGCCGCGCACCTTCCAAGGCCGCGTCCATCAGTGGCCGGCCTTTGTCGTACTGCCCTTTGGCAAATGCGACGATCAAGATGGCATTTTTAGCCGCGAGGCCGATGAGCATGACCAGACCAATTTGCGCGTACACGTCGTTTTCAAGCTGGACCATGTATGCCGGCATGATTGCCAAGTCGACCACACGCCGCAAATACAAGATGCCGACCGCTCCTAGCACGGCGATGGGCGTCGAAAGCAACACACTGAACGGCAGCGACCAGCTTTCATAGAGTGCTGCCAGGATCAGGAAAACGAACAGGAACGACATCGCAAAAATCGTCATCGGCGAAACGCCCTGCTCTGCTTTTTGTTCCTGGAACGACATGTCCATCCAGTCGTAGCCCATGCCCGAAGGCATTGTGTCCTTGAAGATTTGCCCAAGAGTCGTCATGGCTTGCATCGAGCTGTAGCCTGGGGCCGCGGTGGCATTGAGCTCGACGGAGTTGTACTCGTCGTAATGCATGATGAATTCCGGGCCATAGCGCGTTTCGAATTTGGCCAGGGCTGATAGCGGAACCATCTGATCGAGGTTGTTTCGAACGTAATACTGGGTCAAATCCTGCGTGTTTGTCCGGTAAGAACCGGCCGCTTGCACGTACACCTGCCATTGCCGCCCGAAGCGGTTGAAGTAGTTAACGAAATAGCCGCCCATGAAGGTCTGGATAGTCTGATAAATGTCGGCAATGGGAATGCCGAGTTTCATCGCCTTCACTCGATCGACATCCACAAACTCCTGCGGCACGCTCGGGTTGAAAGAAGTACTGATACCGGCGATTTCCGGGCGCTTGCGGGCAGCGGCCATGAACTTCTCCACGTTGGCCCACAGGTAGGGAATGCCTTGGCCGTTACGGTCTTCGAGGACCATCGTAACGCCGCCGGAAGTTCCTACCCCGGGAATGGCGGGAGGGGCGAAGGAAAAAACGGTCCCTTGGGGAAGCTGCGGCAGTACTTCATTTAAGTGATGCTCGATGGCTTCATATTGCTCGCCCGGTTTCGTTCGTTGGCTCCAAGGCTTTTCGACGGCGAAAAAGAACGCGGTGTAGGTGGTCTGAACGTAGCTCAACAGGCTGAAGCCGATGACGCTCGTGACGTACTGGATGCCCGGAGTCTTGGCTATGATCTGCTCTACGACGCGCGCGGCCGCGCTCGTTTTTTGTAAAGAAGAGTCTTGCGGTAGCTGCATGTTCACAAAAACATAGCCCTGGTCTTCATTAGGTAAAAAGCCGGAAGGGATTCGTCCCCAGATGAAAAGCGCTCCCATCACAATCAGCCCGAGGAGGACCATGGCGATAACACTTTTCCGTATCAGTTGTCCCGACACGCGAATGTAGAGCTCCCGCCCGCGGGTGAAAGTGCGGTTGAACCAATCGAAGAACCAACGCAGCGGGCCTCGTGACTTTTGCGGACGCAGCAGCAACGCGGCCAGGGCAGGGCTCAGGCTGAGGGCGTTAAAGGCGGAAATGATCACGGAAACGGCAATCGTCAGGGCAAACTGTTTGTAGAGCTCCCCGGTAATTCCCGGTATGAATGCCGTGGGGACAAAGACAGAGGAAAGAACGAGAGCGATACCGATGACCGGCCCGGAAATCTCCTCCATGGCTTTGAGAGCAGCGTCTTTCGGCGGGAGACCCTCTTCAATATGGCGTTCCACGACTTCAACGACGACGATGGCGTCATCCACAACCAAGCCGATGGCAAGGACCAGACCGAACATCGTCAAGGTGTTGATGGAATACCCGAACACGGGGAACAAGATGAACGTCCCAATCAACGAGACCGGCACGGCCAGGAGCGGAATCAGCGTGGCCCGCCATCCTTGCAGGAAAACAAAAACAACTAGAATCACCAAGCCGATGGCGATGAGAAGTGTTACGACGATTTCTTTGATACCTTCGGTCACGGCACGGGTGGTGTCGAGCGATACCGCGTATTTCATGTCCTCAGGGAAATGGGGCTTCCATTGGGCCAGCAGCGTCTTGACTCCGTCTGCGGTATCGATAGCATTCGCGCCGGGCAACGGGAAGATGGCGATGATCGCGCTCGGCCTTCCGTTCAGGCGGCCCACCAGCGTGTAGTACTGCGTTCCCAGCTCGATCTTTGCCACGTCCCTGAGCCGCACGACGCCGCCATTGGGATTTTCGCGAATGATAATGTTGCCAAACTGCTCGGGCGTCACCAGGCGTCCTTGGGCCAGCACGGGGTATGTATATTGCTGGCCCGGTGGCACCGGTGGCCCGCCGATCTGCCCGCCTGGATTCACGGTGTTTTGCGTCTCAACCGCGTTGATGACATCGGAAGCCGTGATACCCAGCCGGGCCAACGTGTCCGGGTTCAGCCAGATTCTCATCGCATACTGGCCCGCTCCGAATATCTGCACGTTGGCAACTCCCGGCACGCGCGTCACGGGATCAACGAGGTTGATGTAAGCGTAATTGGCCAGAAACTGCGCGCTGCGGCTGCCGTGCGGGGAATAGAGGGCGACGAGCATCAGCGCATTGTGGGTGGATTTCTGGATCGTCACGCCGTATTGTGCCACTTGTGCGGGCAATTCAGGGGCAGCCTCGGTCTCGCGCTCTTGAGTAAGAATCAGGTCGGTGTCCGGGTTGGTCCCGACGGCAAAGTCGACGGTCATCGTCATCTGGCCGTTGGAGGTGGCGTTGACGGACCACATGTAGTTCATGTTGTCCACACCGCTCATCTGCTCTTCGATGGGCGTGGCAACCGACTGAGCGAGGGTGTCAGCGTCGGCGCCGATGAAGGTCGCGCGAATCTGAGTTTCTGGTGGGGTGATATCAGGAAATTGGGACACCGGAAGGCGGAGGATGGTGATAACGCCCAGGATCACGGTTAGGATTGCAATGACGATGGCGACGATCGGGCGGTTGATGAAGAACCTGGACATCGATCAATTTTCCCCAACCGCTGGAGTGTAGGGCACCGGCTTGACCACCGTCCCCGTCCTCACCTTTTCACTGCCCACCACGACCACGCGCTCGTTGGGTTCAAGCCCATGGGTGATGACCCACCGGGTTTTGACTTGCGGTCCCGCCTGGACGCTGCGGGTGGTGATGCGGTTATCAGGGCCGACCACAGACACCAGGTAACTCCCTTGGAGTTGCATCACCGCGGACTGGGGAACAAGAAGCGCGTCTTTCAATAGGTGAGTCACCGCGCGCACGGTCGCGGTCTCTTCAGGGCGGAGGATCCGATGAGGATTCGGAAACGCGCCCACAATCTGAATCGTTCCGGTTTGGAGGTTCATCGCCCGGTCGGCAAAGAGGGTTCGCCCTGTATACTTGTAAATCTGCCCGTTGGACAGGATGAGCTGGAGCGATATGGGCTTGGCGCCTGAGATCAGATTCACAGCGCCTGAGCTGATCCGTCCGCCCATCCGCAGCCACTCAACTCCGCTGATCTGGAAGTAAGCCTTGATGGGATCCACTTGCGAAACTCCGGTAAGAACGCTCGACGGGGTGACCAGATTTCCCACCTGAATTTGTGTAATCCCGGCGATTCCGCCGATCAGAGAGCGAACCTCGGTGTAGCCTAGGTTCAATTGAGCCTGCTCAACCGCTGCCCCATCCGCCTGAACAGTTGCTTCCGCCTGCAGCTTCTGTTGCTGGTCAGTTTCGAGCTGCATTCGGGGAATCGCGTGAGCCTTAGCTTCCGGGATGTCGCGTTTCACGTTCAGCGCGGCTTCGCCGAGCTGAGCCTGAGCTTGCGCTAGCTGGGCTTTAGCTTGATCCAGCGCGGCCCGAAATGGACGGGGGTCAATCTCAAACAGTACCTGATTCTTGTGAACGTAGGACCCTTCGTGATAGTCCTGCCTGATGACGTAGCCGGTCACTTCCGGCTGAATCTCGGCATTGACGTAGCCCTCCAGCGTCGCCGGCCAGCTCCCATAAATGGGGACATTCTGTTGGACTACAGGAGCCACTTCAACGATTGGCGCGTAAGACCGGGGCGCCGGAGGCGCGTCGTGCCTGCATCCGGCATAGAAGGCCGGCGCAAGCAGAGCTATGATGCCGATCCACAACGGTCCGTGCCTGGTCGCCTTCTTCGTCAATGACTGCTCCCTCCCGTGCCGCCTGGCGTCCAAACTCTGTTCCATTTCCGGCGCCATTCCGGCCCAGGCTTTCTGTGAAGCACGACGCCCGCCGCGCGCTCACGGATGCATGATGACCCATTCGTCCCGTGCTGCTGCGGAATGAAACTCGCGGTGCAACGTTCGCAGTGCGTGCAAGATCGTGAGGCGCTCAGCGCAGCCGAGCGGCGCCAGGATCTCCGTCAACCGCTTCACCGTTGCCTGGCGCGCCGCAGAAAGCGTCCTCTGACCGAAAGTACTAATCGTGAGTGCCACCACTCGCCGGTTTCCCTGCCGGACTCGCCTCACGATCATGCCTTTCCGCACCAGCCCTTCAACCAATCGTGAAGTGGCGGGCAACGATAGCCCAAGCTGTTCGGCCAATGCGGAGAGAGAAGCTCCCGCATTGGCGCCCACAAACGCCAAGGCGCGAAACTGAGGCACGGATAGGTCAGATCCCCGATGCCGGCGCATGTGGGCACGAATGTATCGCATAATCGCCGGAACCGACTCGAGGATTTCCGACGCACACTTCGCAGCCGAGCCGGCCGGATAACTTGTTTTATGCAACGGTTGCATCGTGCAATTATAATCGCCTTCCTCACTCAGCGGCAAGCAACCGGCGAACCGCCGCAGCCAGTGCGCCACCGGTTATCCACGGACCGCGATATTATTGGCTGACATCAATTGAACGACTTACCCTATGTCCGCCACAGAAGCCCAATGAGAATTTACCGCATGCCTCCGACCGTCTCGACCAGCTATTTCTGCCTCGGCAAGACCTCAGGTGTGGAATCGCAACATTGCGTGGCTTTGGATGGATTGTTAGAATCAAAGAAAAGTGAATCCGTCTGGAGGGTCCAGGAGACGCCAAAAGGATTCAACGGTGCCAGGGTCGACGAGTTGTTTTGTGGGTGCCGTCGCTATGCGCCGAACTCGTCACTGGGGCGATGGAAGAAAGAGGACTCAACAGCTCGCCGTATACCCGATGTCTTCAGGTTGTCTGCTATTTGCGTAGTGCGGGCATGAGGACAGCGATTCTGCTGCTCGTTTCAGCTTTCTTCCTGGCGAGTGCCCGTGGCCAATCTTCAGCCACGAGTTCCAACGAAGTTCAAATTCATTTTGAGCGTGCCTTGGGCGCTTTGAAGGCCGGCGCTCCGGCAAAAGCGACGAAGGAGTTCCTCAAAGTTCTTGCGCTCGACCCAAGAAATGCAGAGGCATACGCTGACTTGGGGGTGGTGGCGTTCCTTCAGCGCGACTACTTGCACGCATCGAGTTACCTCAGCAAGGCGCTCGCAATTGACCCGTCTCTGATGAAGACACAAGCCCTCCTGGGAATCTGCGAAATGAAACTAGGAGACAGTTCGGCCTTGACTCTGCTGCAAGGATCATTTTCAAAACTGCAGGATCGAAGCCTTCGCACGCAGGTAGGCATGGCCTTAGCAAGTCTTTATTACCGGCAGGGGGCACTGGACCGCGCTGCTTCGGTCTCCCGAATTTTAGTGGACCTCAATCCAGACAATCTGAATGTATTACTCATGGCACAGCGGATTTACTATGATTTGGCCTACGAAACGATGAACAAGCTGGCGGTCCTGGGGCCGGGGTCGGCCCAGATGCAGGAATTGATCGCGGAGCGATTGGTGAACGCTGGAGACCTCAAAGACGCTATCCAGCACTACCGAAGAGCCCTTGCTATTGATCCCTCCCTTGACGGCGTCCACTTCGAGCTTGGCGAAGCGATCTTTCAATTGGCGCCCTCAAACAGTCAAAACCAGGCGGCGGCCCGACAGGAATTTGAAACGGCGGAAAGAGCAGAAGGTGACACAGCCGCGATTGAATGCGAGCTCGGAGAGATCGCGTTTCGCCAATCCAACCTGACGGACGCCTACGCTCACTACCACCGCGCGTTCCAAATGGATCCGGGAGGTGAGCAGGCAAATCTTGGCCTCGGAAAGGTGCTCATTATGGGAGGGAAGCTCCGTGAGGCGATCCCGTACTTGAAGTTGGCAGCGCGGATTGATCCCCTCAGTTCGGCCGCACATTACCAGTTGGCGGAAGCGTACGAGAGGCTCAACCTACCCGAGGCGGCTAAGAAGGAGTTCCAGCTTTTTAAAGATGTTAAAACGACGAAGGACCGTGTGAAGGCGTTGTACAATGAAATGAGTACTAAACCCCGGCCGCAGGTGCTTGGGAAGGACGGCCCGGCCGTGCCGCAGTGACCCCGGGGAGCGCTCGGCCTGACTGTTTTATCAAACGCGTCGTACGTCGATCCCTTTACCAACAAAACCCGACAGCATCTCTCCGGTCGCGCCTGTGTCGGTAATCAGGCGATTAACGTCCTGAATTGGACAAAACCGGTAGGTGGCCAGTACCCCAAGTTTGCTGTGGTCGACGACCACGATTTTCTCACGAGCCTGCTGAACCATAACGCTATTGAGGGCAGCCTCCTCGGGGTGATAGGCCGTAGCGCCATGCTCGGGATGCAACCCGTTGGCGCCGATAAAAAGCTTGTCGACGAAAATGTGTCGCATGGCTTCGATCGCCGTCTCTCCCACGAGCGAAAACCACCCGCCGTGGAGAAATCCCCCTGTCACAAATACGCTGATGTCCGGACGGTTCGTTAGCTCCATCGCCACGCTCACGGTGTTCGTCACCACCATAAAGCTTTTGCGTGGAGGCATGGCGCGCATGATCTGGGTGGTTGTGGTGCCCGGAGTCAGGGCAATCGTGTCACCCGAGTCGATCAATTCGGCGGCGGCCAGCGCGATGCGGCGCTTCTCGTCTGCGAACTTCTCGATCTGTTCGCGGTAGCTGGAAACGTGGGCGAACGCTTCGTAAAGAAGCGGCTCAACAGAGATGGCGCCACCGTGGGTTCGGCGCAGCCGGCCGCGTTGCTCCAGCGCCTCTAAATCCCTTCGAGCAGTGGTCACAGAGACTGTGAACTCGGAGCATATCTCATCGACAGAGACTGCCCCCGTTTTCAGCAAGCGTTCGAGTACCCACTGTTCCCGCCGGTTTATTTCATCTTTCGTGGCCATCAAGCGTACCTCACAGGCGGCTTGGAACGAAATTCGCCCAGTGCTCCTTAAAAGGCCCCGGGTCGGAGACCCATTGGACCAAGGAAGGGTCCTTCTCAAACTGCAGGTAAATTGGCGTTGCAGAATCCAACCCCAGGTCACCGTACTCGCGCGCAGGACCCACGCACAGCTCGCGTCTTTGGTACTTCGGATTGGGCCGCCATTCGAGGCGTCCCTCCGCATCGAGCACCGCAAACCACGCCAAGCCACCGCGCGCCCGCACCTCGTCGTAAAGAAATCCATATTCGCGGTCACACCAGGCAGCGAACGTCACCGCCTGAGCCGGGTCTGCGCTGAGGGTCGCATGCGCCCATCCCGGCGGCACCACGACAGCATCTCCTGCTTCTGCCTCCACGGCAAAACAGCGGCCTGGGTCATCCGCCGCGAACTCTTGCATATAAACCACGGCGCGCCCGCTCCAAATCTCGTAAAGCTCAGGTGGCGACCACCCGCTGTGGCGTGAAATCTGGTGAACGTGCCCTTGGCTTCGAACAGGCTCGCTTCCCAGCCGTCCGGCTGCAAAAGTGACCAAGCCGAACAGGAGCATTCGCGCCTTAAGCAGATCGCGGTGTTCCTCCTTGCCAACGTCCATAGCAATCGCATAGACGGGATCGGGACCGCTACAACGGGAGTCGCTCAGGCTCTGACGGATGGCATCCAGACGGCGGTATTCCGGCCTCGGCCCGAATATTCCCAACCCATACTCAAACCCCATCGGGTTGTGGATGATTTGAACGTTCAAGCCTGGATCGAAAGTCACGGATTTTTCCTGACGTAAGCCTTGATCGTGGCGCACCGCCCCGGCCCGGTGGGTGCAATGCTATATCGACCCACTGCCGCCGGCACAATGAATGTCTCCGCATAGTGAACCAGAAACGGGTCAAAGGTGTTTTCCGGGCTTTCGACTACGATTTCCGGCCCCTCAACCAGGTTCAGAACGTTCACGCCCCCATCCGTCTCATGCTTCACCTTTCCCGTAAACCAGTGTCGCCGCGTTTCGATGAATTCACGCTCCTGCAAGCCGGTCCGCTCTTCGCGCCATCCATTCTGTTCTGCGAGCGGCACTTGACAATCGATCAAGTTCCGGCGCACCCACTCGGTGGTTCGGTCCCACTGAATATTTTGCATACCGTGCTCGATATGAATGGGCCTCGGCTCGCCATCGAGCCCCATCCGGCCCCAATCCCATAACTTAAAAGTAAAAATGTACGGTGTCGCGCTGATCTCGAGCACCATGCAGTCTTTACCTGAGCAGTGAATTGTCCCAGCCGGAATCAGGACGTGGTCATGCCTTTTCACCGGCCAGCGATTCACGAATTTCTCCGCTGGAAACGCGGCGTCACCTGCCTCTGCGAGCTCGAGGGCGCGCAACATCTCTTCCTTGTTAACACTTTCTCTTAATCCCAGGTAAACCGCGGCCCCCTCACCCGCGTCGAGCAAGTAATAGCTTTCGTCCTGCGTGTAATGCATCCCAAATCTGTCCTGAATGTATTCGGTTAAGGGATGGACCTGCAAAGAAAGGTTGCCGCCCTCCACCGTGTCGAGCATGTCGAACCGTATGGGGAACTCTGAGCCGAACCGTCCGTGAACCGCCTCGCCGAGCAGTTCGTGAGGATAAGAGAGGATCAGGTCCATGGCGGGAATTTCAACTTGAGCGTCGCCAAAGGCAAGCAAGAGGCTGTTCTCTTCCGGAACGCAGTCAAAACACCAGGCGTAGTTACGTGGCCCTTCCGGAAGGCTGAACACTCGGCGCATCCACTGCCCTCCCCATGGTCCGGGATCGAAGAAGGGCACCAGGCGGAACGGCTGGACTGCCACCTTTCCGAGCGAGCGTCGGAAGAGGTCGCCGGAGATGAGCTTAGGATTCCGGCGATCGTTGGTATCCAGCAGGAAATCCACTTTGGGCAGAAGGCGCTTCTTGAGGCGGTCGGCCGCCCGCCAGTCCACAAAGAAGGCGCGCTTGTATTTGAGCGAGGCGCGCGCCTCGTGATTCTCTGAGCCCAGGTTGGCAATCTCATTATTTCTCTGGCGTGTCTGAATTTCCCAGCGGGCCATGTCTGCATAAACCAGGGCTTCGGGCTGCAAAGCCAGCAGAGCCGCTCCTGTCCCGATAACCAGAATGCGGCTTTGGCTTTTAGATATCTGCTCGCGTGCTGACTCAAGTTTCCTGTGATCGAAAAAATCCTCGATTTCAATCCCGTTCATTCGGCCGAAGACCGGGTCGTTACCCAGGTAAGGAGCCAGCATGTTGTCTAGCTCTGCGGGCGCCTTCATGCAATCACGAGTATGAAAGACCCGCGAGGGCATAAGGCTGCTCACCAGGGCTCTTTCGATCTCTTCCTCAAAGACACCCGGATAACACTCCACACACAAGATCTTGCTCGCGCAGCACTGAAGACGCGCGAGCACCTCCGGCCAGCCGACCGCGCAATCCCCAGGAGACGAAGTGATCTTCACCACCGGGTGCTTGTTGTATTCGGAAGGCCTTTTCATGACAAGTAGGGAAGGCCCTGGAGCAGGGGAACGGCGTCAAGATGCGCAGCCTGGTTGCCGGGTTGAGCGCACCGAGCACTGACTTTCCCCCATGGTGTCCAAGCGTAGCGACTCGCGTAATCCTGCAGCAGCGGAAGGACCGTGGAGGCGCTGTTCATCACGCCACCGCCAATGACTCGACACCTGAGTTGCGCAGGACCTCGCGCAACGCGGTGGAGAACCGCGGCAGCACAGGCGTGAATTCGTGCGATCCCTCCGTCGTTAGCCGTCTTGTGCGGAGGACCGCACGGTCTTCGACGAGCGTGGCCTTCGCTTGACTCCCCTCCGGATCCACCGCCAGCGCCTTCATGCTTCCTCGACCAGCGTGGCATTGCCGTTGACTTTTCGTAGCCGGGCGCTAAATCCCTCGGAGGTGATTGAGCCGTAATCGTGCCCGGAGTCGCTGGGCCAGCACGCCATGAACGCCAATACCGAATCACCGACGTTAGCTACCCGATGCGCGGTATTGGCCGGTATGTAATGAACTGATCCTGGCTTCATTGGTGTCACTGTGGTTCGCCGGCCTTCGTCCATCAGGATAAGCGCGCCGACGCCGGCTAGAGTAACGTAATATTCGCTCCTGCTGCCATTAACATGAAAGTGCCCTTTGGTCATGAAATATTCGTCACCGACTAAACCGGGGTAAACGAATGTTGTCCCGAAAAATAAACCGCCTTCTGTTCCTTCCGGCACGGGTTGGAATGCTTGAACACGGTATACCGGCGTCTGAGGATTGAGGCCTTCACGAGCAGACTCGTCATGGTAATAACCCTCCATATCCCGGATGGTCCGCAACGTTTCGTAGAGTTGGCTGCCTTCTAATTCGCCGGTCAAAATGTCTAGATTGAAGTCAGTGTTCATTATTATGAACAAGTTCGCGCAAGATGTCTGCGAGCAAAGCTCATTGATCCAGACCCGCGACAGCGCCCGGGCCGGTGAACAAACCAGACCAACAAGCGGGCAGATGTGAAGCGACAGGTCTTGCGTCTGGACTACTACGATCGATTCATGCCGGATCGAGCATCATGATAGCACGGTAACCTCCCGATCCTTCTGTTTTACCGTACTCCTTGGGAGACCGCTCTCTCCGAAATCGGGCAAATATTCCTAACTCGAAAAGGCGCCGCGTCCAGAGCCATAAGAAGAAATAAGTCACTGAATTTCAGCAAATTGCGTGCGCAGCAGTTATGGTCTTGTGACCAAATATGGACGTTTAACTCATATTCGGTTG
This sequence comes from Terriglobia bacterium, assembly GCA_030041095.1. Lineage (GTDB taxonomy): Bacteria > Acidobacteriota > Terriglobia > UBA7540 > UBA7540 > JASHON01. The sequence continues at coordinate 41,519 of JASHON010000018.1, forward strand.
TTTTAAATGTACGAATATACTATATATGTTCATTTTTTGCTTGACAACGGTGAATACATGAAGTACGTTGCCTGAATCGGAATCGTATCCCTGAAAGATCGGGTGCCTTTCTCTACAACCGGAGCGGACAAACCGGCGCCGATGCTCTCAGAGGTGATTAGAGGAGAATATGGGAATGAAAAGCTTAGTAACTTTGAGAACAATTGCCCTGGTGACTTTACTGTTGGCGGCCGGGTCGACCGGCATTCTGCTCGGCCAGAACGCAAATACTGGCGAGATGCGCGGGGTTGTAAGCGACCCTTCGGGCGCGGTGGTGCCGGGTGTCAACGTAACGATCACCAATGTGCTGACCGGCGTGACTACCCGGACGACGACCAATGCAAGTGGAATCTATGATGCGCCCACCCTCTTGTCGGGGACCTACTCGATCGCTTTCTCGAAACTCGGATTCCGCACCTTTGTCAGAAATGGGATAACCTTGGGAGTCCAGGTGATCGAGGTGAATGCGACGCTGAGCGTGGGGGCTGTATCGCAACAGGTTACGGTGACAGGAGCCACCCCGCTTCTTCAAACCGCGACCTCGGAGAGTAGCACGAGCTTATCGACCAAGGAGGTCTACGACCTGCCGAACGTGAGCATGCAGTGGTACAGCTTAACCAACTTGATGCCCGGAACTGCGCCGGGTCCTATTAGTAATTTTGGCGGAACTGCGGCGGCCGTGAACGGATCCGCGCCCTACACATCGAATTGGCTGGTTAATGGAGCCAGCGCAATGTACACTTCGGACAACAATAATCCGGACGTCGTCAACGACACCCCCATGGACTACATCTCGGAGGTTAAAGCGAGTACCAACAGCTACAGCGCGGAGTATGGTCTGGGATCTTCGGTGTTCAATGTGATCACGAAGACGGGCACAAACCAGTGGCACGGCTCGCTGTTTGAGTACCTGCAGAACACTTCTTTTGATGCCCGAAACTTCTTTGAGCCGACGACCTCTCCCTACCACTTTAATGAATTCGGCGGAACTGCTGGCGGCCCCATCAAACACAACAAGGCGTTCTTTTTCCTCTCAGTTCAGGATACGCGCTATGTCACTTATTCCCCCACGTTCGCCACAGTCCCAACCGCGGCCGAGGAAAACGGCGATTTTAATAGCTCGGTTTACCCGACCGTGTATAACCCGTATAGTCTGGTCAACGGCGCCCGAGCCCCGCTAACTAATAATACGATTCCCTCTGGAGACATTTCACCCTTTGCCGCCGCGGCTCAGCAATATTTTCCGAAACCGAATCTGTCCGGTTTGTTTAACAACTACTTTGACGATGTGATTTCCCCGAACACCGTTGCCTGGGTCCAGGGAAACGTACAACTTCACCTTACCCCCAGCAACACGCTCTCAATTGACCCGAATTACTCCAAAGTGTTTCTTCCGGAATTCAACATATTTCCGACCGAGTCCTATACCGATCATTATTATGAGGAACAAGACACGATCTCAGACTCCTGGACCATCAGCCCGACGAAAGTGAACGAGGCCCACTTGTCGTACTTGTTTTCCCACGAAGGCTGTGCTCCGGTTAGTAACAACGTGGACTACCCCTCGAAGTTGGGTGAGCTGAATGCAACCTCGCCCATTCTGTACCCCGACGTCACGATCAACGGTTACATCTCAACCTACATTGGCGGTGGGACCACCTGCCGCATGGGTGAGGGTTCATATGGTCCTTCTGACATGCTGACCATAGTGAAAGGAAAGCATATTCTCAACATGGGTGGTGAGTTTGACAGGCTCTTCGGCAATATCGGTGGGTGGTCTTCCACCCAGTCGGGCAGTTTCACTTTTAGCGGTACTATGACCGAGAACCCCGCCAATGCATCGAACCCCGGGGGCCTCGGGTACGCAGATTTTCTCTATGGCCTGCCGGAAACATGGTCCACCTCGATTACGCCGGATACGGGGTGGAGATCCTGGGACACCGGTATGTTTATCCAGGATGACTACAAGATCCGTAAGGATCTCACGTTGAATCTGGGTTTGCGATGGGGGGTTCTAGGAGGCTGGGGCGAGGAGGCGAACAGACTCTCCAACTTCGACCCGAACATTATCAATCCGGCCACGAACACGCCCGGCGCATTATGGTACGCAGGGCAAGACGGGCGGAATACGACTGAAGGAACCGACGCTCGCGGCTTCCAGCCACGCGTAGGATTTGCGTGGTCGCCCCGCGGCGACACCAATTGGGCGGTTCGTGGCGCCTTCGGAATTTTCGACCAAGTCTGGTCGGGTGCGCTCTATTCCGGGGCGATGGGTCAGGGCTGGGACACCAGTGGCTATGAAACTTCTCCCGACTTGTACACCCCGATTTTTAGCATGTCCCCTCCCACCGCGGCGTTGTTGGCAGACTATCCCACCTTGACGCAAGGCCCTGGGCTTCCCATATTTCCATCGGCGAAGACGCGTACTGCATCCCTCCTCAACGGCGACTCGATCGATTACTACCCCTATAACGCTTCCATTCCCTACATTCAGCAAGCTCACTTCGACATTCAGCGCCAACTGCCGGATGGCCTTTTCGCCGACGTTGGTTATGTTTGGACGCGAGGAGTCCATCTTCCTTGGTTTGCGAACTTCGACCAAGTTCCTGAAAATCGCCTCGTGGCGGGCGAAGCGAACGAAGAGCTTGAGGAGCCTTACCCGCAGTACACGGGCTTGTACGGAAACTTTTACGATGGCGTGTCAAATTACAATGCGCTTGAAATAACCTTGAAGCGCAAATTCTCAAACGGTCTTATGTTTGCGGCCAACTATACGTGGTCAAAGAACGAGGACACGCAAACGGTCTCAAATTGGGCTTACGGCGATTCCGGACTCGTGCAAAATAGCTTCGATACCATGGCTGACTACAGCCTCAGTAACACGGATATGCCGAACATATTCAATTTTTCTGCCATCTATCAGCTTCCGTTTGGAAGTGGTAAGCCGTTCGTCAATCGAGCGGGAATTGTCAACGGATTAGTCGGGGGATGGCAACTTTCCGGCATCCTCTGGCTGCATTCAGGATCGCCATTCACTCCAACCATGGGAACAGCCAACCTAAGCGGATCACTGCAGAATGATTGGTATCCTAATCGGGTTGCCAGCGGAACCATTGCGAATCCATCGATCAGCGAATGGTTCGACACAGCAGCGTTTGTTGAACCCGCCCCGTTCACCTTTGGAGACTCGGGACGCGATCCGCTGCTTGGTCCCAGCTATAAGGACCTCGACCTTTCACTCCACAAGAGTTTCCCCATTAGTAAACTGGGCGAGGGCGCAAGCTTTGAAATCCGGGCCGATGTCACCGATATTCTCAATAATCCAAACTTTGGCGAGCCCGATGCAAGCATTGGAGCCGCGGGAGCAGGGGTTATTTCATCGGCTGACAGCGAGAGGGAAATACAGTTGGGCGCGCGCCTGAGCTTCTAATCGGAATTTCTTACCAGTTTCGGGACGGCATGGGAGGGCGGGCTTCCCCATTCCAGTCGGGAGAGAAGCACACAGTGAGAACAAAAACAGACTCTGTAGCACTGATCGCCTGCCTTGCGCTTGCCATGGGTGTAGTATCTACGATGACCTTCTGTGGACGGGCCGGCGCCGGGCGCCCATGGATGAACCGGTCGCTCTCGGCGGAACAGCGGGCAAATCTACTCCTCCACGCTATGACGCTTAACGACGAGATTGCCCTTGTCCACGGCGTTTCGCGGAAGGCTCACCCTTTCGAGGGGTATGCAGGATTTGTGCCAGCGAATCCGCGCCTGGGCATTCCGGCCCTGAAGGAGGCCGATGGGCGCGCCGGGGTAGGCAACGGCGCCAAGGACGTCACGTTGCTGCCTGCTCCGTTATGCGCCTCCGCAAGTTGGGACACAGCCTTGATGAATGAGTACGGCAGCGTCCTCGGTGAAGAGGAATGGGGCAAGGGCACCAACGTTTTCCTGGGCCCAACCATCGACATCGTCCGCGTGCCGGAATGGGGCCGGGCATTTGAAACCTATGGGGAAGATCCGTATCTGAACGGCCAGATGGCTGCCGCCGAGATTAAGGGTGTCCAAAGTCAAGGACCTATCGCGAACGCGAATATGTACCTGACCATGAACCAGGAGACGAATCGCTTTCGGCAGAATACGGTTGTGGATGAGCGGACCCTGCAGGAGATTTATCTGCCTCCGTTCCAGGCGGCCATCCAGCGAGGGCAAGTGGGTACCTTTATGTGCGCCTACGTTAAGGCCAACGGCATTCCTTCATGCGAGAACCCCGAGCTGCTCACCACTTTTCTAAGAAAGGAGCTGGGGTTTGAGGGTTGGGTGTTGAGCGACTGGGGCGCCACGCACTCTACGGTTGCTTCGGCCAAGGCCGGTCTGGACCAGGAAATGCCCACGGGCCGCTATTACGGCCAATCGCTCAAGGCCGCTGTCCAGGATGGTGGAGTGAGCCAAGCCACTCTCAATGAACTCGACCGCCGGATACTTGTCACGATGTTTCGCCACGGTCTCTTCGACAAGCACCAGCCGGGCAACTGGAATACCGATGTGGGGAGCCGAGAACATGCCCTGTTTTCCAGTAAAGCGGCCGAGGAAGGGGCAGTTCTTCTGAAGGATGAGGACCACATCCTGCCGCTAGCAGGCATCAGGTCTATCGCGGTGATCGGCGCAGATGGTGGAGCTAAGCCTTTAGCGGAAGGTGGGGGCAGCTCGTATGTGGTCGCGCCGTACGTGGTCAGCCCTGTGGAGGGAATCCGCAATCGTGCGGGCAAGAACGTCCGCGTGACCTATGCGGATGGAAGCGATCTGGCGCAGGCGGCCAAGCTGGCTCGCGCGGCTAGCGTGGCGATCGTATTTGCCGACTCTTGGGAAACGGAAGGAGCTGACCGCCCGAACCTTAATTTGCCCCGCAATCAAAACCAACTTGTCTCCATCGTGGCGCGGACCAACTCACATACAGTCGTAGTGCTGAACACAGGCGGCGCCGTGCTCATGCCGTGGATTAACGAAGTGCGGGGGATCGTCGAGGCTTGGTATCCGGGCCAGGAAGACGGGAACACGATTGCCGCAATACTGTTTGGAGATGTAGATCCCGCAGGAAAGCTACCGCTGACATTTCCCCGCACGGAGAGTGCGGTTCCCACCGGCACACCCGAGCAGTGGCCTGGCGGGACACAGACGCCGCACGGGTTCCACGTGATCCCTATCCATCCGTCACGAATGTCAGGAGTCGAGGGCACGTCCGTCTACAGCGAAAAGCTGGATGTGGGTTATCGCTGGTATGATGCATCCCAGGTTCACCCATTGTTCCCGTTCGGTTATGGCTTGTCCTACACGACGTTCAAGTTGAGCCACCTCCAGGTTACTCCTACGAAACTCGATACAGCGGCTGGGCTGTTAACTCAGGACGTCAACGTACAAGTGGTGGTGACGAATACCGGCCGTCGGGCCGGGGCCGAAGTGGTGCAGGCGTATGTGAAACAGCCGGCCGAGAACGGGGAGCCACCCCGACAACTGTGTGCATTCGCCAAAGTGTTTCTAAATCCAGGCCAGACAAGCCCGGTGACGCTGATTCTCCGCCCTCGATCGTTTTCGATTTACGATACAGCAGCTCGCCAGTGGAGATCTCCGGCGGGGACTTACCAGGTTCTAGTAGGAACCTCTTCTGCGCTTCGCGATCTTCCCCTGCGCAACAACCTCGCAGTGGTCTCGCAGTAGTATTCGGAGAACAGGAACCTGACGGACTCAACCAGCCCCGATTTCTACCCCATTGCTGTCAATCAGGCTTTGCCCAGCCGTTGATTTGTTAGAAAGGGATGATTCTGCCCTTCCGCGCTTTCGCGAGCCGCTCCAGGCAATCAGGCAACGATTCCGGATACAATGAAACACGAATGAGCCCTAAGATTTCTACGAGCGAGGAGTTCCGAAACACGCCCGGGCGCGGAATGGTCATCCTCACTGCGGGAGTGGCGGCGCTAGGCGGCCTTCTCTTTGGTTATGACACCAGCGTCATCTCCGGCGCGATGTTGTTTCTTAGAGGGGATTTTCATCTCACCAATAATCAATTGGAGTTTGCCGTGGGGATCGCGTTGGCCGGTGCATTGGCCGGCTCGGCCGTCGCGGGATATGGCACGGACCGCTGGGGAAGGCGGACCGTCTTGCTGGCGACCGGCGTCGGATTCGGCGTTTTCTCCGTGCTCACCGGATTCTCGGCGGGGTTAGTCTCGTTTTCGGTGGCGAGGTTCTTAGTCGGCGCGTGCATCGGCATCGCTTCAATGGTCACGCCACTTTACCTGGCGGAAATGTCGCCGGCAAAAATCCGAGGCGCTCTGGTCTCCCTCAATCAACTGGCCATCACGGTGGGAATTGGAGCCGCCTACTTTGTGGACTATTGTCTGGCGGCAAAAGGAAATTGGCGCTGGATGTTCATCAGTGCCGTCTTCCCGGCGATGGTGCTGGTGTTTGGTATTATACCACTCACTGAGAGTCCACGCTGGCTGGCGCGCAGGGGAGATCGCAACAGGGCGCTCGAAGGCTTCCGTCGTCTCGGTCGTGGAGATGAAGCGGAGGCCGAGTTGAGCGAAATCGAGCGCGCGCTCGAAGAAGAGCCCGAGAGTTGGCGTTCGTTATTTCGGCCTGGCCTTCGTAGAGCGGTTCTTGTCGGAGTAGCGCTTGCAATTCTGCAGCAGATCACGGGCATCAACACGGTCATTTATTATTCCCCTGAAATCCTGCAACTTTCAGGGTATCCGTCCGCGCGTGCCGCCATTTTCGCAGCGGCCGTCATCGGTGTAGCAAACGTTCTGGTCACGATCGTGGCCATTTTAGTCATTGATCGCCTGGGCCGCAGATTCCTGTTGCTTTTTGGCACGGCGGGCATGGCGATCACTCTGGGATTCGTCGGCGCCGCGTTCAGCCGGCATGCGGCGGGCGTGACGGTGTTTTACATGATGGTCGCCTACGTGGTGTTTTTCGGTATCAGCCTCGGGCCCGTCGTGTGGCTGCTGCTTTCGGAGATGTATCCCACCAAGGTGAGGGGCCGGGCAATGTCGCTCGGAACGGTTTGCGTTTGGGGCGCGAACTGGTTGGTTGCCAGTACGTTTCTCTCCTTGATTCACGTGGCTGGTCCCGCGGGAGCGTTCTGGGCATTTTCTGCGACCTGTGTGGTCGGATTTTTCTTCTCCTTGAAGTTTGTCCCCGAAACGAAAGGCAGAACATTGGAAGAGATTGAGCGGGGTTGGCGCGGAAGAAGCGAAGAATCCTCATAAACACTTTCAAAAGAGCGAAGGACATGGTCACTAAGAAGACGCAGGAATTGCTTCATCCACGCGCGTCAATTCGTAGAATGATGAAGCGTGCGGTCAAAAGCGGCGGCACACGGAAGGACTTCGACCTGGGCGATATAATTCGGGTGCTTGCCGGCGTCGCCTCCGTGGCGTCCAGCCCTGACTGGCAGCAAAGCGTGAGAACCCTTCAGTACTTTAGAGTGGCAGGCGTGGAGGGACTCGAACCCCCGACCCTCGGATTAGAAATCCGATGCTCTATCCGGCTGAGCTACACGCCCAAAATGACTTACCGAATTGCAGTTTTGATACTGTCCGTTTTAGCGTCAGTTCCTTCCCTGAAATCCGGCGCTTGAGCAAACGCACTGTCGCCCACAGCCCTTCGTCCGAACGATGCCAAACGGTTAGCCGTGACTTCCCCGAAATTGGGTACGCTTACTGGGTTGTGACGGTCATCGAGCCCTGGCCCATGAGCTTCCGTACCGCCTCCAATGGTACACCCATCAGGGAGAGCCGGGAGCCGAAGCTACCCTTAATGGCTCAAACACTCCACACGCCATGTATCACCCGCGTGTCTGCCAGTGAGCCGTCGCAACCTTCAGTGGCTCTATCTCTCGCTCGACTTTGGCGCCTTCTTTGTCGCGAGCGGATTCCAGGTCATAGCGCGTTTGCAGGTTAAGCCAGAATTCCGGCGTAGTGTTGAAGTACCGGCCAAGTCTCAGCGCCATATCGGGAGAGACCGAACGCTCTTCCCGCGCAATCTCGTACACCGACGGTGCGGACACCCGAAGCGCGATAGAGAGCTTGTTGGCGTTGAGGCCAAGCGGCGCCATAAATTCCTCGCGCAGGATTTCTCCGGGATGAACGGCCTTCATCTTTGCGGCCATGTTGGTGATGCCTCCTCAGTGGCAGTCCGTGATCTCCACGTTGAGAGCGTCGCCGTCTCGCCACTCAAAGCAGAGGCGCCATTGATCATTGATACAAATTCTGTATTGACTCTTGCGGCAGCCGAGTCTCTTCACAAGGCGAAGGCTCGGGACCGCCTTGAGATCGCCCAGTTGCCGCACCGCATCGAGCATCGCCAGTTTCCTTTGTGCGGCTCGCTCGATCCGCTCGAATTTTCTGACCCATGCTCGTTTGAAGAGCCGTTCCGTATCGGGCGAGCGGAAGGACCTGATCACCCTCCCAAGATATAGCGCATCACATTAAATGTCAAACGATAGAGCCTGCCCATCGCATCGTTCAATCACATTTGACAGGATTCGGAGCGGCCTGTATACTACCCTGTGCTTAGGTCAGTATTCGCTCAGGATCAGATCGCTTCTGCCAAAAAACAGAGCAGTTTCTCTTGCCGGTTAGGGTGAACGGGTGGGGCGGGAGCGCGTGTAGATTGGGAGCGAGCTCTTCGCGCGGCGGCGGTTGGGCCGCTGGGCCAAGCGGCTGATCGTGGCGCTTGACGAAAGTGAGTTCGGTAACGTATCGTAAGTAGTTCGTCTTGGCGGCTCGGGTTCAACCTGCGCACCGCTGAGGCGCTAGCGGTTTCGAGGCTACGTTGTTTTTGAAATTAGCTGCGAGCGCAGCGTGTTCTCGATAGGCCGAAGGGTTTGAAAAGGGGGAGTGGGAATCTTTCCCGTTCCCTCCGGCGAACCCTAAATCTTCTCGTTCGCTGCGGCGAAGGTTTATTGCCGCGGGTTGCCTGTAGAACGAGAGGCGTTGCGAGGCAACTTTTGAGGCAGGGTTGCTGGCTCCTGCCCGCCGGACGTTACTCCAAGACCTCATCGATGTTTGAGGATGAGGGATCGGGAGACGGACGAGGACGCTCTCAGAAGGAATGGACCTAAGCTTTTTGGCCACCCTCCACCTCGTATCTTCTCTTCGATCGATGGGTCAATAATCTAACAAAGCCTGGCGCCGGACGTTTTGCGTCACCCCTAGGGGTGCCGGAGCCTGTGTATTTCCGAGCAGAACCGGCCCCGGCGGATTGGGACAGCAAAGGCGGGCGGATTCGATCCGAACGCGTGAGTTGTCTTTGCCCGCCTCGAAGTTCTCTGCGCCGTATCCGGCGATTGTCTCGGTTTGAAACTTCGCTATGGCTCAGGTTTTCAAACATTACACCAACACTGTCGCCAAGGTAACGATAGCGGTCGTTATTCTTCTGATCGTTGGCGGTGGGGTTGCCGCGTGGGAAGTGAACAACAGTTATAACGTTTACCGCCGTGAAGCCGTCACCCAGCCTGTTCCGTTCAGCCACAAACACCACGTAACGGATGACGGAATCGATTGTCGCTTTTGCCACACGACCGTTGAGACATCGTCTTTTGCCGGGATTCCCAGCACCCACACCTGCATGACGTGTCACTCGAAAATATGGGTGAACAGCCCCATGTTGGAACCGGTGCGTGAAAGCTATTTGACCGATGCCTCGATCGCGTGGGTGCGTGTGAATGCGCTTCCGGATTTCGTGTATTTCAACCACAGCATTCATATCGCTAAGGGAATCGGCTGCACAACGTGCCATGGGCCGATCGGCGACATGCCCATCACTTACCGGGAAAACACACTTTACATGCGTTGGTGCATCAACTGCCACAAGCATCCGTGGCGCTACGTCCGGCCTAAGAAAGACGTGTTCAGCGTCACTTACAAGCCGCTTGCAGACCAGGATGCCCTGGGGCATCAGCTTGTGAGGGAGTATCACATCAAGCCGCCACTGGTGATAACAAGCTGTTACACGTGTCACCGGTAGCCGGTGCGGATCAGGAAAAGAGAGAGCGCTTAATGAGCTGTACAGACCAAGCGGACAACTGCCACGACGCGGACGCCGTCAGGAAGCAATTCGGGGAAGCAGGGGACGGAGCGTTTTGGCGAGGCATCGAGGAGTTTGGTCCGCCCGAAGAACACCCTGAAGAGCCGGGAAGCGGGGACCTGCCGGCTCAAGATCCGACACAGCGGCGCGGAATGAGCCGGCGCGACTTGTTCAAAATGATGGGTGCTTCGGCGGCGCTAGCGGGGCTGACGGCGTGCACCAAGCTTCCGCTCGAAACCATCGTGCCTTACGTGAATCCGCCTGAGATCATTAAGCCGGGCGAGCCCTTGTTTTATGCCAGCTCCATGCCTTGGCGCGGTGTTGCGCAGGGAGTTCTGGTATGGAGCTTCATGGGGCGGCCTACAAAGATCGAAGGGAACAATGATCATCCCGGCAGCATGGGCCGTGCGAACGTCTTCATGCAGGCCTCCGTGCTGGATTTATACGATCCCGACCGGTCGCAGGTGCTCCTGCAGAACGGAAGAGTGGGTGACTGGAATGACTTCATCATTTTGACGGAGGAGCTTCGGGCAAAGCATCTGAGAAACAAGGGTGAGGGGCTGCGCTTTCTGACGGGCACGATCACCTCACCGACGCTCGGCGACCAGTTGCACGATCTTTTAACGCAATTCCCACACGCTCAGTGGCATCAGCACGACCCCACAAGCCGCGACAACGTGCGCGCCGGCGCGCAAATGGCTTTCGGAGAAGTTGTCGAGACCGTGTACCGGTTCGACCAGGCAAACGTTGTGGTTGGTCTTGATGCAGATCCGTTTTTCGCGATGCCGGGCGGCGTTCGTTACGCGTGGGACTTCGGCAACAAGCGTCGAGTTGCGCGTCCTGATTCTTCGATGAACCGCTTTTACGCGGTTGAGGCGATTCCGACCATCAGCGGAACACAGGCCGACCACCGGCTTCGGCTGCGCCCGAGCGAAGTCGAGACTTTTGCTCGCCTGCTGGCCCAGGCCGTGGGGGTGAATTTGCCCGGCCTTGAATCGGAATCGCTTCCCGGCGTTTCCGCAGATTGGCTCGCTGCCCTGGTGAAGGATCTGCAGCAGCAAAAAGGCGCCAGCCTGATTGTTGCGGGTGACTCGCAGCCCCCAGTCGTGCATGCTCTGGCCCATGCGATGAACGCGCAGCTCGGCAACGTTGGGAAGACGGTTTATTACACGAATTCGATCGAAGTGAATCCCGTCATCCAGGCCCAGTCTTTCCGCCAGCTCGTTTCGGACATGGAAGCAGGGAAGGTAGAGACCCTGATCATCCTGGGTGAAAATCCAGTCTATACCGCGCCCGCGGACGTCCCCTTCGCGGAAGAGCTTCCCAAGGTTCCCACGCGGATTTATCTGGGAAACTATGAGGATGAAACTTCGGTCCTTTGCAACTGGCACGTGCCGGCGGCTCATTATCTGGAGTCGTGGGGCGACCTGCGCGCGTACGACGGAGCCGTGAGCATGATTCAACCGCTTATCGCTCCCTTGTACCAGGGGAAAACGGCATCGGAGATACTGACGTTCTTTCAGGGCCAGCCGGGCAGGACCTGCCACACGATCGTGCAGGAATACTGGCAGTCGCAGAACCCCAAGCTGACCGCACAGCAGTTTGGAGTGCAGTGGGAAATCTGGTTAGCGAAAGGTATTATCGCCGGCACAGCGTTTCCTGCAAGAACGGTAGCTTTAAGCAAAACTTTCAATGTAGCCCGTACGCCCGACACGTCGACTTCATCCGGACTGGAGATCGCATTCAAGCCCGATCCTTCGGTTTGGGACGGGAGTTACACCAACAACGGCTGGCTGCAGGAGCTGGCACAGCCGTTCAGCAAGCTGGTGTGGGATAACGCGGTGATGGTGAGCCCGGCAACCGCCGAGCGTTTGAGACGGGCCAAGACATCGCTGGGCGATCCGCCGCAGAATCCCGTACCGGCAGGCGCGCCCTCCATTCCCAGAGGTCTCTGGCCCGCGAACTCGACGGCTTTGCCGAACGCAGGTGAGGAGGGCGAGTACTACAACGCCGGCGAAACCATGGGTATGCAAAACGCCGTGGTTGAACTCAAGCACCGGGGGCGCATGGTATCGGGGCCCCTGTTGATCATGCCGGGCATGGCGGACAATTGCATCGTAGTGACGCTCGGTTACGGCCGCACCCGCGCGGGACGGTACGGGACGGGCGTGGGCTTCAATGCTTACAGCATCCGCACTGCGGACCGGCCGTGGATTGATACCGGCTCGATCGTGGGCAAGACACCGCGACGACACAAGCTGGTGACATTACAGCGGCACAACGTCATTGGACCGCCGGGAAAAGAAGAGGATGCGGAGGCCGTCGCGGCTTTCCGGCGCAATCTCGTTCGAGTCGCCACGATGGACGAGTACCGAGGCAACCCCAACTTCGCCAAAGACGCGCCGGATATGACCAGCGATGCGCAGTCGCTCTATCCTGTGCTGCCTTCGCCTTATGACTTCAAGAAGGGTCCGCAGTGGGGCATGTCGATTGACTTGAGCTCGTGCATCGGTTGTAACGCATGCATCATCGCCTGCCAGTCTGAAAACAACAGCCCGGTGGTGGGCAAGGATCAATGTGCGCGCGGGCGCGAAATGCATTGGATTCGCGTGGATACGTACTTCCGCGGCAACGTCGAGCAGCCGGAGTTTTATAACGAAGTTCTTCCCTGCATGCAGTGCGAAAACGCACCGTGCGAATATGTTTGCCCGGTGGGCGCGACGATGACTGGACCTGAGGGCATCAACCAGATGATTTACAATCGCTGCGTTGGCACCCGCTATTGCTCCAACAATTGCCCTTACAAAGTTCGTCGCTTTAACTTTTATCTTTATTCGGACTGGACCACGCCCAGCTTTTACGCACAGAAGAATCCTTGGGTAACAGTGCGCAGCCGCGGTGTAATGGAAAAGTGCACCTACTGCATCCAGCGCATCCGTTGGAAGGAAATAAAGGCCGAAGTGGCGGGAACCGAGGTGAAAGACGGTGAGATTCTGACCGCCTGCCAGCAAACCTGTCCCACCAACGCCATTGTTTTCGGAGATATTCGAGACCCGAACAGCGCGGTGTCGAAGGTAAAGGCGCAGTCGCGGAAATATGGATTGCTGGAGGAATTGAACACGCGGCCGCGTACTACCTATCTGGCGAAGATCTGGAATCCCAATCCCGAAATCGGAGAGCCGTACCCGCTGCCTGCCGGCGTCCAGGATACAAGCAAGCAGCGTAGTTGAGGAGTGGTGAATGGATCCCGTCGATCCCAACAATACCATCGTTGCAGAAGAGGAAAAGCCCGCGTTTGTATCGCCCGCGGATCCGTTCCTTGCAGGCGGACACAGTTACGCTACTGTAACACGGGATATCACGGGCGTGGTGCTGAAGAAGACGCCCAAGGGCTGGTATTTGGGATTTGCCGTCGCGATTTTCCTGCTTTTGCTACTCAATTACGGGATTACCTACCTGTTTGCGATTGGCGTCGGCAACTTTGGGATCAATATTCCCGTCGCCTGGGCATTCGCCATCACCAATTTCGTTTGGTGGATCGGAATTGGCCACGCCGGCACCTTGATCTCGGCGTTTCTGCTATTGATGCGGCAGAAATGGCGAACCTCCATCAATCGCTTCGCGGAGGCGATGACCATCTTTGCTGTCATGTGCGCGGGCATGTTCCCCATGCTCCACATGGGGCGCCCGTGGCTCTTCTTCTGGTTGTTTCCGTATCCGGACACGATGGGGCTGTGGCCGCAGTTCCGAAGCCCGCTGGTTTGGGACGTTTTCGCTGTCTCGACCTATTTCACAGTCTCGCTGCTGTTCTGGTACACAGGGCTGATACCGGACCTAGGGACGTTGCGAGACCGGGCCAAAGCGAAATTCGCTAAAGTCACATACGGCTTCTTCTCGATGGGATGGCGCGGTTCAGCGAGGCATTGGAGGCGATTTGAAGTGGCGTCGCTCCTGCTGGCCGGCATTGCCACGCCGCTGGTAGTTTCCGTTCATACGGTGGTGAGTTTTGACTTCACCATCGCGATCGTGCCTGGCTGGCACAGCACCATCTTTCCTCCCTATTTTGTTGCCGGAGCCATCTATTCAGGCTTTGCCATGGTGGTGATGCTAGGCATCCCGATGCGGCGATGGTATCACCTGGAGGACTACATCACGGTTCGGCACCTCAACAACATGGGCAAGATGTTGCTCGCGACCGGAATGATTGTGACTTACAGCTACGTGATGGAAGCCTTCATGGGGTGGTATAGCGCTGACAAGTACGAGCGATACGTCATTTGGAACCGTTACTTCGGTCCGGGATATGGATGGCTGGGCATGATTCTGGTGACGACGAACATCCTGATCCCCATGACCTTTCTCTGGTCACACTGGGTTCGGACTCACACGGTGCCTCTGTTCCTCGTGGCGACGTCGGCACAAATCGGGATGTGGCTCGAGCGCTTCGTCATTATCGTGCAAAGCCTGCATCGCGACTATATGCCATCTATCTGGGGCATGTTCTATCCCACGCCCGTAGACTGGGCGGTGTTATTCGGCTCGCTGGGTTTGTTTTTGACGTTATTTTATCTCTTCGCCCGCTTCCTGCCGTCGATCTCGATTTTTGAATTGCGCGGTCTCGTTCATCAGACTGCGGAAGAGCAGGGAGTGATCGAGACGCCGGCGGAGGCAGACTGAAGCGCCAGGTTTTCCGGTTCATGCTGATAACCTGGCGCCTGAGACGTATGACGTGATTCTCTTGAGGTTTTATGGCGGAACGTCCCATTTACGGCGTGATGGCGGAATTTGACAACACCAAGGATCTGCTCGCGGCGACGCGGGCCGTCTACAATGCCGGATACCGGCGATTCGACGCGTATTCGCCATTTCCTGTGGAAGGGCTGGCAGAAGCACTTCATTTCCGCACGCGCTTGCCCGTACTGGTTTTTATTGGTGGGTTGATCGGCTGCTGCGGAGGATTCTTCTTACAGTACTATCCCAACGTGATGGGCTTCCCTCAAGATTTCGGCGGCAAGCCTTTTGATAGCTGGCCGGCATTCATCCCGATCACGTTCGAACTCACGATTCTCTGCGCTGCGGTTACCTGCTTCGTGGGAATGATCTGGCTGAACCGTCTGCCTACGCCGTACCATCCCGTGTTTAACGTGCCGCGGTTCAGCTTGGCGAGCCAGAGCAAGTTCTTCGTCTGCATCCAGTCCAAGGATCCGAAATTCGACCTAGAGAGCGCGAAGAGCTTTTTAGAAGGAATGCACCCGCACGAAGTGAATGTCGTTCCGGTGTAAGGGACGCGCCCGGCGAGCGGCAGCCTCATGGGAGTGAAGTCAGGAACCATCGGCGGGGCTGATGCGGGCTTTTGCACCGCCGCAACGGCTTAAGAAGGCTCAGAGCAACGATTGAGGATGGGTATGGAATGAGCTGGAAACGGTTAATAGCCCGGCGCTGGTCAGTCGATAGCGGCGCAACACGCATCGCTCGGGGATCGCGGTTTCTTCCTTTCTCGGTTTTCCACTGGACGGCGCTTTGTGCCGTGTTCTTTTGCATGCTGCTTGTGGAAGGCTGCCGGCTGGATATGCACGTCGAGCCTCGTTACAATCCAGACTCGCCCAGCAGCTCCTTCCCTGACGGGCGTTCGGAGCGCCCCATGGTTCCGGGAACGGTTGCTCGCGGCCATCTGCGCATTGATGAACTTCTCTACACGGGAAAAATCAACGGACAATATGCAAATGTCTTTCCGTTTTCCATCACCAAGAAGGATCTCAAGCGCGGTCAGCAGCGCTTTGACATCTACTGCACTCCATGCCACGGCTTCACGGGCAACGCCAATGGCATGGTGGTACAAAGGGGCTTCCCGGCGCCTCCGGATTATCACAGCGCCAAGCTCATGGCAATGCCTGTCGGGCAGTTCTTTGGCGTGATGACCAATGGTTTCGGTGCCATGTACAGCTTTGCCTATCGCATTTCGGTGAAAGATCGTTGGCGAATTGCCGCGTATGTTCGGGCGTTGCAGCTCAGCCAGAACGTCAACGTGAACCAACTTTCTCCTTCGGAACGCTTGAAGCTCTTGTCGGACAAATAGGATTACTACGGATCGAGACTCATGACTTCTTATTCTCCTGAATCACTCCGGCTGGAGCCGCGGGGCGTTCGAACCAAAGCATTTGCGGTCGGCGTGGTTTGCCTGGCCGTCACGCTGATCGAGTTTTTCATTAACCCGACTCAATTCTTCAGGTCCTACTTGTTTGGTGAAGTATTTTGGCTGGGAATTGGCTTGAGTTGTATGGGCCTGCTCATGTTCCAGCACCTTGTGAGTGGGCGTTGGGGTATGGTGCTGCGCCGCTCGCTGGAGTCGTCTGCCAGGACGCTGCCGTGGATGGCGCTGTTCTTCATTCCAGTGATCTTAGGAATGCGCTATCTCTATGTCTGGACTCACGCTTCCGCGGTGGCTGCTGACCCGATCCTGCAGCAAAAGGCGGCTTATTTGAATAGTCCGTTCTTCATCATCCGCCAGGTGATTTATTTTGGCCTTTGGATCGCCTTGACGTTGATCTTGACCCGCCTTTCTTCCAAGCAGGACGAAACCGCAGACCCTGACCTTGTAAGGAAGATGCGCAACGTAAGCGGGCCTGGTCTCGTGATTTATGGTTTCACGGTTACTTTTGCCGGCTTCGACTGGGTTCTCTCGCTGGAACCTCACTACTTCTCCACGATATACGGGATGATGTTTGTGATCACGGAAGCCGTCGGGGGTATGTCGTTCATCACGCTTGTGGCCTATTTTCTTTCGCGCCGCGAGCCCTTTTCCGAGATTTTCCGACCGGGTCGTTTTCACGATTTCGGGAATCTGCTCTTCGTGTTCACGATGCTTTGGGCTTATCTATCTTTTTCGCAATACTTGATCACCTGGGCTGGAAACCTTCAAAATGAGATTCCATGGTACATTTGGCGGACGGATCGCCAGTGGGCTCCGATCGCCCTTGCGTTGGTCATTTTTCACTTCGCTGTACCCTTCCTGCTGCTCCTCCAGCGGTTCGTGACCTTCCGGCGTCGATACCTGGCGTGGGTAGCGGGCTTGCTCTTTGTGATGAGCACCATCGATCTGTTCTGGATTATGGTTCCCTCCTACGAAAAGGCCGGACCGCAGTTTCATTGGACGGACTGGGTGGCGTTGATCGGGCTGGGAGGGATCTTCGTGGGAATATTCGCATCGCAGCTTATGAAAAGGCCCCTGATGCCACTGCACGATCCAAATTTCGCAGGAGTCTTGCAGCATGAATGAACAAAGCCATCGCCCCGAGCTGCACGCCTCCCCGAAACATGAGACGCGGGACGCAGACATTCACAAGCTGATTTTCTTTGGCATTGCTTGTATCGTCCTCATCGGTTTCGGTTTCATCATTACAGAGATCGTCTTTCATGTCTGGGTTGCGCCACGGCCGGTTTCGGCGCCTGTGACGCTGTACGCACAAGGAGGCCAAATCCCCCCGCTTCCGCGGCTCGAGCAGCAACCGGCCGAGACGATCGAGCCCTATATGCGCAAGGAACACCGTCTCCTGGATACTTATGGCTGGGTCAATCGCCAGGCTGGGATCGTGCGAGTACCGATTCAGCAAGCCATGTCGATGCTGCTCCAGCAGGGATTGCCGATGAGGAATCCAAGCCAGGTGACGTATGTGGCCTCAGAGCCTCACACGTTGCCGCGCGGAGACTTCGCGCCACCGGCGAAAGGCGTTAGGGGCCCTGAAAAACAGTGATGCTACGGTAAGATTCAGGAGCGCGAAGCAACGCACGAGGAACGCGACCGGAAGCCCGTGGGAGTCCGATTGCGTTTCGCCCGAGGAAGATTGGAACCGGTTGTTCCTGCGGCAACCATGAAAACGAAGGTTCGATTATGAAAGACCGTCGATATTTGACTCGTCACCTTACTTTCGCCAGACACCGTGTTTCCCTCGTATCTCTTGTGCTGACGCTGACGAGTGTTGCGGCGCTGTTCACTCCGCCACTCGCAGCACGGACTTCGTCTGACAACATGACCATGCCCCGCGGTGAGTGCCAGATGGAGCCTGATTCGGCGCACGGAATGCCTTCAGGATCCGCGGTCATGCCGGGAGTCCTTCGCGGCGTGGGCATTACGCAACGGCTTAACGCACAAGTGCCGCTGAACCTTGTCTTTTACGACGAAACGGGCAAGACCGTGACATTGCGCCAGTACTTCGGAAGCAAGCCTGTGGTGTTGTCGCTAGTGTATTTCACGTGCCCCAACCTCTGTCCCATGATGGAAAATAACCTGTTGCAGACGCTGAGACGTCTAAAGGCGTTCAGCATCGGCAAGCAGTTCAGTGTGCTGACGGTGAGTTTCGATCCCCACGATACACCTTACATGGCCATGGACAAGTGGCGAATGTACGTGGGCCTTTATGGTCGAAACGGCGCAACGCAGGGGTGGCACTTTCTGACGGGGAGCCAGGCTTCGATCACCGCTCTCTGCAACGCCGTGGGATACCACGTTCATTACATACCGCAGTCCCACCAATTCGCACACGCGATGGGAATCATGGTGTTGACGCCGCAGGGGAAGCTTTCGAGATATTTCTACGGCCTGACCTATCCTCCGGGCGACCTGCGCCTGGCGTTGGACGAGGCGTCGGGCGGCAAGATCGGTTCCCCGGTTGATGCTCTCCTTTTGTTTTGCTGCTCGTACGACCCGCACACCGGCAAATACGGGCTGGTGATTTGGCACGTTTTGATGGTCGGCGGCATTCTCACACTGCTCATGATCGCGGGGCTAATCTGGACGCTGCTTCGGTGGGAAAAGAGGCATCCCAACCCTGCGCCCGGCGAAGTGGCGGCGGCCCTAGAAAATATCTCCCGGCACGAGGTCGCCAGCAGACCGTAGGCCGTGAGTTGCATGCCCGCGTGATAGACCCGGACTCGAACATTGGCTGGTGTTCGGAATTGAGAATTCAATTTTGATAGGATGATTCAAAAGAATAATGCTCTGGCTGGCCACTTTTATTCCCTTCTTCGCGCGTGAAGCTTCCAGCGTGGCGCCTAATGTCGACGCCCTCTTTCTCTTCGAGACGGCGGTCACGGTGTTTTTCTCGGCGCTCATCTTCATCCTGATGATTGTGTTTGCGGTGAAGTACCGACGCCGTTCGCCGGATGAAGTGCCCGTTCAAATCCACGGCAACATTCCCATGGAGCTCACATGGATCATTATTCCGGCGATCATTGTGGCGGTGATGTTTGTGTGGGGAGCGAAGCTTTACATTCTGCTGGCGCGGCCGCCTCGTGATGCAGTTCACGTTTACATAGTCGGCAAGCAATGGATGTGGAAGATTCAGCATCCGGAAGGGGCAGAAGAGATTGATATGCTCCACATTCCGGTCGGGGAACCGATTGAGTGCATTCTCACTTCTCAGGACGTAATTCACGATTTTTCAGTGCCGGCGTTCCGTGTTAAGAAGGATGCACTTCCCGACCGTTACACGACGGTGTGGTTCACCGCTGATAAGGTGGGCCGATACCCGTTTTATTGCGATCAATACTGCGGGACATTTCACTCACACATGCGTGGATTTGTGGAAGTCATGCGGAGATCGTCCTACGAAACTTGGCTGGCTGGACAGTCCACGTCCGGAGTGTCGATGCCAGCTGAGGGCGCCAAACTGTATCAGAGTTTTGGCTGTATCCAGTGCCACGGCACAGGCAAGGGTCCATCGTGGGTCGGACTGTGGGATTCCAAGGTGCACTTGGCAAACGGGCAAGTCGTAGTGGCAGACGGCGCCTACATCCGCAACCACATTCTTGATCCCCGCGATTGGCACGTGGAAGGATACCCCAACATCATGCCGACGTTCCAAGGCCAGATCACGGAAGAGCAGATTTTCGATCTTATCGCCTATATCAAATCGTTGGCGACAACTCCCGGTCCGCAAGGCGTAGCCGTGCCACCGCCGGCGAAGAACGGGGCGTCCACGACGCCATAGAGGAGAAGCAAGGAATGGGTACAGGAAACTCGATAGCGCTCTCCAAGCCGGGTGAGGAATATCGTGTCCATTATTTGAACGCAAAATACGGTATCAAGTCCTGGCTTCTGACCACTGACCACAAGCGGATTGCCTGGCTCTATTTTATTTCCACGAGCTTCTTTTTCGTGATTGGCGGGCTGGCTGCCACTTTCATGCGGCTCAACCTGGTCTCGCCGCAAGGAGCGCTCGTCCAACCTGCGACCTACAACAAGCTGTTCACCATGCACGGCACCATCATGATTTTCTTCTTCCTCGCGCCGGCCGTGCCCACAGTGCTGGGAAACTTCCTGATTCCGATGATGATCGGGGCGCGGGACGTTGCGTTCCCCAAGCTGAACCTGCTCAGTTGGTACATTTTCATCACCGCCGGCGCGACATTTCTTTGGTGTGCGATTTCCGGGGGCGTGGCGACGGGCTGGACGTTCTACACGCCACTCAGCAGCACCTATACCAACACGCATGTGATATCGGCGGCGATGGCCGTGTTCATCTCCGGCTTCTCGTCGATCCTGACCGGATTGAATTTCATTGTTACCATTCACAAGATGCGGGCTCCGGGTATGACGTGGTTTCGTCTTCCGCTTTTTATCTGGGCTCTGTACGCGACTAGTATTATCTTCATCCTGGCCATGCCCGTCATCGCGATTACGATGGCACTGCTCGTCGTGGAGCGCATCTTCCACGTGGGCATCTTCGATCCGGCCCTGGGAGGCGACCCCGTCCTCTTTCAACATCTCTTCTGGTTTTTCGGTCATCCCGAAGTCTACATTCTCATTCTCCCCTCGCTCGGGGTGATCAGCGAACTGATTGCCGCTTTTTCGCGGCGGCGTGTTTTCGGCTACGAATTTGTGGCTTTTTCGAGCTTCGCCATTGCGTTCATCTCGTTTCTGGTGTGGGGGCACCATATGTTCGTTTCCGGCCAGTCCATTTACGCGGGCATTTTCTTCTCCGCGATGACCATGGCGGTGGCCATACCGTCTGCCGTGAAGGTTTTCAACTGGATCGCCACGCTCTACAAGGGATCCGTAGCCCTCGACGCTCCCATGCTTTACGCGCTGGGTTTCATCGGGTTATTCACCATCGGCGGCCTGACGGGACTCTACCTCGCCTCGACCGGCCTGGACATATTCCTCCACGACACTTATTTCGTGGTCGCACATTTTCACTACATCATGGTCGGGGGCGCGATCATGGGCTACATGGGCGGCCTGCATTATTGGTGGCCTAAAATGACGGGCAAGCGTTATCCCGAGCATTGGGCGCGGGTTGCGGCCCTCATTATCTTCATCGGTTTCAATCTAACGTTTGGGCCGCAATTCATCCTGGGCGTTGAGGGTATGCCCCGGCGGTACGCTACCTATCCCCCGAAGTTCCAGTTCTTGAACATTATGTCGAGCGCAGGCGCTTCGATCCTTGCCGTAGGTTATTTGCTGCCTGCGATTTATCTGCTTTGGTCTATAAAGTACGGCCCGGCCGCCGGACCTAATCCGTGGGGAGCCAAAGGGTTGGAATGGACGACGGCTTCGCCTCCGCCAGTCCACAATTTTGATGTGATACCGATCGTAACCGAAGAGGCGTACGCTTACGGACATGAGCCTGCGGTTGTGGGATCTGCAGCCTCGTAGCAGGAGGCTGAGATTCTGATTCAAGTGGCGTAAGCGCAGGTCTCAATGCTGTCCGGTTTGACCTGATCGATCGAGAAGCCAAGGAGGAGATGTTTGGCTAACGAACAAGTGACTGTCGCGGAGGAACACCGCGGGTTGGTCAAAGAACAGTTCGACGATTCGCTGCAGCAATATCAGGCGTCCAACCTGGGCATGTGGCTGTTTCTGGCGACGGAAGTGCTGTTCTTCGGTGGACTTCTCGCCAGTCTCACCATTTACCGTTACCAATATTTCCATGCGTTTGCGATTGGCAGCCACTTCCTCAGCGTGTTCTGGGGTGGGACGAATACCGCCGTTCTGATTTGCAGCAGCCTGACGATGGCTCTGGCGGTAAGGGCCGCGCAACTCAGCAAGAGGAAAGATTTAATCGTCTTTCTAGTGTTCACACTCTGCCTGGGCATTCTCTTTTTGTTCATCAAGTTTGGTGAGGAGTGGCACCACGAGTATCTGGAGGGGTTGGCCCCGGGAGTCAATTTCACCTACCATGGCCCACACGCTCCTCACGTCGAGCTCTTCATGTTCTTTTATTTTGCTCTGACCGGCCTTCACGCCTTGCATATGATTGTGGGTTGTGGCATTCTCATCACGCTCATCATTCTCGCAGCGCGCAACCGGTTCAAGGAACATTTCACGCCGGTAGAGATTGCGGGCCTTTATTGGCATTTCGTCGACATTGTTTGGATCTTTCTTTATCCGCTGCTTTATCTGCTCGGAGGGCGTTTCGGACATTAACATGACACAAGAGGCGCCAAGTTCGCCATCTGCCACAGCAGGATTTGCTCATATTGAGCGTAAGAGACTCTATATTGCAATCTGGATCACACTGCTTTGTCTTACCGCGCTCACCACGGCCGTGGCCTATGTTGATCTGGGCGGAGCCTGGAATACGGTTGTGGCCCTCCTGATTGCTGTGGGCAAGGCCTCGATCGTCGTGCTGTTCTTCATGCACGTTCGCCATGTGATCGAGCGAATGATTCGCGTGGTCATTGTGGCTGCCATCTTCTTCCTCGCCTTGCTCATCATAATCACCGTCGCCGACATCGCCACGCGCGGCATGCTCTCCTCGCCGCACTGGCTCACGCCGTCGTTCTTCTTGTGGTAAGGTCCGAGGCGCTCTCTTACGACATACGGAGGAAATTGAGGGCGGATTTCCAGGCCAGCGAAGGGCCGTTGGCGAATGCGCTCACCTCATACGCGCACCCAATCTTGCACCCCTTGCAAAAATCCCACATGGTTTTTTCCTGCGCAATAAGCTGACGAGCCGCTTCCGACGCGAAAATCTCCTTCAGTGGAGCTTGAGACTGGTGAAGCGTCTTGAACGCGCAAGGCAGATGGATGGCGCCGTCCGGCTTCATCGAGACCAGCCTGGAGGGGTGCCGGCAGGGAAATTCCGGGCGAAAACCACCGTGGCGATAGAAAGGATAATAGTTCGCGTAAAAGCGAACGTTCTTAGGATAGGATGCGCGGAGTTGGTGCAATGCGTTCTCCACGCGGTCGATCTCTTTGCCGTGCAGTTCCACATCCGGCAGAAGCTCCCCTCCCCGCATGACATTGTGAACCGCTTCAGGGTGCAATACCAGGCGCCGCTCGCGGCAGAATTGCGCCAGTTCGGCAAGATCATCGAGATTTTCCAAATTGACAGCCGCATTGATCTGGGTTGTAAACGGCTTGCGCCGCGACAGAACGAATTCCAGGTTTTCGATGATTTTCGGAAGGCCGTTGAGGCCACGCCGCTTGGCGAACCGCTCCGGATTGAGAGAGTCGATGGAAACTTCGAGCATGTCAAGACGCGCCACGCCGTCCGCGTATTTTCGGATCAGCAAGCCGTTCGAAGGCATTGAGGTCCACATGCCTTTGTCCGCCGCGTAGGCGATGTAGTCCACGGTGTTTCGGTTCAGCAAAGGCTCGCCACCCGAAAAACTAAGAGCAAAGATCCCCAGATCACAGAATTCATCGATTCTCCTGAAAATGCGGTCGCGAGCGGCGCGCGTCTGCAGGTCGTTGAATTTGCCCTCCTCGCCAAAAATGCAATATTCGCAAAACATATTGCACATCAGCGTGGTTTCAAACATCACCATGTAAGGCAACCCAAAGCCTGAGAAGGCCTGCTTGAGGGCGGACGTCACGATGTAGGAGATTTTCATCGAATCGGCAGTTTGAAGCGCTGGGCCATGCGATAGAGAGTTTTACGGTCAATTCCCAGGATGCCCGCGGCCCTGGCTTTGTTATCTCCCGTCACTTTGAGTACGTGAAGCAGATAGCGCTTGGCCAGCTCATCGAGCGAAGGCAGATCGGCATGAAGCCTGGCAAGCCCGTTCCCGTCGCGTGCCTCTCCCTTAATCTTACACGGCAAGTCCTCGGGCGTAATCACACCGGAGCGGTTGAGAGCCGCTGCAGCTTCCAAAGCGTTTTCAAGCTCTCGCACGTTTCCAGGCCAGTCATAGCTGAGCAGCGCAGAAAGCGCCTGGCTGGAAAGTGAGTAGGCCTGCCCGCGGTCGCGCCCCAGACGCTTCAGGAAATACTCTACCAACAAGGGAATATCTTCCGAGCGCTCGCGCAGAGGCGGGATGCTGATTTCGACGACGCGAAGCCGGTAGTAAAGGTCTGCGCGGAACCTTCCTTCATCCACAAGCTGGCCCAACACGCGATTGCTGGCGGCTATGAATCGCAAATCAATCTTCAGCACCTGGTTGCTGCCGATTCGCCGCACTTCCTGCTCCTCGATGGCTCGCAACAACCTCACTTGGAGCGCCGGACTCATTTCGGAAACTTCGTCGAGAAACACAGAGCCACCGCTCGCCTCTTCCAGGATACCTCGCTTGTTGTCGGTCGCTCCTGTAAAGGACCCTCGGACGTGTCCAAAGAGCTCCGTCTCAAGCAGCGACTCGGTGAGCGCGCCGCAGTTGACGGCGAAAAACCGCTGCCGGGCGCGAGGTCCGTTGTGATGGATCGCCTTGGCCACCAGCTCTTTGCCGGTTCCACTTTCGCCGTAGATGAGCACCGTGGACCGCGAATCGGAAACCATGGCGATCTTCTTGTAGATTTCCAGCATGCCGGCGCTGCGGCCCACCAGGCTCGAAAGCTGCACCTGGCTTCCAAGCTGCCTCTTCAGGTTGCGGTTCTCTCGAACCAGGCTGCGGTTTTCAAGCGCCCGGCTAACCTGAAGCAGCACCTCGTCGATCTTGAAAGGCTTCGAGATATAGTCAAAAGCTCCCGCTTTCACCGCCTCGATGGCAGTCTCCATCGAACCAAAAGCAGTGATCAAAATTACTTCAGATTCCGGTTGAATCGTTTTATATGCCTTGAGCACATCGAGGCCGTTCACGCTGGGCCCAAGTCTCATGTCACTGATGATGATATCGAAGCATTCCTGCTCGCCAATCTTGAGAGCTTCCTCGCCGCTGCCGGAGGTGAAAACCCGGTAACCCTCTTCGCCCAAAACCTCTTGAAGCAAGTCCTGCGTGTCCGGATCGTCATCGACGACGAGAATGTTCACTTTTCCTGTTTCGGCCATCTTTACTCTAAATCCGGGATCAGCATGCTCTTGACTGTCTTTTGCAGGCGGCAAGGCGATCCCCGGAGAAGATACCTCACTTCGCCTCTCGCTTGCCGGGGCTCGGTGAACGTGCCCGCTAGTTCTCACCGCGCGCCCAGCAGCCTCGTCACACCCGCTCCTCGACCGCTTCGCTCCGCTGATCCGTAAAGCGCCCCGTGCTCGTCGGCTGCTCCCGCTCGTTACCATCGAGCGGCAGCCTCACGATGAACTGCGTGCCTCGACTTAATTCACTTGCCACTTCGATCCTGCCGCCGTGCTGGTGAATCACCTGGCTTGCGATCGCCAACCCCAGTCCCGCGCCCGTTCCCAAGCGCTTAGTTGTGAACATGGGATCGAAGATGTGCGCCAGGTTCTCGGGGGCAATGCCCTCTCCCGTGTCTTTCACGACGACGATCACATTGCGGGCCTCTCCGGAAGCAGGGTAGGTCAGCCGGATGTCAAGCGTCCCACCTCTTGGCATCGCGTCCATACTGTTATTAATCAGGTTCAGGAACACTTGTTGAAGATATCCCACATCGCCGTAAATGTGAGGGCCGTCTCCGGGAAAGTGGGTGTGCACTTTGATCTTTCGCGTTTCGAGTGCGGGCGATGAAAGCATCACGGACTCTTCCAAAACGCGCCGGATATCCACGGGCTCGATGTGCAGATCGAATTTGCGGGTCCAGGAGAGCAGTTGCTTGACGGTTCGAACGATGTTATCAATCTGCTTTTGAATAATCTGAAGGCGGCGGTCCGTCGCTTCGTCGCCTGTTTTGCGCCGGGCCATCAATTGCACGTGTCCGGAAATCGAATTGAGAGGCGTTCCGATCTCGTGCGCAATGCTCGCGGCCAGTTGCCCGGCGACGGCAAGCCGCTCGGAGCGCGCCAGGCTTTTTTGTGTTTCGAAGAGCTCGTCGTTGATCTGGGTCAGCTCGCGATTGCGCCGCTCGAGCTCGGTTGTGGCGTCTTTAACTCTCTGTCCCAACTCATTGTTGAAGTTCTCGATGCGCGCTAGCATTCGATTCAGGTGGACGGCGAGTTGGCCGATTTCGTCCTGGCTGCCGCTGCGGGCGCGCGCGTCAAGCTGGCCGCTCTCGGCGACTTCCATCACCCGAATCATTTCCTTAACCGGCGCCCGCACGCGCCGAAGGAAGAACCAGTGAATAACGAAGATCAGCAGCGCCAGACTCCCCAGCATCAACAGGAAATTATCCTCCACAATGCGCTGGGTGATCACATCCGAGCGCAACTTGGAGACCGTGAGCTGCAGGCACCCGACCTCGTTCTTGCCCTGCCTTAGCCCTACACTCATGATCCAGAAGTTTCCTCGAGGCGAATCGATGCTGTACTGATGAGGCTCTGGGTGGCGATAGCCGTTCAGGTGATTGCTGGCCCAGCTCCGGTCGTTGATGCCGGGAATGGCGTCCAGTTCGACGTGTTTGCCGGCAGGGTCCGTCGTCGCCAAAAGTTTATGGCCGTTAGCACTGTGAAGGAAGACGTCGGCCTGCCGCACCCCAGGCATGTCGTGTTGCATCTGTTTCAGAATCCCGAGGAGGGTTCTCGAACTCTCAAGTGCGCGCGGGCTGAACAGATTATGAGCGGCCAGCTCCGCTTGGGTTAATTCCTTATGGTAGACCTCAGCTTCCACAGGCTGCCGCGTCAGGATCATCGCAATGAAGGTGGAAACTGCGAGAAGGCAGACAACGGCGACGACGAAGATGATAATGATCTTGGTCTGAAGGTCGAACCGTCTTCGTGCCGCGCGTTTCATCCAATAGGGCGAATTGTAACAACGGGGGTGGCGAAGTGCAACACATCGCAATAAAATGGACAGGTTAATGATGGGCACGCGAACTCGGGACAATCCTCCAAGAAACCTCGCTGTCAATCGGCAGGCAACTCACTACTATCACATTTTGGAGAAATTTGAGTGTGGTATCGAGCTGACAGGCACGGAAGTCAAAGCCATCCGCGAAGGCAAGGCAAGCCTTAAGGACGGATACGCGGCGGTGCGCAGCAGCGAGGTCTGGCTCCTGGATTGCCACATCGGCGCATATCTCGCGGGGAGCTACATGAACAAGGAAGCTCTGCGCAAGCGAAGACTCCTGCTACACCGCGCGGAGATCAACAAACTCATTGGCCGCACTGAGGAGCGGGGCCTCACGCTCATCCCTCTCCGTTTTTACCTCAAAAAAAACCTCATTAAGTGTGAGCTCGCGTTGGCAAAGGGCAAAACAGTTTTCGATCGACGCGATACACTGCGTCGCCGGACCATCGAGAGGGAAACAGCACAGGAAATCCGCGAACATCGGAGGAGGCACTCGTGAAAATAGACGTCGAAGAGAAGGCGGTGGAACAAATCCAAACGCCTTTGCTGGTCGTAGACGGCTTCGAAGGTGCGCCCGCCTCAACCGGTAGCGCTGAACTGCTTCCGGCCGCCACTCGCAAGACCCTTCTCAACTTGCATGCCAGTGGCGAGTTGACGGGCAAAGCTTTGGAGTGCACCTTGGTCCACCATCCGCCCGGATTGGCGGCGCTGCGCTTACTCGTGGTGGGAGCTGGCAAACGAGAGAAGTTTCAGTTGCCTCATCTTGCCCGGCTCGCCGGAGCCGCGGTGCGTCATGCGCGCTGCCGACACATTCATGAGGTTGCGTGGCTCACCCTGGCGCGCTCTCGCACGCCAGAGGCTCTACAGCACATCGTTGAGGGCGCAATAGTTGGAAACTACGAACCGGACAAATATCGTTCCGATCGAGCTTCGGACAGGCGAGTAGATCGGTTCGTGCTGCTTGCGGGAGAAACTCCGTTCAGCGAAGCTGAAAAGACGGCCATCGCGCGCGGGCGCATCATCGCAGAGTCGCAAAACTTCGTCCGAAACCTCGTCAACGAGCCCTCAAATCGCATGACTCCGACTCTCCTTGCGGAACATGCGGTAGCGATGGCAAGAGAGTTCGGTATGAAATCCGTCGTGCTCGGCCCGGAAGAAATCCGAGCTCTGAACATGAATGCTTTTTGGGCCGTGGCGCAAGGTAGCCACGAACCACCGCGGCTGATTCTGCTCCAGTACGAGCCCGCAAACGCTCCGGAAACGCCCATAGTCGGACTTATAGGCAAGGGCGTCACCTTTGATACCGGAGGTATATCCCTCAAGCCCAGCCAGAATATGGAGGAGATGAAAACGGATATGGCGGGAGGTGCAGCGATGCTCGGCGTGATGCGGGCGATTGCGCAGCTCAAGCCTCCGGTGCGCGTGAAGGCGATTGTACCGGCCACGGAAAACATGCCAGGAGGGCGGGCATACAAACCGGGTGACGTCCTTACTGCCATGTCCGGGAAAACGATTGAGATCCTCAACACAGACGCCGAGGGTCGGCTGGCTCTCGCGGACGCATTGCATTACGCCAAGACGCAGGGCTGCACCGTGCTCATCGATGCGGCGACGCTCACCGGGGCGGTCACCATCGCTCTCGGCAACATCATGACGGGCGTCTTCGGGTGGAACAAGGAATGGGTAAGGCGCGTGCTCGCGAGTGCCGCCGCAACGGGCGAGCGAATGTGGGAACTACCCGTTGATGACGACTATCGCGATCTCTACAAAAGCTCAATCGCCGATATCGCCAACAGCGGAGGGCGCCACGGTGGCGCCATCACGGCCGCCATGTTTGTAGGTGAGTTCGCCGGAGAGACGCCTTGGGTTCACCTCGATATCGCCGGAACGCGCTGGAATTATGAGGAGAAGCCTTATCTTGCGAAGGGGCCGACCGGTCACCCTGTGCCCACGTTGGTGCACCTGCTGATGAATCTCAATGGGGGATGAGCGCGCGCTGCACGTCCGGCCGTGGATACACCGTGACCGCTTTGTGAGGAATGGTCAGATTACAATTCAATTTGTCCCTGCGGCCCGCCTTTGCTGATAGCACTCGCGGCAGTAAACCGGCCGGCCTTGTGTTACCTTGAACGGAACCGTTGTTTCCTTGCCGCATTGAGAGCAGACCGTGGCCGTAAAAACCCTGTTTGTGCTTCGTCCCTGGCCTGAACCTGCTTCCGCGCCGGACGCCCGCTTTGTCTTGCAGTTCCTACAGCGTTTCGGTTCGTTCTTGAACCCGCGATCTGCGTAAAAGAGTTGCTCTCCCGCGGTGAACACAAAATCAGCGCCGCACTCTGCGCACTTGAGGGTCTTGTCTTTGTATTCCATGGGGTATCCCCCCTCCCGAATCACCGTTCAGGCAATCGCCGTTACCGCCGGAGAGACGCAACAACCTAGGCCATCCCGGCGCTTACAGACACCCTAATCCCGCTCGAGTCGAGCCTTTTTGCGTACACGTTTCCGCGCTAAGGCTTCCTTTACCCGCCGTCTTTCTCCGGGTTTCAAATAGTAAGAATGCTTCTTGATTTCCTTTATGATGTCTTCCTGCTGTACCTTGCGCTTGAAACGCCGCAAGGCATTTTCAAGAGACTCTCCTTCCTGAAGCCGCACTTCAGCCACGCGATCAACACCCCCAATCGTTGCAAGGATTCAAAGACCACCGACGTGGCCGTAAATGTTGAGATTGTCTCCTGCCTGCGTTGATAAGTCAAGTGAATTCACCGGCCCTTTTCAACACACGCCAGGAGCCGTTCTATAGCAGGCTCAAACACTTCTGGGGGCGGAAGCAGGCTGATGACGATGTTCTCCTCACAGGCAAAATCATAAAAGTAACCGGGATGGACGAAAACGCCAGAGTCGCGCAGCAGGCTCAGCGCCCATTCCTCATCGGACAGGACAGGCGGCAGCCGCAGGATGACGTACCAACCACCACCCACGCGATAGCGAGTGATCAGCGAGCTGCCGGCAAGGCGCCGGTCGAGAAAGTCAAGGTTAGTTCGAAGTCGGCCCAGAATCTGCGGCTGAAGAATCCTGCGGGCAGCCAACAGATCGGGCAATGCCATGTAGATGGGCGCGCTCACCGGGAGATAGGTGTCCGCAATCAACTCAAGCCGGGACTGCGCGTCTCCCGCTAATTCCGACGGACCGCTCACCACAATCCACGCGCACTTCATTTGGGGCAAGCCGGAGATCTTTGAAAGACCGCTCAAGGTAAAAACAAGCTCTCGCGACTCTTTCGCAAACGTTGACCGCGGCTCGGTTGTTAGCGAATAATCGAAGAAAACTTCATCCACGATCAGCGCCAGGTGGCGTGCCCGGCAGCGTTCCAACACGAATTCACGGTCGTCCGCGGATGTAAACGAACCCGTTGGATTGTTGGGGTGAACGATCAAAATGGCTTGGGAACGAGACTCGATCCTCGTCTCCAGAACTTCTCGCTCGATTCTCCAATCCCCGTCATAAACAAGAGGGTAGCGGATCAAGTTAAGATCGTTGAGGCGCGCCAGAAAATCAAAGAGCGGATAGCTCGGCGTAGGCGCCAGGATAGAGTCTTGAGGGTTACCCAGCAGGCGGAAGATGAAGGAGTAGGCCTCGCTCGTGCTGCTGGTGAGGAAGATTTGATCGGGGTGAAGCGCCGCGCCGCGCTCGGCGTAATAATCCACCACCGACTGCCGCGCTGAGATGGGGCCCCGAGGATCCGGAGCGTAACTCAGCGCTTCAGGGTGCCGAAGCGCGCCGAGCATGCGCTCGGATGGGTAGTTGAAGCCGCAGCGCGTCGGATTCGATTCCGTCAAGTCCAGAATGCGCGCTCCAGCGCGTCTTTGCTCCTCGAGAAGTAACGTCAGTTCGTTCGCTTCACGTAACCAATTCGTTCGTTCGGAGAACATAGAGTAAGAACGATCTGAACAGCGCCCCATCCATCAGCCCGCACGTCCAACAATTCTAACACCTTGCCCGCGCCCGCTCGCAAAGCGGTTATGAGGTCGAAAGCGAGGCCGGCGAGCCAGCGCCGGTCGCGCCTGGGTGCGCCCTTCTGTTATGATGATGTTGTCCGGTGAGGAGTCTGGACCCTCTGCTGGCCGGGTGCATCTAAGAAGAACGGGAGAGTTCGCGGGCACGAAGAGGGGTGAGGTAAGGCGCAATGTGGAATAACTTCAAGACGACCGTGCTGCTTGCGGGGCTAACCGGTGTGCTTCTGGCTGCCGGAGATCTGTGGGCTGGCCGGCAGGGAATGACGATCGCTTTGGTGCTCGCGGCCGTCATGAACTTGGGCAGCTATTTCTTCTCTGACAAGATCGCCATCGCCTCGAGTGGCGCGCAACCCATATCCCGTGAAGAAAACCCGCGCATCTACCAGATTGTAGAACGACTTGCGGGCAAGGCGAACATCCCGGTTCCCAAGATCTATCTCATTCCTACCGAGTCACCCAATGCCTTTGCGACCGGGCGAAATCCACGGCATGCTTCCGTGGCCGTCACGCAGGGCATTCTGGAGTTGTGCAACGACCAGGAAATCGAGGGGGTGCTCGCGCACGAGTTAGGGCACGTTCACAATCGGGACATCCTGATCAGCGCCGTGGTGGCAACCGTCGCAGGCGCCATCACCTACTTGGCTCAGATGGTCATGTGGGCAGAGATGTTCGGCGGGTTTGGCGGCGGAGGGTCGGGGCGTGACAATGAAGGCGGCATTTTCTCCGCTCTGGCGATGATGATCTTGGCGCCCCTGGCCGCAATCCTCATCCAGCTTGCCATCTCCCGATCGCGTGAATATGAGGCCGATTCAACGGGCGCGCGAATTACCGGCAATCCCCAAGGGCTTGCAAGTGCCTTGAACAAGATCGAGCAGTGGTCCAAGCGCGTGCCGATGAGAGTGTCACCCTCAACGGCGCATCTGTATTGTGCGCAGCCGCTCACTTCCGGCCAGGTTTTCTCCAGCCTTTTCTCCACTCATCCTCCCATTGAAAAGCGCATTCAGCGTTTGCTGAACGGAACTTATTGATCTCTGCCAGCCGTCGTCCTGCCGCCTTGAGATCGCGCAAGGAGGTGGCGACTCCTCTTTTGAGCTGTCTTTCCAACTGCGTTCGCTGCGTGAGAACATGGAAGCCTGATGCTTGAAGAGTTCAGGTTGTCGGGCGAGAAAGCTACGTTTTATCGCTGGGTTGTAGCCATCGCCGTCATGCTAAGCGCGGTGATGGAGCTTGTAGACACTTCTGCGGTGAATGTCAGCCTACCTTATATCGCTGGAAATCTTTCCTCCACCGTTGACGAGGCCACCTGGGTACTGACGTCTTATCTGATATCAAACGCCGTCATCTTACCCCTCACTGGCTGGCTAGCGAGCCGTTTTGGGCGCAAACGAATCCTCCTGATAGCGGTGGCGGGGTTCACGGTGGCAAGTGTGCTCTGCGGCTTCGCGCCGACGCTGTTTTTCCTGATCGTGTTCCGCGTGGTACAGGGAGGGTTCGGTGGGCTGCTCCAGCCCACCACCCGCGCCATCCTGCTGGAAACCTTTCCGCGCGAAGAGCGCGGTCACGCCATGGCTCTGTGGGGAGTCGGAATCGTCGTAGCGCCCATCATGGCTCCAGTGCTCGGCGGATGGCTTACCACCGATCATTCCTGGCGCTGGATCTTTTTCATCAATGTCCCTGTGAGCATCGCGGCGCTCATCCTGGTTCATGCCTTTGTTTTCGATCCACCCTATCTTCGCCGGACGGCTAAGCGGATCGACGTTTGGGGTGTGGGCATGCTCGTGGTCGGTCTTGGCGCCCTTCAGGTGGTTCTGGATAAAGGCCAGGAAGCCGATTGGTTTAGCTCGCATTGGATCCTCGCCTTGGCTGTTCTCGCTGGCGCCAGCCTCGTGGCGTTCATCGTTTGGGAGCTTCTGGCGGCGGAACCTATGGTTCATCTTCGACTGCTCAAGTATCGGACGTTTGGGGCCGGCGTCGGCCTTTCGGTGGTCTTGTTCTTTGTCCTCTATGGAAGCATCCTGCTGCTTCCGCTCTTTATGCAGGAAGTGCTGCAATTCCCGGCCATCACGGCGGGCGTCTGGAACAGCCCACGAGGCATCCTCACCATGGTACTCATGCCATTGGCTGGGATCCTTATTGGTCGCCGGTGGGACATGCGGGCGCTGCTCTTCGGTGGGCTCCTGGTTTCCTCCGTCGGCGTGCTATGGTTTTCTTTTCTGAACGGAGCTGCGAGCCCATGGAGCTTCCTATGGCCGCAGGTCCTTATGGGGGCCGGCCTTGCGTTCGTGTTCGTTCCGTTCTCGACGATTACCGTCGATCCCATTCCCAATGAAGAAATGGGCTTCGCCACCAGCATTACGGCGCTGAGCAGGAATCTGGGGGCCAGCTTCGGCATTTCCATCGCGGCCACGCTGCTTGCGCGCCGCGCGCAACTCCATCAATCCCGGTTGGTTGGGGACGTGAATCCAACCAGCGCCAGGACGCTCAATTTGCTGAGGGCGTTCCGCACCCGCTTCATGCAGGGAGGTGTTGACTTCTCGACGGCGTCCCACCAGGCCATGGGCGAAGTGTACAAGATCATTCTGCGGCAAGCTTCAATCATGAGCTACCTGGATATCTTTCGCCTTTTGACCCTGGCTTTTGTTATCGTGTCACCCATTGTCTGGCTCATGCGCAAGCCACACTTCAAAACTGATTAGAAACACTCTGCAAAAACAGAGCGCCATGACCGTTGTGCTCACCCAATGCCCAATTCGTCGGGAGATTCAAGTGGCGTGCCGCAGCGGCGGCAGATCACCGCGCCACAGTCTCCGCACACCAGCGGATCGCGAGCCGGCTCGCGGCACGCCGGGCAGTAAAACAGTTGTGGCTCGCTCGTCTCGTTGCTTTCCGGCACGTCGCTCATGTCTCCTCATGGCTTTCGGCGATTTCCCGCAGAAACGAGCGGACAGCGCTCACAACCTCGCCCAGTCTTCCATTGAAGAAATGTCCCGCCCCCTCAACCCAATGGATCTTCTTAGGGGGTTGGAGAGTATCAAATAAGCGCTGCACGTCGGCGCGAGGACCAAATTCATCCAGCGTTCCTTGGACGAAGAGCTTAGGCTTCGCTGAGGAGCTCAAGAAGGAATAATCCTGGCGGCTGACGGCAATGCCCATCCCTACCAGCGCCACCACGCGTCCGTCCGCCTCCCCAGCGCGGAGTCCAATGGCGCTGCCAAAAGAAAAGCCCATCAAAATGATTTGCGATCCGGAAAAGCGCCGCGAAAGGTAATCAAGCGCGGCTCGCACGTCCCCTTCTTCTCCAACGCCGTCAGCAAAGGCACCTCCGCTCTTTCCTACGCCCCTGAAGTTGAAGCGAAGCGCGGGCATGCCTTCGAGTAAGGCAGCGCGCGCGGCCCGGAAAACCACTTTGTTGTGCATCGTGCCGCCAAAGAGTGGATGGGGATGGCAAATGATGGCGGAAAAGCGCGCCGGAATCTGCGGGTCGTATTGGAGCACGGCTTCCAACGCTCCAACCGGACCCTCCATCAGCAAAGGCTCAATCTTCGTGGCATGCTCTCCGCGGATGAAACTTGAAGCATCAACGAGGCGGGATCAATGGATATGCTTCATTTTCTTCTGCATGTAATCCATCAGCAGATATTGGCCCAAGGTGTAGGGCGTGGTGAAATAGGCCTTGCCTCGGCAGATCTCGGTGACCTTCTGCACAAAGTGGACGAGGCCGTAATCTGACGCGAGCATAAACGTATTGATCAGTATTCCGTTGCGGCGGCAGCGTGCCACCTCGTGGAGAGTTTCAGAAACCACCAGCGGATCGAGGCCAAAAGCGTTCTTATAGATCCTGCCGTCCTCCAGCGTCAAGGCAGAGGGTTTGCCGTCCGTGATCATCACAATCTGGCGCATGTCCTTCTTTTGCCGCGACAGCAGGCGCTGGCCCAGCCTTAATCCTTCACGAGTATTCGTGTAATACGGACCCACCTGCACCCGGGCAAGCTGCGGCAGCGGCACTTCTTCCGCCGAGTCGTGAAACAGAACGAGATGCAGAGAATCGCCGGGATATTGTGTGCGAATTAAGTGCATGAGCGCCATCGCCACCTTCTTGGCCGGTGTAAAGCGATCCTCACCGTAGAGGATCATGCTGTGGCTGCAATCGAGCATCAGAACGGTGGCGCAGGAACTCTGATATTCGCATTGCCGCACCTGCAAATCGCTGTAGTCCAGATCCAACGGGAATTTCAAACCGGAATGCTGGATGGCGGAAAGAAGGGTGGCGTTGGCATCCAGGTTCATCGTGTCGCCGAATTCGTAGCGGCGTGTTGATCCGCTGGATTCGACGCCCGTTGAGAGCTCGCGAGTATCGTGCCGTCCGAAACTTGACTTTCCAAGTGAGCCCAACAGCTCCTTCAACGTTTTGAAGCCAAGGAAGTCAAGCGTCTTATCGGTCATTTCGAATTTGACGCTTCCGGACGGCCTGTTCTCCTGCGCGCCGGGCCCCGGCGATACTCGTCCCTCCGCGCTCTGCGGTTGATAAGGACTCGTGATAGTGATGTATCCCTCTTCGGCGAGTTTCTCCAAAAGCCGTTGGATGAGGCCGTGAAGCTGCGACTGGTTGTAATCCTCAGAATTATTCAGCAGGTCTTCGAGCAGCTCCGCGGGGATCATGTCTTTGTTTTGCAGCGCGTTAAGGAGAGCCTGATGCAATTCTTCCAGCGATCGTTCGTTCAGTTCGCTGAATTCATAGAACTGGTGGTAAAAGCCGCTGTCGAGAAGGGTGTCCTGGAGAAGCTGCAATAAGTCTTCTGACGTCAGGTTATCGAAGGGATCGCCGGTGAATTTGGTGTACTTCAGATATTTCATTCGTGCCAGATATCCCTTTCATCAAATAAATCTCGCGGTCCTGGCGGCGACGGACGAAGGCCCGCGGATGCCGGACGATCACTTAGTTTACCGACCGGCGGCGAACGGCGGCAGGGCTCGGCTCTTCAGCGGCTTCTTCAGACGCCCGAACAGAAGCATGGAAACCATATTCTTCGTTGCGGCTGATTTTCTTCATCGCCACCAGTCCCTCCAGGATGAACTCCGCCCCTGAAACCTGCAACGCCTGGTCCTCCCGAGGCTTGATGCCAAGAGGCGCAAGGTGTTCCAGAAGCCCTTGAATTTTCTTGAACTGCGCCATCAGCTCGTCGGCCGGCGCCGTATCAAGGTACCTCAGGTTTCCTCCCAGCTCGAACCACTTCACAATGGCGTTGAGCGACGTGCCGTCGTAATATTTGCGAAAGATTTTTCCCGCCGCTTGGCGAACGATGTCACGGGCAATGGTTTCCGCGCCGCGCAGCTCGCCTTCATATTCCAGCTCGAATTTGCCGGTGATGGAAGGCAATGCCGCGTAAACGTCCGAAACTCGCGGAACGACGATGCTTTCACCGTTGATGAGTGCGCGTCGCTCGGCATTGGAGACCACGCTTTCAAGACAAGTGATGGAAAGGCGCTGGCTCACGCCGCTGCGCTTGTCAATCTTCTTCTCCTGGCGCGCTTCGAAGGCTACGCTTTCTACGATCTCACGGACGAATGGCGGGATGACCATGCGGGTTCGGCCGTTGCGCTCCGTCCAGGCTTCCTGTGCAGTAATGGCCAGGGCGTGCTCGATCGTTTGCGGATAGTGGGTGCGGATCTCCGCTCCAATGCGGTCCTTAAGCGGCGTGATGATCTTCCCGCGCGCGGTGTAGTCTTCCGGATTGGCCGTAAACACCAGCACCACATCGAGCGGCAGCCGGACCGGATAGCCTTTGATCTGCACGTCCCCTTCTTGCATGATGTTGAACAACCCCACCTGAATCTTTCCGGCAAGGTCGGGAAGTTCGTTGATGGCAAAAATGCCGCGGTTCGCGCGAGGCAGCAGACCGTAATGGATGGTCAGCTCGCTTGAGAGGGAGTGGCCGCCGCGCGCCGCGCGAATCGGATCGAGATCGCCGATGATATCGGCAATCGTCACGTCAGGGGTTGCCAGCTTCTCAACGTACCTCGCCTGGCGCGGCAGATAGGCAATCGGAGTGTCGTCTCCACGCTCCGCGACGAGCTCGCGGCAGGCCCGGCAGATGGGCTTCAGGGGATTATCGTGAATTTCACATCCTTCAATGCAAGGAATCTCGTCGTCCAGCAGCGCCACCAGGGCGCGCAGGATGCGGCTCTTCGCTTGCCCTCTGAGACCCAGCAGAATGAAATGGTGCCGGGAAAGGATGGCGTTTTCGATTTGTGGAATTACCGAATCGTCAAATCCGATGATGCCGGGGAAAACTGGATCGCTGGATTTCAGCTTGCCGATCAGATTGGCCCGCATTTCGTCTTTAACGGATGGGCAGCACGCGTGGGATTTCCTGAACTCACCGAGGCTCTTAGGTCTTTCCATGTGCTCATTATAGAAAACCGGCGAGGGCAACTCAATCGTGCGCCCATTCAGCGCGAAACATTCACAGCGCTTTCAAGGGCCGGCTGGAGCTCCTCAGTGGGGAGAAGCCGTCCGAAACGGCGCTGACGCCGATGGTAACTTTCGATGGCTTCCTGCAGGTGGAAGGGCGTGAAGTCGGGCCAGTAGACAGGACTGAAATAGAGCTCGGCGTAAGCGATCTCCCAAAGGAGAAAGTCGCTGAGCCGCTGCTCCCGCCCGGTGCGAATCAGCAGGTCGACCTCCTGATCGTCCGGGTCTGCATGCGTGGCGAGCGCGAGAAGCCTTGAAAATTCCTCAGGGCTCGCAGCACGGCTGCGGCCCAGTCGCGTCGCCGCGTCCAGAATCGCGCCCCGGCCGGAGTAATCGAGTGCAAGACGAAGGTGAAGTTGCCGGCCGCGCTTCGAGGCGGCCTCGCAGTCCTCGATTTCAGCGCGAAGTGAGGCGGGAAGGCGGTCTCGCCTTCCGATCACGCTCATTCGTACGCCGGCGCGCGGGCAATCCTGTTTCTGCTGGCGAAAGAAGCTTTCAAACAGGTCCATCAAGCTCTGCACTTCCTCCGCAGGCCGCTCCCAATTGTTCTGTGAGAAAGCATAAAGCGTAAGCGTTCCGATTCCGAGAGAAGGCGCGGCAGCGGCCACCGGAGCAATGGCCGCTGCGCCTCTACGGTGGCCCTCCGCGCGGGAAAGCCCATGGCTCCGAGCCCAGCGCCCGTTCCCGTCCATGATGATGGCAGCATGCAGCCGTTCATCATCGGCCTTCGACTGAGATTCGCCATTCATGAATCAACCTCATTGTGAGCGCGCAGCCTGAATGAGAGCCTCCATCTGGTTCAGGTATCGCTCGAGGGCCCTCCGCCCGGCCGGCGTGAGGCGATACTCCGTCTTCGGCAGCCGGCCCTGGAAGAACTTGCGGCAGGCAACATAGTCCACCATTTCCAGCTTGCGCGCGTGCACGCTCAGGTTGCCATCAGTCGTTTTCAAAATATGCTTAAGGTCGTTGAAGCTTAACGACTGATTGACGGCCAGGGCGCTGACGATCCCCAGCCGGATTTGCTCGTGAATGAGCGGGTCGAAATCACGCGGAGCGGGGGCCGTCGTGGCCCGCCGTGCTGATGCGGTCCGCTGCGCTGCCCCTTGCCGGCTCGTAGCCGCCTTGCGGTCTGTTTGGTAACTCCTACCCACCATATCTCCTTGCGATGATCGCGCCAAAAACGATATGCAAGCCGCCAAATCCGAGCCCGAGAATGACGTTGCCCCAAGCGGCAGGAGAAAACAGCGCGGCGGCGCCCGCCAGCATGAAGCACAAACCCATCAACGGAACCACTCGCACGGAAAACGCTCCCGCCGTTACCACGCCGGCGCCGTAGGTAACCAGCCACAAACCGGGCAAAAAGCGGTGAAGGCCGCCCGCTTCGAGCGCTGCGGTCAGCAACGCGCCTGCCGCCACCGGCGGAAGCAGACTAAGCGCAAACTTCCGGGCCGCTCCCGTCCAGATGGGCAGGTCAGCGGCGCGTGCCTTCCGCATCGCCGCCCAAGCCCCAACGGCAAAAGCCAGCACGCCCTCGGCCAGCCAGACGGAAAGCCATGCGTGCTCCTCCAGTTGCTGCCCCGCAATCACCGATGCCGCCACCGCGCTCAGCCCTACGGCCACGCCGCCCCATCCGGGAACGGCGGTAAAAGACGCAGAACGCTCCATCGTCTCGCGGATGAACCGCAGATTCTCAATGGCGTGCTGGCGCCCCGTGGCGGCCAGCCGAAACCGCGCATGGCGCTGGGACCGGCGAACCATGCCCCGTAGTCTAGGACCGGAAGCCGTCATTGTCAAGTACTTTGACCTACAAAGTAGTACCGGTCCCGGAGGGCCGAACCAGCCCCGAGTTTCTACATTTCACCCGCCGTCTCCCGGGCGCTCCGGCAGCCGCCTTGCGTCGCAAACTCCAACGGCTTCAGCCGCTGCCCGGCGCTTGCCGAACTGGCCGGGGTATTCGTGCGGCTCTGCCGCCTGACGTGCGGAAAGGCTTGCCTTTCCGCGAGCGCCACTCATCGAATTATTCAGGGGCGAGGCTGTGCCTCGCGCCCTGGACTTCCTACATTTCACACGCCGTTTCGCGGGCGCTCCGGCACCCGCTTTGTGCCCCCGTATCAGGGCATGACTTCAGTCATGCCGCAGTGCATCGCAGACTCCAACGGCTTTAGCCGCTGCCCGGCGCTTGCCGAACCGGCCGGGGTATTTGTGCGGCTCTGCCGCCTGACGTGCGGAAAGGCTTGCCTTTCCGGACCTGAACCCTCTGATCGTTCCTTCTTTTTTTCGAAAGCGAGGCTGTGCCTCGCGCCCTGGACTTCCTACATTTCACCCGCCGTTTCGCGGACGCTCCGGCAGCCGCTTCGGTACCCCCGCATCAGGGCATGACTTCAGTCATGCCGACTCAGGTCCGCCGATGGCCGGGCTTTAGCCCCTGCGGGCCAGGTAGCTGAAGCCGTACCGATACTCCTCAGGCGACGAGACTCTCTCGCACCGGCGCTTCGAAGCGAACCGTTGACTTGGCGACGGCGCAGGAATGATACTGTGGGCTTTCCTAATGAAATTTGGGGGGATTCCTCGGCCTGAGATGGAGAGGCGAAGTTTTATGGTTCCAAGGCACAGGCGCATCCAGAGCTTTTGCTTCGCGGTCATTCTGGGCTCGTTCCTTGTTCCCCGTACCCTTGCGGCGCGGCAATTTACCTTGGAACAAGTGATGAGCGCGCCTTTTCCTGAGTTGCTGACCGTCGCTCCCAAGGGCGGCGCGGTTGCTTGGGTGCTCAACGATCGGGGCGTTCGTAATTTTTATGTTTCCATGCCGCCCTATCATGAAGCGCGGAAAGTCACCCCATACCACCAGGATGACGGACAGCAAATTGCCGAAGTAACGTGGACGCCAGACGGAAACTTCCTCATCTACGTCCGAGGCGGCGACTTCGATATGGGGCGATCGTATCCGAATCCCCGATCGCTTCCGCAAGGCGTTGAGCAGGATATTTGGATTGTGTCAATCGACGGTGGCCCGCCCCGGCGGCTGGCGCAAGGCCACTCGCCGGCGGTTTCACCAGGCGGCGGCGTGATGGCATACATCTTCGAGGGTCAGATCTGGACTGTGCGCGTCGATGGAAAGGGGGAGCCCCAACAACTGATTCACGGTCTTGGTAAAGAAAGTTCGCTGAGCTGGTCTCCCGATGGCGGGAAGCTGGCTTACGTCAGCCGGCGTTCAGGCCACAGTCTGATTGCCGTCTATAACTTCTCATCAAAGAACATTCAGTACATGGACCCGAGCGTGGATCGTGATGTTGAGCCGGCATGGTCGCCGGATGGCTCGGAGATCGCATTCATCCGCATTCCGGCCTCGTCCCGTGCCTTTGCGTTTGGACCGAGGCGCGCCGGGTTTCCATGGTCAATCCGAGTGGCGGACGCGCGGACGGGCGCGGGCCATCAGGTTTGGAAAGCTGATGCGGGACCGGGCAGCGTTTTTCGAGCGATGGTTGCGAAACACCAGTTGCTCTGGACGCGAAATGGCCGCCTGGTTTTTCCCTGGGAGAAGACGGGCTGGGTGCATCTTTATTCCATGCCTGCCAGCGGAGGGCAGCCTCTGCTCCTGACACCTGGAAACTTCATGGTAGAAGACGTCTCACCCGTCAGCGACGGTGAGACCATCCTTTACAATTCAAATCAGAATGATATCGACCGGCGACACATCTGGAGCGTGAGCGCGACGGGCGGTTCGCCGCGAGAATTGACGACCGGCGCCGGCATTGAATGGTCACCCTTCTTCGCTGCTGACGGGGATGTTGCGCTTCTTCGGTCGAACGGGCGCCGTCCTGCGCGCGCTGCCATTCTCCGGAATGGCAAGATGACCGATCTCGCGCCCGGTCTAATACCAGCGGACTTTCCAATCAATTCGCTGGTGCGGCCCAGGCCCGTCATGATTACCGCGACCGACGGCCTGAAGACTCACGGGCAAATATTTCTGCCGCCGAATGACGGCCAGGGTAAGCATCCGGCTGTGATTTTCGTTCACGGCGGTTCGCGGCGGCAGATGCTACTCGGTTGGCACTACATGGGCTATTACAATCACGCCTACGCGCTAAACCAATATCTTGCCAACCATGGTGATGTCGTGCTTTCCATAAACTATCGTAGTGGGATCGGCTACGGACTGGATTTTCGCGAGCCGCTGAATTACGGCGCCGCTGGCGCCAGCGAATTCAACGACGTACTGGGCGCCGGTCTTTATCTGGCTGCGCGTCCGGACGTGGATGGCTCACGCATCGGAATTTGGGGTGGCTCCTACGGCGGGTACCTGACGGCTATGGCGCTTTCCCGCGCTTCAAAACTGTTTTGTGTGGGAGTGGACATGCACGGGGTTTTTGACTGGAATGACGTCATACGAAACTTCGTGCCTTCTTATAATCCCCTGGCACACCCGGCGGAAGCACATCTTGCTTTTGAATCGTCGCCCGCAGCCTCCGTGAGCGGTTGGCGCTCGCCCGTACTGGTGATTCAGGGCGATGACGACCGCAACGTGCCTTTCAGTCAATCGATCAAGCTGGTGGCTGCGTTGCGTAAGCAGCACGTTCCCTTCGAACAGCTTGTCCTGCCCGATGAAATACATGACTTTCTGACTTTCCGCGCCTGGTTGAAAGCTTACCGGGCCAGCGCTCGCTTCCTTAACCATTATCTCCAACCGCAGCAAGGTCAATAGCAGGAACACAGCTCCGCTCATGAAAACTGCGGCCAGCGCTTCCTGCCAGCAGTAACCGGGCACGGCCAGACTTTCGGAGCAGCACGCTCAGACACGGAGCGCACGAAGGTAGGGAACGCTGGCTTCCATCATGGGCAGGCTCATTTCCACGAAGTAGTTTTTGATGCCGCCGACCTTTGCAGCGGCGAAAATTCTTTTCCAATTCAGCGTGCCCTTGCCCACTGGAGTAATCTTTCGCGTCTTTGCGGACCAGCCTTGCACGTGCATCGAAATGAACCGGCCCGGATAGCGCGTGAAATATTTAATCGGATCGTATCCCTGGCTGATGGAGGAGACTTGAAACTGAAACTTGACGAGGCTTGGATCGAGGAATTTGAACAGCAGGTCGTAGGTTCGGTGGCCGTCGGCCATCGAGAGCGTCCAACCCTCGTTGTGAAGGCCCTGTTGGATTCCCGCCCTCGCGGCTCGCGCGGCCATGCGATTGTATTCGTCGGCAGCCCGTTTCACGTCGTCCACCGTCGGGTGGTGCGGACCCTCCAGGCTGGGCACCATCATTTGAGTGAGACCAACGTCTTTGGCCCAGGCAATGCGGCCTTCCTGGTCTTTCCTGAGCTCCTCGATCGTAAAGTGCGAGCTGATGCAAGTGACGCCGGCATCGCCTAAGATGCTGCGAAGCTCCGCTCCGCTATATTTGCCCACCCCGGCGAAGCCTGAGTCGGCGTAGCCCACGGGTGAGCACAGCTCGATCGACTGAAAGCCGGCGCGGGCTAAGGTCTTGAGCGTGCCGGGAAAGTCTTTCGAGATCATGGCGCGGACCGGCCAGGTTTGGCAGCCGATCGGCAGGCCCAGCGGATCGGCAAAGAGCGCTCGTGTGCCTGCGCTCAGTATTCCGATCCCGGCGGCATTCGTGCGTTTCAGGAACTCTCTTCGCGAAAGCATGGCTTGTTCCACCTTATGACGTGAAATCCCACGGCGCGCGGCGCGGCGGATTGATCTGGGCGTTGGCTGCCGCGAGGTCGACGGGGCTTCCCTCCGCCAGGCCCGTGATGCGCTTGTTCACCGCATCCCATTCGAGCTTTGTGCCGGCGCGCACGGCAATGCAACCCAGGAGCAGCGCCTCCACCACCGGCTGCTCGAACTCATAGCTGGCGCGTGGTGCCGGTCCGCCGCGGATCGCATCCAGCCACTCACGGTATGCGCCGGGCGAGTGCGGCAGGTTATCAGGAGGCGGCATAAAGCTCTTCATTCGGCTCGACGGAATCAGCCGTGGATGCTCGCCTT
The DNA here is from genome assembly GCA_030041095.1 of Terriglobia bacterium. Taxonomy (GTDB): domain Bacteria; phylum Acidobacteriota; class Terriglobia; order UBA7540; family UBA7540; genus JASHON01. Next base: position 85,149 of record JASHON010000018.1, read on the forward strand.
CGAAGCCGCAGAGGATTTTGCCCTCGTCGCCTACGAACAGCATCCCTTCACCATCGGAGGCGTCACTCATGAGCTCGCCGGGCGCAAGTTCATTGGGCCGGGGAGGGCGGAGATGCGCATCGTACCAGTTGATCGAGACGGGCGCGCGGCCTGGACGAGCCGGAAATTCCCAGTGCACCAACTCCCCCACGGGATAGGTCTCCGGAAAGAGCGGCGTTGCGCTGGCTTCCACGCTCGTGGGCGCGGTCAGCTCCAGCACGCGAAACAGCGTATCGAAGCTGTAGTTCGCCATGTCCCCGATGGCGCCTTCGCCAAAGTCGTACCAGCCGCGCCAGACGAACGGCAGGTAGATCGGGTTGAAAGGACGCAACGGCGCCGGACCGAGCCAAAGATCCCAGTCCAGCCCGTCCGGCACGGGCTCAGCCTGTTTCGGACGGTCGATACCCTGCGGCCAATAAGGCCGCTGTGACCAGTTATGAACCTCACGCACCTGCCCAATGACGCCGGCCGCCACCCATTCCGTCAACAACCGCGTCGCCTGCGACGCTTCGTTCATCACGGCCACCTGCGTGGCCAGCCCGGTGTCGCGCGCGGCCTTCGCCATCAGCCCGCACTCGGCGATAGTGTGGGCCATGGCCTTTTGGGAGAAAACATGCTTGCCGTGGCGCAAAGCGTAAATGGAGATGAAAGCGTGCCAATGGTCGGGCGTGCAGACAACCACGCCGTCGAGATCGCGTTCTTTGGCGAACAGCTCACGGAAATCGGTATAGTTTGCGCAGCCTCGGTAGCCGGAAGTCTTGCGGACTTTGGAATAATAAGCGTCCACCAGCCGCGCCGCCGGCATCCGGCCGCAAGTTGGCCCTTTCCAGTCGGACCCCCAGCCTGGATCGGCCAGCAAGCGACGCTCCTTGCGAACCAGCTCGCCGGGACCCCACTCGGAGTAATCGCTGCTTTCGCGGTTAACGTCGCAGACAGCCGTCACCTGAACGTCCGGAAATTTCAGGAAATCCATCATCACGCGGGTGCCTTGCGCGCCAACACCGATGCACCCGAGCGTGATCCGATCGCTTGGGGGAACCGTGCGACCCGCGTTCGCCGCGCTGGCGACGGAGGGCGCCGGCAGCATGGCCAGAGCCGCCGCTGAGGTAACGCTGTCACCCAGAAATTTACGCCGCGTCAGGAGGGAAAGCTTTCTTTTGAGATCGTTGTCACGCATCGTCGCTCCGCCTCAAGCGCCAACACCTTATCACAACTTGCGCCATCTTTCATCATCATTCTCCAATCGGATTCGCTGGAGACATCATTTCCTGGCGATAGGCTATAATCGATGGGTCAATCATTGCCGATATTGATATTCAACGATGAGTGGTGAGATCACTCAAGCCGGACGTTACCAGATTGTGAACGAGCTGGGCCGCGGCGCGATGGGTGTCGTCTATCGCGCGTTTGACCCAATGATCGGGCGCACGGTTGCCATCAAGACCATGCTGACGCAAGGACTGGCGCCGTCAGAATTCGCTGAGTTTCGAGACCGTTTTCAGCGCGAAGCTCAGGCCGCTGGTATTCTCAATCATCCCAACATTGTCACCGTCTATGATTTTGGCGAAAGCCAGGGATTTCTGTACCTGGCGATGGAATTCCTGGAAGGGAAATCGCTGCATGAGATCCTGCGGGAGCGCAAGGCGCTTCCCGCTGGGGAGGCGGTCCCCATTTTCGAGCAAGTCGCCGGCGCGCTCGGCCATGCCCACGCTCACAAGGTCATTCATCGCGATGTGAAGCCGGCCAACATCATGCTGCTGAAAGACGGGACGGTCAAAGTCACGGACTTTGGCATCGCCAAGATTTCGACCACAAGCATGACGCAAACCGGGCAGGTGTTCGGAACCCCCAATTACATGTCGCCTGAGCAAGTGCGAGGAATGCAGCTCGACGGGCGGTCGGACATCTTCGCGCTGGGTGTCGTTCTTTACGAATCGCTGGTCGGCGTGAAGCCGTTTCCCGGGGATGACATTACCACCGTTCTCTACAAGCTCGTCCACGAAGAGCCCGTCCCGCCGCTTCAGCTTCGCCCCGAGCTCGATCCCGGCCTTGGCCGCGTCATTCAAAAAGCTCTCGCAAAGAATCCCGATCAGCGCTACGCCACCTGCGCGGATTTTGCACGGGACTTACGCGGCTATCGTCAACTGCCGATGGAAGGCGCTGCAGGCGCTGCCACTCCAGGCGTTGGAGCCACCATGATGGTGGCGGGCGCCAGCATTCTGGCTGGCGGCGCCAGCACGGCTCCGCCAACCACAGGCGCGAGAGCGGCTTCATCTTCCGGACCCGTCGCTGAGGCTTCAATCCAACGTGGCGCTGCGCCAGGAACCGCCAGTGCTCCCGCGCCGGGCGCGCGGAAGCGCGCTGTTGCCGTTGCCGCCATCATCTGCGTCCTCGTGGCGCTCGCCGCCGCCGGCTATTACTTCTTCAAAGTCCGGCGCGCTCCGCAAGGGAACTCCGCAGTGAATGCGCTTCGCACGGCGAGCGCGGCGGAACAACGGCTCGCGCAGCAAGCTGAGCAATCACAGGCGCAGGGAAAACTGGATGATTCGCTCGCGGATTGGCGAGCGGTGGCCGCTCTCAACGGGCCCTTTCACGCGCAGGCTGAGCAGCAAATCAGCCGGATCGAGGGTATAGAGTCTCAGGAGCAAAACCTGTATCGCCAGGGCCAGGCCGCCCAGAGCGCTCACCAGTGGACCGAAGCGCTGGGGTTTTACCAGCGCGTTGCCAACCTGAATGGCGACATGCAGCCCCAGGCGCTCGCTGCCATCGACACCGTTCGTCGGATTCAACAGGGAGAAAACGTTTCGGCGCTTGCGGCGCGAACGTTTCAGGCGGCCACAGCCGCTTTCCGTAACAAACAATATGAACAGGCGCGCAGCCTTTATCAGCAGGTCGTCGCCCTGAACGTTTCGGGCTCGCCGTTGCTTCCGCGTGCGCATGCGCGCATCCAGCAACTGGATTCGGTGCTCGCGTCCCAGCAAGCCGCCCAGCAGCAGGCGCGCGCGCAGGAACAGCAAGCCTTCCAGTCCGGCGCCGCGCTTTTGAAGCAAGGCAAATTCGCGGACGCCACGAAAGCATTCCAGAACGTCGTTGCCATGAACGGGCCGTTGAAGCAGGAGGCGCAGTCGGAGATTCAGCAGATCGAAACCCTCGAAGCCGCTCAACAAAACAGCCTGAGCCAGCATGAGCAACAACTCTTTAACACCGCTGCCGCGTCTGAAAAGAGCGGCCAGCTCTCAGACGCCAGAGCCGGGTTTGAAGCCGTGATCGCGCTGAACGGCAACCTTAAGGCGGACGCGCAAACGCAAATCCAGCAGATCGATCAGCAGATGGGCCAGCAAAGGGAATTTCATCGACTGGTGGCGCAGTTCAACCAGGCGAAGCAGCAGAATGACGCTCAATCCCTCAGCAATCTCCTGCCCCTTTTCGGCGATATCGCCGCGGCCAACGGCCCGTTGGCAAGCCAGGCGCGAGCCTATGCGCAAACCATGATTCCGGCGGCCATCGATGGCATTCGCCAGGCGAGCGTTCCCAAAGCGCAGCCCGTCGCTGCGCCGCCAGCCAGTAATGTCAGCGTGGTTTTACTTCAGCCGGCTGCCCCACTCCGCTGGACACGCAAGGTGCAGCAGGGACATCTTTACAGCCAGGCTTACATCGATGGAGGGCTGAAGCTGCTTCGGCATGACGATCTGGCCGCCATCGCCAGGCAGGCCAAGGCGGGCAGCGAGGCTATTGTAAGCCTTCAGATTAATGAAAAGGGCCAGGTCACCGGCGGCCAAGTCCTGGAAGATACTTCCGGCGAGGGACAGAGCGTGCTGGCGGCGGCGCTCCAGGGCTGGGCATTCAGCTCGCCAACCGTCAGGCAAATTCCGGTCACAACCACGGCAACGGTGCGGGTGCGATTTTAGCTTTTTCCCCTGGCCCAGGGCCCACTCAGAACATAATCCTCACTCCAAACTGAATCAGCCGGCTGCTGGTGTTCATGAACGCCGTGCTCATGAATCCCCCTTGGCCAAACGCATCCGGTTGGGCATTGATCGCATTTTCAGGGATCACCCCGGTCACTCGTGCAATGGTGGTTTCAGGACCGTACGCGAACGCGGGCGTCACTTCAGCGTTGGTAATGTTCACGTTACCGTTGGCGTAGCCCGGATTTGGCGTATTGAACACATCATAAGCCTCGAATCGCAGTTGAATCACCCGGTGTTCGCCCCAGGCGAAGTTTTTGAATAGAGAAATATCTTCATCCACAAATCCTGGTCCGACAAGTATGTTCCTGCCCGCATTGCCATCCTTTCCCAGCGGCACTTGAATGAAGTGCACAGTGTTGAGGTTCGTGATGGGTTGACCTTTGGCATTCACGTAACCCTTGCTTGGATCAAGGCATTCAGGATCCGCAAGCAGCGCGACGGAATCGAGAGGAGCGCTGGGATTGCCGATATCCGGCCGGTCATTCGCGAGATTTCCGTCGCCGCTCGTATCGCCGCAAGGCCCAAACGGCGTGCTGTTGAGAGGGCTGAAAGGCTGGCCGGATTGCACGCTGGTGATGCTGTTCAACTGCCAGCCGCGCACAAAGAGGTTGGCCGCTGCGCTGTGGGTTGCAAAAGGCAGTGACCACACAACGCTTGCGGCTAGCCGCTGCCGCCGGTCGAATGACGAGTCGCCATATTCCGCTTTGAGGTCCTTCGAATTCTCCGGAATGGGTGTGTTGGCTTCCACGCTCTCCAGCGATTCGGGAAGCAGGAGGGCGTTGAGAGGATCGGAGGGTGGAAGGAAGCGAAAGCCTGGACCAAAAATCTCGCTCGCATTGTCGAGCATGTGGCTCCAGGTATAGGCAAGGGTGAACGCCGTGTTGCCGAAATGGGAAGGGGAAAGCCGCTTGGTGAGGCTTACCTGAAGGCCGGCATAGCTCGAAAGTCCACCGTTCGTCAATTCCAGGATGTCGCCGCGAGTGTTGTTCCCGCGCTGGATCAGGCAATCCGGAGTGGTGGACGAAAGCACGTCCGGATTTTCGGGTGTGTAATTTGCGCAAAGAGCGTCCGGTTGCGTGCCCGAAGCCGCATTATAGAGGGCGTATCCACCGTAGGGATTCTCATCCAGCAGCTCGAAAAGTTCTGAGCCTTTCGTGCCCACCCCGGCGACGTCAAACAGGATGTCTGGGGAGAGTTCTCGCTCGAAGCTCAAAGACGCTGACTGAAGGTACGGATTCGAGAGATTGGGAACAACCGTAGTCCCATCCGAGCAGCCGGCCACCGGGACTGAGCCTGCAATGGCTCGCTGATAGAAACTGCTGCAACCGTAAACCTGTTTGTTGATGTCAGACAGCGTGAGAGGAGAATAAGGAAACACGTTGCTCGGCTGCACGATGGAAATGCCCGTGGAATCCGTCGCAACAAACGGCGATACCAGCCCGCTCTGCCAGATCAGCAGCGGAACGTCGAGCACGATGGGGTCATACATGATGCCATATCCCCCGCGCAAGACCGTGCGTCCGCTCGAGCCCGGCGCCCAGGCAAAGCCAAATCTCGGTTCGAAGTTCTTCCACGCCTCGCTCACCTTGGGAACGTTGGCATTAAGCTGCCGCATCGCATCGATGGGCTGGTTGTAGTGTTCGTAGCGAAGGCCGGGACTGAGAGTGAAGCTCGGCGTTACGTGAATGTCATCCTGCGCGAAATAAAACTGGCCCAACTCGCGCAAAGGCAATTCTTCCGGACCCTCGCCCACCACCGCGCCGGAGGAATTCGTCCGAAGGTCCGGAAAGCTTTGGAACACCACCAGGGCGTTGGTCGACCCGGAATTGAGCACGGGCTCGTTGACGAAGGAATTCAGGCCGCCGGGCTGTCCTGAAACGCCATAGAAATACTGTCCCAGATCGTCCGGTACGTCAATAATGTTGCTTTGCGTTCGCGCGACGTCGGCTCCGAACATAAAGTTGTTGCGGCCATGGTCGTACGAGAAGTTCTCCTCGCCCTCAAATACGTTGGTGTGGATCAACGCAGGGCGGCTGCCCGTGCCGATCGTGAAGCGGCTTCCGGCCGCCGGAAAATCGCTGCTGAAGGATCCAAACCCTCCAAAACTGTCGCCGATGGTGGCTGCAGGGAGGTTTTGCTGCTCGGAGTCAGGTAAATTAAACGCGCCGATGCCTTGCGCGAGGCGGCTATAGGCAAAACGCAGCTCGTTCACGGCAGCCGCCCAATAATGCCGCTGGTCCAGCAGAGCGCTTTGGGTTCTTTGACGCAGGATATCCTGCCAGTCCGGAAGCAGGCCCAGATCGCTGAAGGCCACCTGGCCGGCGGGAGCCAATACGGTCTGCGGCGTGCTTAGGTCGTCAACAAGGTACCGGCCATAGATATCGTTGGTATCGTTGATGCGATGATCGATGCGGCCTGAGGCTTGCTGGTCGCGAATGTTGAATAAATTCCCCGTGGGATCGAGGTACGTGCCAAACGGGACGTTGATTCCATCAATATTCACGTTCGCCGTTCCAAAGCAGGGGTTGCTCTCGCTCGGCGCAAAGCAAAGGGAGTTGCCGCTGGGGATGTTGGTGACCGAGGGCATTCCGAGCAGTATTTGAAGGGCAGGCGTGCGCGGGAGGTTTTTGAGCGCTGCAAGTCCGGCTGCGGTTGGCAGCGTGCTCACCACGGGAAACACATCGGAAAGGTTATCTCGCGCCTCATCCCACTGGTAGGAGATGAAATACCACGTCTTGTCCTTTGCGATGGGACCTCCAAGCGTCATGCCGATCTTGTTTTCATACGATTTTGACGGCTGGGCAACCTCCGCCTGCTGTTCCACACGGTTCAAAGCATCAAAATCGCTGGATTGTCCGAACCAGAAAAGCGAGCCGTGCGTCGCATTGGACCCACTCTTCGTAATCACGTTAATCGTGGCCCCGCTTGCCCGGCCGTATTCCGGCTCTAAGGTATTGGTGAGAATGGAATACTCGGCGAAGATATCGGGATTGGTGAACTGCGTCGCGGCGCCGCCGAAGAGCGGCTCGTTGTTATCCACGCTGTCGATGATGAAATCATTGTCCCTGCCGCGTGACCCATTCACGGAAAACGGCACCAGCGTGCTGGCAAAGCTGTAAGTCTGCACGCTGGAAACACCCGGCGCCAGCAGCGCCAGGTTGTCGGGATCGCGAGTGAGAATCGGCAATTCGCTGATTTGTTGCGAGACAAATTGCGTGCTCAAGGTCGCGCTCGCCGTATCCGTCATCGGCGCGCGGGAAACCACTTTCACAATGGTTTTAGAAGAACCGAGCGTCAGGTGAAAGTTTTCCTGGGTTTGATGATTCACGTAAACGATCACCGCCGTGTGCCGGCTGGTTTCGAAACCAGTCATTTCAGCCTCGATCACATACTCGCCCGGAGAGACCTCGGGGATGGCATAGAAGCCACGGGCGTCCGTCGTGCCAGGGTAAATCCGGCCGTTTCCTGAGTTTGTGGCAACGATGCCGACGCCCGGCAGAGGCACGCCCTGAGCGTTGGTGACTCGGCCGGCAATGCTTCCACTGATGCTTTGAGCGCGGAGAGAGACGCGGAGCGACAGCACGCACAGCAGAAGCAGCAATGCCGTCTTTCCCGGGACCAGGGAATTAACAATGCTGAATTCAGAGGACGATCCAGCACAAGGTGGCATGGGCCTTACCCCCTCCGGGAAATGTTTTGATGGATGCCGCAAAGGGGCTCAGCATAGCAGACTTCGCCGTTGTTGACAATCTGTAGAAGTTCACATCTGTAGAAGTCAACCATTCGTATCGTAGTTGCCTTGACAAGCGGACGAATCTGGGTTAAAAACTCGTTTATCACCGAACGCGGCTGAATATTCTGCAGGTTCGCCAAACCGCGGTTCGCGCGCCCACGCCGGCGTTGATGAACGCGTGAGGAGGGGGAAACCCGCATTGAGGCACAGTTCAAACCACGCATCCCGGCAAGTTCTTTTGCTGTTCGTTGCGCTCGCGCTTGCCTTCTTCTCCTGGGCCTGCGGCTTGGGGAATTCGAGTCTCTCCTCGAAGCTTCCCCGCAGCGGCAGCGGGGCAAGCTTCGAGATCACCACCAACGCGCTGGTGGATGCGGTCGCGGGCCACGCCTACGCGGCGACCGTCGCGACAACGGGAGGCAGCGGAGCGCTCTCAACCTGCACTTTGCTCGGTAGCGATCTTCCGTCTTCGAGCATTTTGTTTACAACAATCCAGGGTGCGGATTGTGTCATCCATTACTTGCCGTCCGCTTCCGACAGCTCGACGACTCTTCGTTTTACCGTCAGCGTGGACGATACCAGCTCCCCTGCGAATTTTGATACGCGAACGTTTTCTCTTTTCGCGCGCCAGCCGTTTAGCATGGATCAGGCTTCGTTAACGGCTGGGGTGCAAGGCCGAAGCTATGGAACACCCTCCCCGTTTATCCAGCCTTTCCAGTCCAACGTGGTGTCCAAGGCGCCGGCGAGTGCCGTCAATCAAACCACGGAGTTTGGAAACGGCCCGTTGACGACCTGCTCTGTCCAATCCGTCACTCCGATTAATCCAGGCCTCCAGGCGATCGTTGACCCGAGCAATCCCAGCCGCTGCCTGCTTGAGAGCACCAGCCTTACGGCAGCGGGAACGTATGCGGTTACCGTGGCGGGAACGGACAGCCCGATTCTCGATCCCGTCACGGGCCAGCCTGCGGTTGAACCCGGAACTGAAAGCGAGACGTTGACGCTGGCCGTGGATCAGCCGCTGAGCCTTGTGCCGGCTTCTCTTTCCGGCTCGAGTTTTCCTCCGGATAGCGTTCAGGGACGAACCTACGGAAACGTATCGGCAGGACTCGCTGAACCCACCTATAATGCGGCCGGCGGCATCGGGCCTTATGTTTTCACCACTCCGCCCGCCACCGCCAGCCCGACGGCTGACGGCGTTCCATCGGGAATCCTCTGCCAGCCATCGCCCGCAGAGACAGCGGTTGAGTGTTCGAGCGGCAGCGCCACAGTCACGGGAAATCAGGGAACTTATTCATTTTCCATTGCAGTCAATGACAGCGGCAATTCCGCCACCCCGCCCAGCACGTCCGTCCAAGGCGCTTCCGCAACGGTCACGCAAAGCCTGGTGGTGTTGGCGCCGCTTACGGTGTCCTTCACGCAAGGCTCGAGCGCCAATCCGAGCGTGTTGGTCGATGCTGTTGTTGGCAGAAGCTATGGCGTGATCGGTGATCCGCCCGCTTTTCAGTCGGCCGGCGGCGTGGGAACCGTGAGCTGGTGCGTCAATTCCGGATCGCTCACATCAGCCGTTGGACTCACCGGCGTCAGCTTCGACTGTACGAATCCGACCACAGCAAATTCGGTTTCTCTCACGGCGAACCCGGTTATCGGGCCGGCGGGCGCTTATACTTTCACCGCCCAGGCCACGGATACAGGCGATGCAGCCGTTCCCGGCGCGTCGTCCGCAACGGGCAGCGTCAGCATCACGGTCGATCCTGCCCTCGCTGCCACGCTCGTTCAAAGTGGAACGACGGACCCTTCCGCGCTTCTCGATGCCGTTCAGGGTAGCAGCTATGGAGAATCCAACAATTTTCAAGGCGCGCCGGTGGCAAGTGGGACAGGAGGCCTCGGAGCCGGCACTTATCTTTGGTGCGTGAAAGGCGTGGCGCCGAATTTCACCAGCATCAGCGGCACTTGCGGTGCAACCACTTCCACAAAATCCGCAAGTGTCATGTACGTCTCGAATGCCGCCGGAGCTGCGGGTACCTACAGTAATCTCAGCTTCGAGATCGATGACACCGGGAATGCTGCTGTCCCTCCCACTTTTTCCGGCGCTGGATCCGCCGCGACTCCGGCCACCAGTCTCACGATTCTCTCGCCGCTTTCGCTTGCTGCTCCTTCCACGGTTTATCCGGGCGTTGCAGGACGCACGTACGGCACAGGGACGGGATGCAGCGGCGGAACGTGCCAACCGATTACATTCACCCTGTCAGGCGGCGACGGAACTTACAGCGTCACGCCCGCCGCCGGATTCCCGTCTTATTTCACTTGCACCCTGGCCGGCTCTCCGCCTTCCGGGACCTATTCCTGCGGGAGCACGGCAATTCCCACTACTGCGGCGGGTACGGTAACCCTCCAGGTTACTGTCAGTGATTCCGGCAGCGCCGCCATTGCCGGATCCACTTCATCTCCCGTAGCGGCTGCCTTAACGGTGAATCCATCGCTCGGCGTCACTTCGCCCACATCAACGCCTCCTGCTGTCGGTCAGTTTGCCTATGGGACGGGCGCGGGCTGCACGAGCGGTGCGTGCCAGCCACTCAATTTTTCCATCAGCGGCGGCCTCGGCTCCTACAGCGTCAGTCCAACCCCTCCCGGAGGGCAGCCGGATAATTTCAGTTGTGCGTTCAGCCAGAGTGGCCTTTCCGGGAGTTATTCGTGCTCGAGCAGTGCCGTGTCCTCAAATCCAGGTCCGGGAACAGTCTTAGCCTCAATAGACTTTACGGTTACGGACACTTCCAACGCGTCAACGCCCGCTGGTTCGTCCGGCCCGGTGACGGATACAGTGACGGTCGAGCCAAATTTTACAATTGCGCTCGCCTCCGGTGCGGTCGGCAGCGCCACGGATCCCGCCGTGCAAGGGCGCGCCTTCGGCAGCGGAAGCGCCTGCTCCCCAGGGGCGTGCGCTCCCTTGACGTTGAGCCTCAGTGGAGGATTGGGCAGTTACTCGACACCCACTGCATCGTCGGACGTCGGGCTCTCCTGCGCCATTTCCGGCAGCACGGAATCTTGCAGCAGCGCCACGGTCCCGGCCACCGCCGCAGTAGGCACGCACAATTTCACCGTGAACGCTGTCGATGCCGCAAATGCCTCGACGCCTGCCGGGAATGCGCTGATCGCAGGCTCGGGATCGCTCGTCGTCAACGCGGCGGTTTCCCTGGCATTGACCTCTGGCACCGTGGGCGGCAGCAGCGATCCTGCGGTGGAAGGGCGCGCCTTCGGCAGCGGAAGCGCCTGCTCCTCAGGGGCGTGTACTCCGATTACTTTCAGCCTGAGTGGAGGACTGCCGCCCTACACCGCGCCCAGCGTTTCCCCCTCTAGCCTGAACCTGTCTTGTACGATCTCGAGCAGCACGGAAACGTGCAATAGCACGGCCATACCGGCCGCCGCGCCTACAGGGACCAATGCTCTCTCGGTGAATGCGAGTGATACGGCGGATGCCTCCACTCCTGCCGGAACCGCGCCAACCGCAGGCTCTGCAACACTGGTCATTAACGCGGCGCTCGCGGTGAAACCGCCTGCATCCACCCCTGACGCCGTAGGGCAGGATGCATACGGAACGGGCACTGGCTGCAGCGGGGGCACGTGCCAGCCGCTGGATTTCTCGATTAGTGGAGGGCTAGGCTCGTACGTCGCCTCCGGCCCTCCTGGCGGGCAGCCTGACGGATTCACCTGTCTGCTGTCGTACACCGGAATTTCCGGCACGTACTCGTGTTCCAGCGCCGCCATTCCCTCAAACTCGGGCCCGGGAAACATTACCGGCACCATCAGCCTTACCGTCACCGACACGGCGAACGCCTCAACGCCCTCCGGATCGTCCCCCAGCACCCCCGACATCGTCACCATCGAGCCGAACTTCACCGTCTCACTTACTTCCGGTACCTCGATAGGAACAAGCTCCGATCCCGCAGTCCAAGGGCGGAATTTCGGAGACGGAAGCAACTGCGAACCAACGGGAACTTCCACGTGCCAGCCGTTCACTTTCAGCCTCAGCGGCGGATTGATGCCGTATGCCACGCCAACGGTTTCACCCACCAACTTGGGCCTCGACTGCGCCATCTCCACGAGTACCGCCTCGTGTTATGGAAATCCTGTATCGTCCAGCGCACCCACCGGAGCGCAAGCCTTCACAGCCAATTTCAGCGACGAGAACAATGCTTCCAGTCCCACGAGCACGGTGGGCTTGCCTGAGACTCTCACCGTAAACTCTGCCTTGAGCATTTCAGCTCCGCCGGCGGGATTGCCCAACCGGTTGGAAGGCTTTCCCTATCCGTATCCTTCCGGCAGCTCCACCACGCTCACCGTCTCCGGAGGTCTGAGCACGGATTCGTGGTACATGCTTTTGGTAGGCAGCACGCTCTCCGGTGACGGAGCATGCGATAACGCGACGATTCCCACCCAGGCGACCTCGACGGATACCGATCTGACGCTTACTGAGTCATCGGGTGAATTGTCCACACTAGCGTCCTCGGTCATCACCAGCGCTTCAGACACGGATTTCACCTTCGGCGTTTGCGTCGACGATACCGCCAATAACAGCACGCCAGCCGGCTACGTCGAGCCAACAACCACGAACAGCACTTATACCGTGAATGTCTTTCAGCCTGAAGCGTACGTGGCGGACGAGGGATTGGGTGAAGTGGAAGCTTTCAACACCGGCACGTACGCCACGGACGCAGCCAAGAATCAGACCGCGACGGTCGTCTCCTCGCTGACGGGTGTGGAGGGTGTTGCCGTAACTTCCGACGGGAGCAAAGCGGTGGTCGCGTTCAAAAACGGAACGCTGGCCGTGATCGATACCATCACAAACTCCCGGGTGGGCTCCGCAGTCACCATTGATTATCCGTCCGGCACAGCAGTCGCCTGCAGCAACGCGAGCGCCATTGCCATCTCCGGCGCTTACGCGTATGTAGCCTGCGCCAACACGAGTCCCACGGATGACGAGCTCTATGCGATTCCTGTCTCGTCCCTGGTCGGGACTTCTCCGGTGACAGCGAGCGACGGCGAGGACCTTGGCGCAAGCGGAAGTATCGGCGGAATCGCAGCCATACAAAACAGTTCATACGCCTACGTCGCCGTCACGCTCGCAGCGGCGGGCAAGCTCTACGTTGCGGCTTACAACCTGCCGAACGTGATGAGCGAAACTTATTCCTTCAGTGGAGTGTCGCAAACCTTCCCTGAAGGCGTGGCGCTTACGGTGTCTGGGAGCGCGGTCTCCGCTTATGTGGTGTCGGCAAACACTAACCCGCCCACACAACCCACCACGGCGGTTGCGGGCGACGTCGATCTATTCGCGCTTCCCACTCCGCTCGCTTCTCTTTCGGCTCCCACCGTCCAGAGCGTTCCTATTATCGAGTACACGCTCAGCGGAACCCTCACCGACCTCAGTCCGGAGCCCACATCCGTTGTGGTCACGCCCGATCTCAACTACGTCTACGTCGGCCTGCTGGGAAGCAACCAATTCGCCGTCTTGCCCAGCAACCTTTCGAGCGGGCCGGACCTGTACGATCTGCCGGGCGCCACATCGTTTTCAAACAATGGCAGCGCGACGGCGGTTGGGAGTGACACACCCGCTGCAGTCATCGCCCCGTCGCTTGATTCTCCTCTTCCCACGGGTGGCTACCGCTTGTTCTTTATCGCCACCACTTCCGCTGCTTTGCACGCTGATATCGTCGATGCCGGAAGCGGCAGCGGCAGTCCGGCGGCAGACGCGAATTCACCGGCCATAAGCATCAGCAGCACAACCACCAATCCAACCGCAGCCGCGTCAATTCCGGTCCCCCAGTGACCGCCATACCGCCGCCTCAAAGCCTTCGTCGATGAATTCCTACTGATTTCCCCCAGCGACAGCCGTAGCGCCGGCATCTTGCCGGCCCTGTGGTCTCTACATTTCACGCGCCGCTTCCCGGCCGCTTCACGCCCCCGTATCAGGGCATGACTTCAGTCATGCCGACTCAGCTCGGCCCGATTGCCGGGCTTTAGCCCCTGCAGCTTTTCGCTTGGCCAAGTAGCTGAAGCCGTACGGATACTCCTCAGGCGACTCGACCAGCCCCGCCTTCACGGGATTTTCCGCAATATACCTCCGATGCCGTAGAAAACTCTGCTGGTCTCGGACCCGCACCTGTGAGAAACCTCGTTGCCAGACTTCGCCCAAGTACCCGAGCTCCTTCTTCAGCCGAAAAGAAAATCCGCCCTTGATGAATTGCACGGCCTTTTCGATCGTCATCTCCCCACTCACCGTGATCAGCAAGTGCACGTGGTTAGGCATAATGACGAAATCATGCAATTGGAATTTTCGCGCCGCCACGTAGGAGCGCAGCAGATCGATCATCAGCGTAGCGTTGCGCTCGGATTGCAACAGGGCCCGTCCCTCGCATGTCTTGGTCGAGACGAAGAATGTACGCGAAGAGTTCACGATGTGGCTCGGGTTCGCATTACGGGCAGGTTTTGACATCAGCAGGGGCTAAAGCCCTCTTTCCTTCAGCATCTTTGCGGCACGACTAAAGTCATGCCCTGACACAGAGCGGCTTTGATTAATCCAAAAATGTGGAAACTCCACCGCATGACTTCAGTCATGCCGACTCAGCCCCGCCCATTGCCGGGCTTTACAGGCTGCGGAAAAACCCGACGCCGCCGCGAACGTAGCGCCGGCATCTTGCCGGCCCTGTGGTCTCTACATTTCACGCGCTGCTTCCCGGCCGCTTCACACCCCCGTATCAGGGCATGACTTCAGTCATGCCGACTCACCCCCGCCCATTGCCGGGCTTTAGCCCCTGCGTCTTTTATCCATGCCGGGCGCTCCTCACTGAGCCTGATGGCACAGCTCAGACATCAAGGCTTCGCGGTGATTCTCGGCGATGGCAGAAGTCACTTCGAGCGCTCGACGATACACCGTGTAGCCAATCACCGCGAGCGCCAGCAGAATGGCTCCTGCCAGCCAGATCCTTCCGGCCCAGCGCGCGAGGAAATAAACGCCCGCGCAAATGGCAAAAATGCTGAACTGAACGGCAGCGCTGATCAGCATCGCCATGCCGGAGCCCTTTTGCCGGCGCATGGTCCCGAACTGAAGTCGTCGGGGAAAGTGCAGCGATACCAGATTTCCAGCCACAAAATTCAACGGCAACGCGAAGAGCACGGCTGCCAGGGTGACCGCCGCAATCGCCGGATCGGGCCGGGCGTGAACGAGCGAGACGCAGACAAAAACCGCCACCACTTCCAGAGCGATGAGGAGCGCATAAAACAAGTTCTTGGCAACGAACACGTCGCGAAAGCGAATGGGAGCGGCAAAAAGCATGGCAACGCCCGGCCCGTCAAAGCCCAGAACGTTGTAAGCGGGGAGGAGCACAGCCAGCATGCAGTAGGCCACAGCCGCAGGAAAGAAGAAACTGCTTCCGGCGAGAGGCATGGCGTGAAAGCCGAGCGATCCGCCGGTCCGGAGGCCGAACACAAATACCAGAATCAGCGGAACGGCAAGCCCGAAATATTGAGCGGTGTTGCGTAAGAAGTAGCGCACGTCCTTTTCGAGCAGCGCAGCCACAGCGGGCGCCAACCCCGCCATCTTCCATCCTTCGTATGGGGTCGAGTGAGCCGCCGGACCTTGTGGCCGCTTCGCTTCACCCAGGTTTTCGCCACGATACTGGGCTCGCAATCGAATTCCCAGAACCCAGGCGAGCGCCAAACCGAATCCTGCCAGGGCGCCCATCGCAAAGAGGGCCCTGCCGTTCTGGCCGTATCGCGCCGCTTCGATCGTCGAGGCCGCCAGGCCGGGTGGAAACACGCTTCCCGCAGGCGCCAGGCGCTCGATGGTCAACACGGCTTGCTTGCCCCAGCGCCGGGCGAGCGGCTGAATGAATTGGGAGCTCATGATCAGCAGGAAGAATACAACCCCCAGAATCTCTCGCGTTCTGCGCTGCGCCAGCCACCGGTCGAGCCAGGCAAAAACAGCGCGGCTCAAGACCAGATTCACACCAGCGAAAACGCCCAGCGCAGGAATTGCCCATAGCAGTTCGCCTGGCGCCGCAATGCCGATTCCCGCCAGGATCATCACCAGCCAATACAGCGCGGCGATGGCAACAGGGTCCAGCAGTCCGTAGGCCAGCGCCAGCAGCGCGAAGGTGGAGTAAGACACCGGAAAACGCAGGAGGATTCCCAGGTCCGCCTGGGCGCCGAAGCCCAACACGAAGATCGGGAGCAATTGCCATAGGATGAAAACGAACCACAGCTCTCCGGCGAGGATCCCGGGGCGGCCTTGATGCAAAGCGGCCCATCCGCCGATGGCCATCGCGAGGCCTGCAACTAATACGCCGATGGCAATCGAGCCGCCGGAAACCATGCGCGCGGCAAGGTCCGCCTTCGCTCGCCGGGGACGCAGAGAATTCACGAAGATCCGCCAGCGAACCCCGGCAATCAGCCGAAGCTGTTCTGCGCGGTCGCCCATCGGATTTACTCCAGCCATGAAAGCTCCGCGGTCGCCCGGCGCTCGCCGCCCACAAGTTCCAGAAAAATCTGCTCGAGACTCAAGCTCGGGCCGTTCTCGTGTCGGGCCGCCACGCCCGAGCGCAGCTCGTCGATCGAGCCTTGCGCCACCAATTCGCCCTGATGAATGATCCCCACGTGGCTGCACAGCCGCTCGACGATCTCGAGAACGTGCGAAGTCAGAAAAATCGTCGCGCCCCGCTCAATCATGCGATTCAGCATGGACTTCAGCGTCCCCGCGGCAATGGCATCCACGCCTTCGAAAGGCTCGTCGAGAAACAGCACTTTGGGTCCGTGGATCACCGCCGCTGCGAGCGCAAGTTTCTTCTTCATGCCGTGTGAGTAATCCACGATCAAGGTCTTAGGCCGGTCCGACAGATTCATGAACTCCAGCAATTCCTGCGCGCGCTTGCCCGCCGTGATGCGGTCGAGTCCATACATCCGGCCGGCGAAATTGAGATACTCGGACCCGGTCAGGCGGTCGAAGAGCGCCATCCCCTCCGGCACAACTCCGATCTGCCGTTTGACCTCGATGGGATGAGCGGCAAGCTCCAGGCCCAAAATCGAAATTCGCCCGGCGGAAGGTTCGAGCAGGCCGGTGAGCATTTTCATGGTCGTCGATTTCCCCGCGCCGTTGGGGCCCAGGAAACCGTAGAATTGCCCGGACTCGACGCACAACCCCACGTCATGCACGGCTTCGAGCTCGCCGAACCGGCGTGAGAGTGATGTTGTTTCAATAGCAAGGTCGCTCATATCGCTGGGCCGAAATTATCACAAAAGCGCCCGAGTGGGAAACCGGAGGTATGCTGGGCGCGCTCACGCCTTCCGGGAACTACCGGCTGTGCAAGTCTCGCCAGCAGACATGAGCGACTCATGCCACACGGGATTTTCCACCAGAAAGTGTCTCATTTGTCCCCATTGTCTCAGCGCGGCCTGCTAGGATTGGGATCGAGGCGCGTATGGGTCAACTCGAGAGCCAGTTGGACGAAAAGTCGCAGAAAACGCAATTAGCACTGGCCAAACGAGAGTCAATAAATAATCCCGCGAGACTAAGAATATGATTTTTTTGAGGAAGCGAAGCCGTTAAGAAACATAGAATCAATCACATAAGAAAATTCTAACAAAAAACGAAGCCGTGAAAGCCGTTATATTACTGAAAATATTAGTACTTATCAGTTTCCAAAGCCGTTATGTTATTGAAAACAGGAACCGCAAATTCTGTCTCACGCCCTGAATTCGCTTTGCGCTTCTTTGCGCCTTGGCGTCTTTGCGAGAGTCCCTTGCTTTCTTGACGGCGGGCGACAAGCTGAGAGCGTGCCGAATCCATATCGAGCGGCCTGGAACGC
The DNA here is from genome assembly GCA_030041095.1 of Terriglobia bacterium. GTDB lineage: Bacteria > Acidobacteriota > Terriglobia > UBA7540 > UBA7540 > JASHON01. The sequence continues at coordinate 102,743 of JASHON010000018.1, forward strand.
CAGTCAGATGTACGATAGAAAAGACGATGCTTGGGGGCAAGCGGATGAGTAAAGATCGCAGCGGGCTGGCGCGCTCCGAAGTTGCCTCAGACGAGGCGGCGGCCCAAATGTTCAAGGATCCGGTTTGTGGCATGAACGTGAATCCGCACGTTGCTGCGGCAACAGAAGTGCACGGCGGCAAAACTTACTATTTCTGCACCCAGGTATGTGCCGGTAAGTTCCGCGCAGAGCCGGATCGCTACCTTGCGCTCCAGTCCGCAGCGCCCGAGACACTGAAGGCATCGGCCGCGCTCGCGCAAGGCGTCTATATCTGCCCGATGGATCCGGAAGTAAAGCAACGCCACCCGGGCCCTTGTCCGAAATGCGGTATGACGCTGGAGTTGGCCGTTCCTTCGGCGCCTCTTGTCCGCACAGAATATACCTGCCCGATGCATCCGGAGGTGGTCGAAAGCGAGCCGGGAATCTGTCCAAAATGCGGCATGGCGCTCGAGCCGCGAACTGTAACTGCAGCGGAAGAAGAGAACCCGGAGCTGCGCGATATGAAGCGCCGCTTCTGGGTGAGCCTCATCCTGACGGTTCCGGTGCTGGCATCTGTCATGGTAAAGATGATGCCCGGCCGGCCGTTGGACCGCCTGGCATCGCCCTATTTCTGGACGTGGTTCGAGCTGGCGCTGAGCACGCCGGTCGTGCTTTGGGGTGGCGCGCCGTTCTTAGCGCGCGGCTGGCGATCGATGGTGAATCGAAGTCTCAACATGTTCACGCTCATCGGGCTTGGCGTGACGGTGGCCTACGCTTACAGCTTGGTTGCGGCTCTTTTCCCTGGAATCTTTCCGGCTTCTTTCAGGAATGCGTCGGGAGGTGTAAGCGTTTATTTTGAGGCTGCGGCCGTGATTACAACTCTGGTGCTGCTCGGGCAAGTGCTGGAATTGCGCGCGCGCAGCCAAACCGGAGCGGCCCTCCGAGCCTTGCTTGAGCTGGCGCCCAAGACGGCGCGCCTGGTCCGGGCAGATGGATCCGAAGCGGATGTGCCGCTCGATCGGGTAAGGCCTGGAGACCGCTTGCGTGTACGCCCGGGCGAGAAAGTGCCGGTTGACGGCGTGGTGGTTGAAGGCCGCAGCAGCGTGGACGAATCCATGATTACCGGAGAGCCCATTGCCGTGGAGAAGCAGCCGGGCGATCGCGTGACGGGCGCCACGATGAACGGCACAGGCTCGCTGGTGATGCAGGCTGAGCGGGTGGGCTCGGAAACGTTACTCGCGCAAATTGTGCGGATGGTGAGCGAAGCCCAGCGCAGCCGCGCTCCAATCCAGAGATTGGCGGACGTGGTGGCCGCATATTTCGTGCCCACGATCGTGGCAATCGCCGTGATCACTTTTATCGCCTGGAGCGTTTGGGGGCCTTCGCCGCGCACGGCCCACGCCATCGTCAATGCGGTCGCGGTGCTGATCATCGCGTGCCCGTGCGCGCTCGGCCTGGCGACGCCCGTCTCCATCATGGTCGCATCCGGCAAGGGCGCCACGGCTGGCGTGCTTTTCAAGAATGCCGAGGCCATCGAGCAAATGCGCAAGGTGGATACGCTGGTCGTAGATAAAACCGGAACGCTGACGGAAGGCAAGCCGAAATTGGTGGCTGCCGTCGCGGCAAATGGTTTTGACCGGGCGGCGTTGTTGCGGAGCGCTGCCAGCTTGGAGCGCGGCAGCGAGCATCCACTGGCGGCAGCGATTGTGAAAGGCGCGGAAGAAGAAGGCATTCAGCTTCTGCCCGCTTCGGATTTCGAATCGCTCACGGGCAGAGGAGTGAAAGGCCGCGTGGATGGCAGCCTGGTCGCTCTGGGAAACGGCAAGTTTCTGGACGAATTGAAGATCGATCCTGGCAATCTGGCGGAAGACGCGGAAACGTTCCGGAGCGAAGGGCAAACGGTGATGTTCGTGGCGGTCGATGGAAGAGTTGCGGGCCTCATCGCCATTGCAGACCCGGAAAAGAAAACCACGCCGGAAGCCATCCGTCAATTACACGCCGATGGAATCCGCGTGGTGATGCTGACGGGAGACAGCCGCACCACGGCGCAGGCGCTGGCAAGAAGACTCAAAATCGACCGCGTGATTGCCGAAGTGCTGCCGGAAGAGAAGGCCCGCGTGGTGAAACAACTTCAGGATGAGGGGCGATTCGTGGCGATGGCCGGCGACGGCATCAACGACGCGCCCGCGCTCGCCCAGGCGCAGGTGGGCATCGCCATGGGCGCCGGCGCGGATGTGGCGTTGGAAAGCGCTGGAGTGACGTTGGTGAAAGGAGACCTGAGAGGCATCGTCCGGGCGCGGGCGCTGAGCCGTGCTACCATGCGCAACATCAAGCAGAATCTCTTCTTCGCTTTCGCTTATAACAGCATCGGGGTGCCGATTGCCGCGGGCGTGCTTTATCCCTTTTTTGGCCTGCTGCTCAGCCCCATGATCGCCGCTGCCGCGATGAGCTTCAGCTCCGTTTCCGTCGTCACCAACGCGCTGCGCCTGCGAAACGCCCCAGTCTGAACCAAGGAACGATTGAACGATTGATTCATTGAGGGATTTTTTCATTGAATCATTGAATCAATGAACCAATGACTCAATGAAACAATGATTCAATCCTTCAACCTCTGGCCCGTGCTAGAATCGAACTTATTTCCCACAGGCCAGGAAATTGCCAACATCTGAAATGTCTATGGCTCGAATCGCGTATCTTGACGCCTCTTCCGGAATCAGCGGCGATATGTTTTTGGCCGCGCTGCTCGACGCCGGCGTCAGCCAGGAACATCTGCTCGGGGAACTGAACAAGATTGCTGCAGGCCAATACGAATTCCGCGCCACGCGGGTGCTGCGCTCAGGCCTGGCCAGCAATCACATCGAATTCATCATTCCGGAGAAGCAGCCGCACCGCCATCTCAGCCATATTGAAAAGATGTTGACCGAGAGCACGCTCTCCGCGACGGTGAAAGAGAAGGCCATCGCAATTTTCAGAAAGCTTGCTGAGGCTGAAGGCAAGCTGCACTCCAGGCCGCCCGAATCGGTTCACTTTCATGAGGTCGGCGCGGTTGACGCTATTTTGGATATTGCGGGAGCTTGTGCCGGGCTCGAGCTGCTGGGCGTCACCAGCCTTTATTGCTCCCCGCTCAATGTCGGCGGCGGACACGTTCAGGCGGCGCACGGGACGTTGCCCGTTCCTGCTCCCGCCACGGCGGAATTGCTGATCGGGTTGCCGGTTTATTCTTCAGGCGTGGAGGGCGAATTGGTGACGCCCACAGGAGCGGCGATTGTCTCAGCGCTGGCCACTGCGTTTGGTCCTATGCCGCCGATGAAAGTGGAGCAGATCGGCTACGGCGCGGGCACGAGCGATTTCCCCGGCCATCCCAATATCGCCCGGCTGCTCGTGGGCGAGGCTGAAACGGCAATGCCGCAAACCGGCGGTGAGGACCCGGCGCGTACCGTCTCAGTGATTCAAGCCAACGTGGATGACATGAATCCTCAGCTTTACGGCTATCTAGTGGATCGTGCGCTTCAGGCGGGCGCGCTGGATATCACTTGCAGTGCCATCCAGATGAAGAAGAACCGGCCAGGCCTGGAAGTCTCAATGGTTTGCCCTGTGGAGCGAACGGAAGCGCTGGCATCGTTGCTCTTCGCCGAAACCACCACGCTGGGCTTGCGAATCTCAAAAATGCAGAGGATGGTGCTTGACCGGGAAATCGTCAAGGTGGAGACCGCTTACGGCGCCGTGCGAGTGAAAGTGGCGCGGCGCGACGGCCCGTTCCTGAACGCCACGCCTGAATACGAAGATTGCCGCCGCATCGCCAGCGAAAAATCCGTGCCACTTAAGGAAGTGATCCTGGCTGCCCAGGTCGCTTTCAGGAAATTGGATCATTGACGCAATGATTCAATGAATCAATGAAACACTTCTACATCACCACTCCCATCTATTATCCCAATGCCCGGCCGCATGTGGGATCCGCTTATACCACCATCGTTTGCGATGCCATCGCGCGGTACAAGCGCATGTGCGGCTACGATGTCGCTTTCCTCACCGGAACGGACGAGCATGGAGAAAAGCTCCAGCGCGCCGCCAATGCCGCCGGCGTTCCCGTGGAGCAGTTCGTCGTTGAAAAGCGCGAATGTTTCAAAGCCTTGTGGCGGACGTTAGGCATGGGCGAATTTGAATCGATGGATTCGTTGAATCAATCGTCCGCTCGATCGATAGGGTCGTTCACTCCTCCCATCAAGCGATGGTTCGTCCACACTTCACAAAATCCCGCGCACGTAAAGTCCGTGCAATGGATGATTCAGCAGGCGAAGAAGGCCGGCTACATCGAGAAGAAAAAATACGAAGGCCGCTACTGCGTCTTTGACGAGCGGTACGTTTCCGATAGCGCTGAGCCGGTGAATTGCGATATCTGCGGCAGGCCGGCAGAGCTGATCAGCGAAGAGAATTATTTTTTCACGCTCTCGGCTTTCGAGGATCGCCTGCTGAAATTGTACGGCGAGCATCCGGAATTCGTGCTTCCGGATTTTCGCATGAACGAAGTGAAGAGCTTCGTGAAGAGCGGCCTGCGCGATATTTCCATCAGCCGGCGCCGCTTGAAGTGGGGCATTCCCTGGCCGGGCGACAGCGAGCAAGTGGTTTACGTCTGGTACGACGCGCTCACCAGTTATCTGACGGGGATCGGCTTCCGGGGCGCCGATCAGCCGGGCCCGGAATTCGAAAAATACTGGATGGGCAAGGACGGCCCCGCGGAAGTGGTCCACATGATCGGCAAGGATATTCTGCGCTTCCACGCGGTCTATTGGCCGGCCTTCTTGATGGCGGCGAATGATGCATTGCCTGCGACGGAAACGCTGCCCCTGCCGAAAACCATCTTTGCCCATGGCTGGATTTATTACGAAAAGGACAAGATGTCCAAGTCCAAGGGCAATGTGGTTTATCCCGAGCCCATCGTCAAGGCTTTTGAGGAATTCGGCGCGCCCGGAAATGACGCGCTGCGATACTACCTGCTTCGGGACACGCCGTTCGGATTGGATGGCAGCTTTTCCTACGAAGGTCTCGTTCAGCGCTATAACTCGGACTTGGCGAACGATTTGGGAAATCTTGCGAATCGATGTCTCAGCATGATCCGCCAATATCTTGACGGGAAAGTGCCGCCGAGACCTGTGTCCGGTCAGGACCCGAGCGCGGCCGGCCATGGCCGGGGCATCGAGAACATGGTCCGGGTCTTCCGGGAGAATTTCGATCGGCTGAGCTTTAGCGATGCGCTTTCCGTCGTCGGCGCCAGCGTGTCCCTTGCGAACAAGAACATCAGTGACACAAAGCCCTGGGAGCTGGCTAAATCTTCCGCCGAAGAGGATCAGGAAGCTCTCAACAGAGCCCTTTGCGGCGCTGCGGATCTACTCCGGGCCGCTTCGGTCCTCCTTTACCCCGTCATGCCAACTGGGACGGAGCGCCTGTGGCGTCAATTAGGCCGCACCAGCGAGCTTGGCGTCGAGCGTGGGGATCAGCTCCGGCCAGAGGACCTTGAGCCCGGCGCCGAGGTCGGTAAGCCCGAACCCATCTTTCCTCGTTTGAAAAAGGAAGAAATCCTCCGCCGCCTGCACGAGCTCGCGGAAGAAGATCGTGGCGCCGGCGTCTCGCCGGCAAACAGCCAGGCCCATGAGGAGGCAAAATTGCAAAGCGAAGACCAGCGAATAGAAAACAAGGAACAGAAGCCAGCCGCCCCATCGCCAGCGCCTGCGGCATCGCCTGGCAGTGGCTCACAATCGTCAATCGTCAATCCTCAACCGTCAATCTCACAGATTACCATCGACGATTTTGCCAAGGTCGATTTGCGCGCGGGAACCATTTTGGCCGCTGAGCCGATCCCTGGCGCAACCAAGCTCCTGAAACTCCAGGTGGATATTGGATCCGAAGTGCGCCAGGTCTGTGCGGGAATTGCGGAGTATTACAAGCCGGAAATTTTGATTGGCAGGAAAGTCGTCCTGGTCGCCAATCTTCAGCCCCGGAAGCTGCGCGGCGTGGAATCGAACGGCATGATTGTGGCCGCCTCGGTGGGCGAAGATGGCCGTCCCGTTCTCGCCACGTTCACCGAAGACGTGCCGAATGGAAGCAAGCTGAGGTAATTGAATCATTGCTTCAATGAATCATTGATTCATTGAGGCAATACTCTGACAACGATGAGCCAGTCGGGCGACCTGAAGGCGCGAACGAAGCAGTTTGCCATCCGGATTGTTCATCTCTTTCGCGGCCTGCCAAGAAGCGATGAAGCGCGAATACTGGGCAAGCAGGTTCTTCGATCGGGAACCTCCGTGGCCGCGAATTACCGCGCAGTGTGTCGCGCCCGATCCAAGGCGGAGTTTGTCGCCAAGATGGGTACCGTTGTCGAAGAGGCCGACGAGACCCTGTTCTGGCTTGAGCTGCTCACAGAGACTGGCATCGTCAGCGTAAAGCGAATGGAAAGCCTCCAGGCAGAGGCCAACGAGTTGCTCGCGATATTCGCTGCCTCGCATCGAACAGCGAAACGGCAGACCCATTGAGACATTTTTTCATTGATTCATTGGGTCATTGATTCATTGCTTCATTTTTTCATTGAATCAATGAATCAATGGATCAATGAATCAATTTCAGGAGTTTCATCCATGCCCCCACTCCTTGTAGTCGGTTCTGTTGCGTTTGACAGCATTCAGACGCCTCATGGCCGCGCTGAGAACGTCTTGGGCGGCGCCGCAACGTATTTTTCCGTGACCGCGAGCTATTTCTGCCCGGTCAGTGTGGTGGCCGTCGTCGGAGACGATTTTGGTGAAAAGGAAATGGAAGTGTTTCGCGCGCGCGGCATCGACACTTCCGGAATCGAGCGGGCCAAGGGTAAAACATTTCGTTGGAGCGGCCAATATTCCGGCGATATGAACGAAGCCAAAACGCTCGAGACCCAACTGAACGTCTTTCAAACCTTCTCACCCAAAATCCCCGCCGGCTATCTCGATTCGCCGTTTGTTTTTCTCGCCAATATCGATCCGGTGCTGCAGCTTCACGTTCGGCAACAAGTGAGCGGCGCGGGCCTCGCCGGCTGCGACACAATGAATTTCTGGATTCGAGGCAAGCCGGACGAGCTGAAGCAGACGCTCGCTGCCGTAGACGCGCTCATCATCAATGAGACCGAAGCGCGCATGCTTTCCGGCGTCGAAAATCTGCCTCAGGCGGCTGCGGCCATTCAGAAGCTGGGACCGCGCATTGTGGTGATCAAGCGAGGCGAGCACGGCGCCATTTTATTTCGCGGAAACTCGATTTTCTTCGTTCCCGCTTTTCCACTCGAGCAGGTACACGATCCAACAGGCGCCGGCGACACGTTTGCCGGCGGCTTCATGGGCTACCTCGCGCGCGCCGGAGACTGCATTGAGGCCAATCTCCGGCGGGCCCTCGTCTATGGCTCGGTGATGGCAAGCTTCGCCGTGGAAGAATTCGGGCTTGACCGTTTGCTGCGCGTGCGGCCCGAAGAAATCGAAGCGCGGTTCCAGCAGTTCAAGGCCATGACGCAGTTTGAAAGTGACGATTTTCTATTGCCGACTGAGGATTGAAACGGATACGGCGGATTTCAAGAGCCAAAGCCAGCCGTGCGGTGTTGCAAGACGGTTTTTGCGAGGCTTTTTGCTCTTCCAACAAGGCTTTGGTGTCGGAAGCCACCGGCGCCGCGGCTGATCGCAAATCGGAATTCGTCAATCGTCAATTTCAGGGCCAACGGCAATCGGCAGCCGGGCATCCCATCCAACTGCTGGGGGCGCCGGTCACGCCGATGATCGCACGCGGGACCACGCTTTCCCCGGTACCCTCGATGGCCGAACTCACGTCTGCAAACAAACGGGCAGCCGCCGGGCGCCCATCATCCATTCCAAAGCGCGCCGCTTTCTTGGCTTGGGCGCTCATTCTGGCCGTGGACGGCATCAGTCTTTATTTTTTCGCCTCGCACGGCCTTAGCAATCTTTATGGCGATGGCATCGCGCACGTTGACGGCGCGCGACGCATTTTCGACTCACTCACTCCGGGCTATGCGGCAATCGGCACCGTCTGGCTGCCGCTTTTCCACGTGCTGGCGTCGCCGCTGGCCATCAATGACACGCTCTGGCGAACCGGCCTTGCCGGCAGTCTGATTTCGGCCGCAGCTTTCGCGCTCACGGCATGGCTCTTGTTTCGCTGCTCGTGGGAGATGAATGCGAGCCCGGGCGCAGCCGTTCTGACGCTCGCCATCGTCCTGGCCGGCTTGAACGTGCTTTACTTTGCGGCCGCGCCCATGACGGAAATGCTGGCTATTTTCTGGACCACGGCCATCGCTTATGGGCTGTTCCGCTTTCAGCAATCAGGAAAGACAAGCCACTTGGCCCTTGCGGCCGCCGCCGCCTTTTTCGGCGCTCTCACGCGCTACGGCGCGTGGTACTTGCTGCCGTTCGCTGCCGCGTTTGTATTTTTATGCCGCCGGCGGGCGTGGATCGCGCGAATCAGGCAAACGGCGCTCTTCAGCGCGATTGCGGGCGCCGGCCCAGTTCTGTGGCTGCTTCATAATGCCATTCGCTACCACAATCCTCTGGAGTTTTATAGCGGCGCGGGTTCTGCCAAAGCCATCTATATGCATCAGTTGGCTACAACCGGCTTTCGATATCCCACGGATGGCAGCCTGTGGCTTTCCGCGCACTACTATGTGGAGGATTTGCGCCTCGTGCTGGGCCCGTGGTCGTTGGTGCTTGCCGCGCTCGGTGCGTTGATATGGCTGTGGGACGCGGAAATGAGAAAACGGCGGGCTGCAGCGTTACTCTTGCTTTTTCCCCTGCCGTTCTACATCCAGGGGATGGCATTCTCGAGCGTGGCGCTCTACGTACCCACGCTGTTTCCGCATACATATTACAACCTGCGGTATGGGCTCGAAATGGCGCCTGCCGTGGCCATTTTCCCCGGCTTCCTGATTTCGGCGAAATTGAAGCCATTCACCAGGAGGGCGGCATTGACGGTGTGTCTGCTGGTGATCGCCGGCCAGTTCCTTCGGACCATACGGCTGGGTGCAAGCCGGATTCCTGTGGTGAGGGAAGCCATCCTGAACACGCCCTGCAAGGCAGCGGCTCAGCGGGACGTGATACGGTTTTTTAAGAGCTATTATGATGGCGAAAATATTATTCTGGCGGATGGAGAATGGCCCTGCGTGATGCCCCAAACCGGGATTCCCTTTCGCAAGACAGTGACGCCGGATAATCGGAAGTACTGGCGAAAGCTGCGCTTCGGCGCAGCACGGTACGCTGGCTGGGTGCTTTTGAAGCAGGGCGACCCGGTCGATCAGCTCATGCGCGCCCATCCGGCGGCCTTTGCGGATTTCCAGTTGGCAGCCAGGAATTCGCTGCCACGAGGATCTTACGTCGAGATCTTTCACAGGGAACGCCAGCAGCGTTGAAACCGTGAGAACGTTTGGAGTAGGGGCGGGTTTGAAACCCTCCCCCGCGACGGTCTACATTTCGGGATCGATCGAAGCCGCGTCGTATCAGGGCATGACTTCAGTCATGCCGCAAAGATGCGGAAGGAAAGAGGGCTTTAGCCCTTGCTGATAGAAGGCAGGGAAAGCGATTCGATCCAGCGCCACAGGCGTTCGCCGGCGCAACCGGGATTGATCGAAGCCGCTCCGTATCAGTTTCAACATTTCGCGATCGATCGAAGCCGCGTCGTATCAGGGCATGACTTCAGTCATGCCGCAAAGATGCGGAAGGAAAGAGGGCTTTAGCCCCTGCCTGCACCACAGGCGTTCGCCGGCGCAACCGGGATTGATCGAAGCCGCTCCGTATCAGTTTCAACATTTCGCGATCGATCGAAGCCACGTCGTATCAGGGCATGACTTCAGTCATGCCGCAAAGATGCGGAAGGAAAGAGGGCTTTAGCCCCTGACTGCGCCACAGGCGTTCGCCGGCGCAACCGGGATTGATCGAAGCCGCTCCGTGTCAGTTTCAACATTTCGCGACTGATCGAAGCCGCGTCGTATCAGGGCATGACTTCAGTCATGCCGCAAAGATGCGGAAGGAAAGAGGGCTTTAGCCCCTGCCTGCACCACAGGCGTTCGCCGGCGCTCATGATGGACAAAATTCTGTTGATCAGCTTTACAAAATTGCACGGCGCTGGAAATGACTTCATCATTTCCGAGTTCAAGGCTGCGCCGTCAGCACGCGCGAGCGCCAGCTTGTTGCAGCGGTTGGCGAAGGCGATTTGCGACCGCCATTGCGGTGTGGGCGCGGACGGTTTTCTTTACGTGCAGCCTCCTCGCGCCCGCGTCAACGATGCCTGCGTGCGCTTTTTCAATGCGGACGGAAGCGAGGCTGAGATTTCCGGAAATGGCCTTCGCTGCGTTGGCGGATATTTGAGGTGTGCGGGAAACTACAGAAATCCTCTGAGAGTCGAAACCCTCGCCGGGACAAAGCCGATTGAGGAGCTCGAGGGAGGCCGCACGCGCTGGAAATTTCGCGTGGCCATGGGCCTGCCGGTCTTGCAGCCCGGGAAGATTCCATTCGCTGGAAAGAATGCGCCCACGCCGGTCGTGGGTTACTCAATTCCAACCCGGCGAAGGCGAATTCGCGTCACGGTTACGTCCATGGGCAATCCGCACTGCTCGGTGTTTGTGAACGATTTCAATCGCCTGGATTGGCTCGCCCTTGGCCGCGAGATTGAGGTTCATCCCTTTTTTCCGAAGCGAACGAACGTTGAGTTCGTCAAGATCGTCTCTCGCCGTGAAGTTGAAGTGCGGTATTGGGAGCGCGGCGTTGGCATCACTGCGTCTTCGGGCACCGGCTCTTGCGGCGCGGTGGTCGCTTCCGTCCTGAATGGCTTCTGCGATCGAAGCGTTCGCGTGCGCACGCTGGCCGGCGGGCTGAGGGTGGAATGGCCGGAAAACTCGGAAGTTTTTCTCACTGGCCCCGCCCACTGGATCGCCGAAGGCACGTATGCCTTCGAGAGGGCAAAGCAATGACCGTGGAAGAGATCGCGGAGATCGTCCGGGGGAAAGCGCAGGGCGAGAAATCAAGAGAGATTCGCGGCGTGGCTGGCCTTGATGGCGCCGCGCCGAGTGAGCTGAGCTTTGCGGAGGGTGAGCGCGCCTTGAGCCAGGCTGCGGCTTCCCGTGCCGGCTGCATTCTCATCAGCGAAGGGTCGGTGCTTCCGGGCCACACCGTGATTACCGTTCCTCACCCCAAGCTGGCCTTTATCAGTGCCGTGGAAGTGTTGCTGCCTGTCGAGCCTCTTACTCCGGGCGTTCACCCGACGGCGGTGGTATCGCCGGAGGCTAGCCTTGCCGAAGGAGCGCGGGTAGGGCCGCATGCCACCATCGAGCGCGGCGTGCGGGTTGGCCCGGAGACGGATATTGGCGCCGGAGTTTTTCTTGGAGAAGGCGTGCAGGTGGGCTCCCGCTGCGTGCTCCATCCGCGCGTGACCTTGTATCCCGGAGCGCGGCTGGGCAACCACGTCGTGTTGCACTCGGGCGTGGTCGTAGGTGGCGATGGCTTCGGCTACATTTTCGCCGACGGGAGGCAGATCAAGTTTCCTCAGCTTGGCGGCGTCGTGATTGAAGATGATGTAGAAATTGGCTGCAACAGCACCGTGGATCGCGGCTCGCTGGGCACTACGGTGATTGGCGAAGGAACCAAAATCGATAATCTCGTCCAAATCGCTCATAACGTGCGCGTCGGAAGACACTGCGTGATCGTGGCGCAAACCGGTATATCCGGTGGCGCTACGCTAGGCGACTTCGTGGTGATTGGCGGGCAAGCCGGAATTGGCGAGCGCGCGCGGATCGAGAGCCGCGCGGTCATCGGAGGACAGGCCGGGGTTTTGCCCGGAAAAGTCGTGCCGGAGGGTGCGGTGTTGTGGGGCACGCCCGCGCGTCCCTTTGCGGAGTTTAAGCGGCTTTATGCCCACTTCGCCTTGCTTCCCGAGCTGGCTCGGAGGGTGAAAGAGCTTTCCCGCCGGCGCAGGCATTCGTGAAGGGACGGCGTCAGTACATTTGTGCAGCGGCATCGCACGGGTATGATGCCCCGTATCAGGGCACGACTTCAGTCGTGCCGCAGCGCGCCACAGACTCCAACGGCTTTAGCCGCTGGCCGGCGCAACCAGGGACTAAACAGGCTGCGGGAAAAGCCCAGTCTGTCATGCTGAGGGCAGTTTTCAGGCACAATGCGGCTCCGCCGCCTGACGTGCGGCCAGACTTGAGAGAAGCCTTGCCTTTCCGAGACCGCCAGCAATCAAATTATTCAGGGCGAGGCTGCGCGCCGTATCAGGGCATGACTTCAGTCATGCCGACTCACGTCCGCCCCTGGCCGCCGAAAATAACCGGCAATATGCGCGCCGCAAAACTGGCATCGGCCATCTTCACTGATTCGAACGTCGCTGACCTCGTGCCACCACCGCTTCACCAGCGTGCGTTTGCAGACAGGGCAGATCGTGTTCCCGCCATCAGAATAGATGTTGCCCTCGTAGACGAACTTTAAGCCCATGTCGAAAGCGATTTTGCGGGCTCGATGCAAAGTTTCGGGAGGAGTGGGCGGCTGGTCGCGAAGCTTGAAGTCCGGATGAAAAGCAGTGAAGTGGAGCGGAACGTCGTCACCCAGGTTTTCCAGAACCCAGCCGCAGAGTTGCCTGGTTTCATCTTCGCCGTCATTGAGCGTGGGAATCATGAGGTTGGTGAGTTCGAACCAGACGCTGGTTTCATGCCGCAGCCATTTCAGCGTGTCGAGCACGGGCTGAAGATGGGTGAGTGTGGTGCGGGCATAGAATTTTTCAGTAAATGCTTTCAGGTCCACGTTCGCGGCGTCAATGTGCCGGTAAACGTCAAAAAAAGCTTCACGCGTGATGTAACCGTTGGTCACCATCACGGTCTTTAGCCCGGCTTGATGCGCAGCCTTGGATATGTCGACCACGTACTCAGCCCAGATCGTCGGTTCATTGTAGGTGAAAGCGAGCGACGGGCATTGGTAACGCCTGGCTTCAGACACCACCCCTTCGGGATCGAGATGGGCGGAGCGAACCTGATCGGACTTGGACTTGGAAATATCCCAATTCTGGCAGAAAAAACAACCCATATTGCAGCCGGCGGTGCCCATGGAAAAAACGCGCGTGCCCGGCATGAAATGGTTCAGCGGCTTCTTTTCGATTGGGTCGATCTGAACGGCGGCGGGGCGCGCGTAACCTAAGTTGTAAAGCGCGCCGCCAATATTCTTGCGGATAAAACAAAAGCCCGTCTGTCCTTCGCCGATACGGCAGTGGCGCGGGCACAAATAGCAATGCGTCTTCTTGTCGGGAATCTCTTCCCACCAGCGCGCAACGTGTAAACCGCTGGTTGGCGTGGAAGCGGCGGCGTTCATTCGCACAACCTTTAACTCAATTTTCAGCCCCAGGATGCGGATTGTCAATCGGCGGGTCCGCATCCGCTTGTGACTTCTCTATGGCGCTGCTACAGTAAAAGAAGTTCTGGCAAGGAGTCTTGAGTGGCGCGACTAACGCGAAAAGAGCTGAAGAAGGATCCATTCTTATCCGTCTATTATGACGACTTCATGGAATTCGCCACGGAGAATTACACGGCGATTCTTGGCGCCATCGTTGTGGTGGTGCTGGCGGCTGTTGCCGTTTACGCCTGGCGGGGCTATAAACAGCGGCAAGGCTTTGCGGCCAACGCGCTGCTGGGAGCTGCCTTGAACACCTTCCACGCTCCCGTCGGCGCGGCAGCGCAGGCTTCCACTCCTGACGCCGAGGCGTTTGCCACTGCCCAGAACAAATATCAGTCCGCATTGAAGCAGTTTATGGAGGTCTACGAAAAGTATCCTGGGCGCAAAGCCGGCCAGATCGCTTTCTACCATGTCGGGCTTTGCCAGGAGTTGTTGGGCAATAACGCGGCAGCCGTCAAAACCCTCGAGCAAGCCGGACACGTCAGTGACCAGGGCATTGCATCGCTGGCCAATTTTGCCTTGGCCAACGAGCTGGCGAAAACCGGGAAGCTTTCTGAGGCGCAAAAACTTTACGGCGAGCTGGCCAATCATCCCAGGGAAACCGTGCCGGCGCCCACCGCCTTGCTCGCCCTTGCGGATTCAGAACGGGTGCCCGCTCCCGCCGCCGCACGCCAGATTTACGAGCGGCTGGCGAAGGATTACGCCTCCGATAAATATCTTGCAGAAACGGTCAAACAGCAGCTTTCCACGCTTCCGCGATAACCCCTCCTTCGCCTTGCCCGGCTCGTAGATTCCCTTGCTCGAACGCGCGCGCGGTTCGCGCCGCAGCGTTACGTTCGAGGAGATAACGGCGAGGCCGATGCGTTAGTGCTTACCTCCTCCGCAGGGCGAGGGTGACTATGCTACGCTAGAGGCAATCGGGTACCACGCGTACCGAAAGCCGTATGTTTGCTGAAGGTCAAGTCATCAACGGTCGATTCTCCTTGCGCGCGGAGATTGGGCGCGGAGATCTCGGTGTGGTCTTTCGCGCGACGGAGGCTGAAACGGCGCGGGAATTTGCCATCAAGCAATTAATCCACGTTGGGGATTTCGACGGCGGCCTGCTGCGCCGGTTGCAACAGGAAATATCAGACGTGGCAAAGCTGCGCCATCCTCACATTGCAACTGAGATCGAAGCGGGTGAGACAGAAGACGGAGAAGTATACACGGTTCGTGACTTCGTGGAAGGCCGGCCGCTTGAAGAACTTGTGCGTCAGGAAGCGCCGCTGAGTGTGGCAAGGGCCTGTGCCCTCGGCCGGCAGATCGCGTCCGCGCTCGAAGCCGCGCACAGTCAAGGTCATCTCCACGGTGACTTGAATCTCTCCAACGTGCTGGTGGCCACTGAGAACGGGGAGGAAGAAGTTAAGGTTCTGGGTTTTGGCTTTTTTCCGTTCAAGCAAGCCCGGTATGTCGATCTTGCCCGGCTCGCGCTTCATGGCCACGATGAGCTCGTGGGCTCGGCCGAATACCTGGCGCCGGAGCGCGTCGTCGGACTGGAAGTTGAGGCGCTCGACGGACGGTCGGACCTCTACTCGCTCGGCGTCATCCTCTATGCGATGCTTTCCGGCGATCTGCCATTCCGCCGCGCGACCGTGATGGAAGTACTCCTGGCGCAACTCTTCGATCCGCCCCCACCGCTGCGCGCGCGGCCTGGGCTCGCCATTCCCGAAGCGTTGGAGGCGATGGTCACGCGCACGCTGGCCAAAAAACGCGAGGATCGTCCACCAACCGCCACGGTGCTTGTGGACCATCTTCATGCGTGGGAAAAGCGCGAGCCGGAAGGCGCGGCAGTGGATGGGACCGCGGAGGCATTGACGCCGGCCGGCATTCAATCGGCGGGCGAAGAGCCGGGAATGGACGCCGATGCAGAAGTGGCGGACCGTCCGTCGCCCCTTGATGACGCCGTGGTTGGCTCAGCCGGTTACGCCGGCGATGTGTCGCTGGCTCCTGAAACGGATGCGGAACCATCAAGCTCTTTTACGGGCGTGATGGAAACGGAAATCCCTTCTTCTCAGTTGGTCATGTCGCTTCGCGACACCCACGAAGCGATGAAAACGTTTGGGGTAGGGGCGAGTTTCAAACCCGCCCCTGCTCAATTTCCAAGACAGGAGCAAAGGCCCGAATTCGACCTCACGCTTCCTCAGTCGCCCGGTGACACGAGGATCGGAATGGGAGCAGCAACAGGCTCTGTTCTGTTTCGTCGAATGGAGCGCAAAAAGAATGGCGGTGGGCGGCTTAAGAGTGTGCATTCTTTCTTCCTGGCCGCGGCGCTCAGCTTAATGGTTTTGGCGGGGGGCTGGTGCGGTTGGGTTCTTTATACCGGTCGAACTTACTGGTTTCATCCACAGTTTGTCGAGCAACAGATTTCCCGTATAGCGTCAAACATTTCAGTGGCCATCTCGTCCGGAGGGCACAGAGAGGCGCAGCAATCTCCGGGAGCCCGGCAGCCGGCGAACCGGCCGGCGACGGCGGGAGGGCCTCTCGGCGCGGCGAGTGGGTCCGCGTCGGCGCCAGCTTCGGCGCCGGCCCAATCAAACGCGATCAACCATCCGGCGGCAAGTTCTGGCAGTGCAAACTCCCAACCGAGCGAAGCGCCGCCAGCCGCAGCGCAGCAAGCGCAACTGGCAAAGGTTTCGATTGCAGAGGGAGACCATTACTTCGAGAACGGATACTACAAGCTTGCAATCCAGGCTTACGAAAGTGCTTTGAAAGCCGATCCGGGCAATACGACGGCGCAAGATGGAATTACGCGCGCCGAGAAGGCCATGGCGGCCGAAGCGAAGTACTTGGGGCAGTGACGCTGAAGGGGATCAGTTGGGAGGGGCGGAGGCGATGAATGCGGGGCAGAACATTACGGCTGTGGTGTGGACCAATCCTGTTCGGTGTGCTGACAATGCTTTTATTTTCCGGCAGGCTCTTGAGTGGCGCTTCCAAGCCACTCGATCAGGAGCAGATCCTGGGTCTGGTGAAGGGCGAAGTTGCCAGCCAGCGAATCGCTGAGTTCGTAAGAACGCGGGGAATCAGCTTTGCCCCGACACCTGAGTTTCTGAGGCAACTGCAGCAGGCGGGCGCCAAAACGGTCTTGATCGCTGCTTTGCGCAGAGCAGCGCCAAAGCCGGCGGCGCGGCAGCTCCCTCAAGAGCCGGAGCCTACCTTAACGCCGCAGGCCCTGCTTTACGCCCAACGCTACAAACAGGAACAAACGGACTTTCGCCTGGGCGAGCAGGACCTCGCCAGGCAGCGCTATGCGGAAGCAGAAACGGAGATGCGCAAGGTGGTGAGCGTTGAACCCAACGATCCCATCGCGTGCTTCGATCTTGGCGTTGCCCTCAGCCACGAAGGAAAGTGGCAGGAGGCGGCGTCAGAATACGACCGGGTCCTCCAGATCGTGCCGGACTCAGCGAAGGCCCACTACAACCTTGCAATCGCTTTGGAAAAGGAAAACAAACGAAGCCAGGCGATAGCCCAAATTCGAGATGCTTTGCAGTTGGATCCGCGGAACGAGAGAGCGGCTTACGGACTTGGCGTGATTCTGTCGCAAAATGGCGACTGGCCTGGAGCGGTTGCGGAATTTCGCGTGGCTGCCCGGCTCGCTCCCTCAAGCTCCAATGCGCACTGTGCTCTGGGCCTGGCCTTGCTGCACCAAAAAGACCTGGGAGAGGCCATTCTCCAACTCCAACAGGCGCTCGCGTTGAACCCCCAGAACGTACGCGCCCATGCCGGATTGGGCACCGCTTTGCTCCAGAACGGAAATCTGGTGGCGGCGCGGGAACAGTTCCAGGTGGCAGCCGCCCTGAGAGCTGTGATAGGAAGCCGATGACGTCCGTCCGCTTACGAACCATGACGCGAGTGGTTAGAGTTGACGGCGAGGACCCCGGCGTGCCGCCGATTCTGGTGGGCGCTGGAATCCTGACTTTCGGCGACAGGGTCCTCATTTGCCAGCGGCGTCGCGGCGATGCTTACGGATTGCAATGGGAATTTCCGGGTGGAAAAGTGGAACCTGGCGAAACCGTGGAGGAGGCGCTTCGCCGCGAGCTTCGGGAAGAACTCTCAATCGACGCTGAGATTGGCGATGAAGTTTTCCGGCTGCGCCATCGTTATCCGGATCGGTTTGTTGAAGTCGCGTTCTTTCGCGTGAACTCTTATCGCAACGCCATCCAAAACTGTGTTTTCGAAGCTGTGGAATGGGCGCCGCGAAGTAAGCTTCCGAAATATCGGTTCCTCGAAGCCGACCGGGAGTTAGTCGAGCGGCTCGCGCGGGGCGAAATCGCTTAAGGAGAGGATCTTTGATGACATTCGGGTTGAGACAGAGGCGCCCTTTCAGGCGGCGCGGCGCCGGATGGTGCTGGGCGGCGGGAGCGCCGTTTTTGCTTGCGGCGAGCTTGTGCTGGGCTCACACGGCGAAACAAGCGCGAATGGAATCGGTTGAGGGAGCGCCGGCTCAGTATGTGTGGGAGGACGTTGGGCGCATCAGCGGACATCTGGCTCTCAGCTATTCGCCCGCTGGGGCGTTTTCGCCTGATGGCTCCGCCATTGCCGTCGCCGACGGAGATCGAGTCGCCATCATGGTTCTTGCCACTTCCGATGTGCGTAAGGTCCTGCATCCAAGAATTCCTGGAGTTGCCACTCTCGACATTGAGTCAGCAAACTTCGTATCGCCGACGAGCGTGTTCCTGCTGGCAAAGGGTGTGACGGCGAAGGGAAAGAAGCGGCATCGAAGGCCCGCCGAATCCCCGGAGCTTGCATTTCAATGGAACACTGCCAGGGATGCGGTGGTCGGAAAAATCGATACGGTCGGCGCGGCCGGCGGATTCTCTCCCGTGCGCTATTTTCCTGATCTCAGAGACATCGCGCTCTATAAGAACAGTGAGTTTGAGGTATGGAACCCGGTCACGGGGCGAGGAGGGACGCTTTCAATCACCGAGCTTTCGCAGACGCCGCGGCTTTTCTCTTTTTCTCCGGATCGCCGGTGGCTGTTGCTCGCTCAGGTGGAAACAAACTCTTCGTACAACCCCATTGTGGTTTCCCTGGCGGACCGAACGTTTGTCAACATCTTGCCTGGCCATCGCGGCGATGTGCTCGGAATCGCGTTCTCTCGAAATGGCAGGATGGTGGCCACGGCGTGCGCTGACGGCAGCGTGCGTGTGTTTTCCACTGAGAATTGGAGCCTTATTCGGGGATACCAGGCGAGCCAGCGGGCGGAGAATGGGGTTGCGTTCTCTCCACAAAGCACGTACCTCGCGTCCGCGGGAAAGGATGCCACCGTTCGAGTCTGGAACCTGAGTTCGGGAAAGCTGGTCCAAACCCTGCGCGATAGCCGCGAGCCACTAGATACCCTCGCCTTCTCTCCCAACGGCCAATACCTTGTTTCAAGCTCGCAAAAGCACGTCTACGTCTGGTATCACCGCGCCGTTAACTAAACCGTTCCTCTCCGCCGCATCGCGCGCCATCCTGTGCTCACGGTAAATTTGTTCTGACAGGGCGCTGAAAAAACAGTTCGGGTCATGTCATGGTGAGCCCGTTCGCCCTTCTGCAGCGAACGGCCCTGAGCGTAGCGAAGGGACTCAGGGTAAACTCCGCGAAGCATCTCGGCATTTGAAAAATCAAGCCAATGCAGTGATCCTTCGTCGCCCGGGCTCCTCAGGATGACCGCGCCGTCCGTTTTCAACAAGCGCCCAGCATGCTTTTGGCAACTTGAAGCTCAGAACAAAATGACCCTGTACTCTGGGGTGCGCGACATAAAAGTGAGAGTCACGCCACGCGACGGCCCTCCCAATAATCCTCAAATCGGCCATTGAGATGACAGCAGCGCAGCGCGAGGATCGCATTGGCTCCCCGAACGGTCCAGAACATGCCCGACCGTTTGAAGCGGGAAGCGATCAGCGTCTTGCATCCGGCTTCGAT